>DATEPF010000236.1:0-64335 GCA_035273325.1 Pyrinomonadaceae bacterium | reverse complement strand
CGCGCCACAAAATGATCTCCCGTCCGGGTCAGTGCTTGTTCGCGCCCGCAGTCAACCAAAGTTTTTGCCAGCCGCAATCGTCGTGAAGCGTTTTGATCGCAGCGCCATGATCCACCGCCTTTGAAAAAAAGACATTTGTCGTGGATTTTTTCGGTGTTCATTAAAGTTCATTATTGTAAGAATTCTTGCTCGCCCTTAATTCCTTAATTAGTTCTTCGGAATACGACGGCCGACCACTGCGCGACCTGGAAACGGATTGCGAGAATACTATAAGTCTATTCCGGATCAGCCAAACACACCCGATCCAGACTCTCAAAAACCTCTTGTGGTACCGCACCGTGCATGGTATAAGGCAGGCCAAGCATATACCCCCTTAAAAGATGCTAGCGACACAGGGAAGACCCCTCCGTCTCCCTCACCAGTGTTCGCGTTTTGCGGTTCGCTTTCAACACCACGAAGTCAGATACATCCGGGCCAACGCCCCACGACATGTTCACAGCAGGGGAGCGTGTCCGTGCCAGATTCCCTGCACGAACCAGGAAGGAAATAAATGAAACTCAAGCAACCGTCACACTCTCTTGCCAAACTTGGTGCTTTCTCTTTAATTGCCGTCCTCGTGTTGGGCGTTGGCTTTTTTGGGACTCGACCCGCGGAAGCGAATCACCCCGTACTCGTCGAGGGTAACTGCGACAGCCCGGTGCCCGGAACAACTCTCGTAGCGTCCGGCACTTGCGGTGACTTTGACGGCGACGGCCGCATTGGGACTGCGGAAGACACCGACGGCGCCGATAGAATTTTCGGTACCATCAACGCCGCGCTCGGTCCCGGCACAGGCGCCGCGGCCGGCACCGGGGCTAACCAAAACGGCCTCGTCAGAATTGTTGCTTCGGGCCGATTCGCTGAAGCCGTTTACATCGGCCGTGCCAACATCGTCCCCCCCTTTGGCGCGGCGAACCCGGGTCATGTGACGTTGGAGGCGGCGCCAGGTGTGCACGCAATAATCGACGCCGTGTTTCAAGGCGATCCTGCAGGTGGCAACACAGCGCGGCAAGCCGGCCCCGGAATATTCATATTTTACCTGCCCTCCGAAGGCGATCGCCGGGTCACGTTACGTAACCTGACAATACGAAACTACAATGTCGGCATTGACACCAGCGGCGCCGGCGTGGAAGTTGTTGACTGCCGTCTGGAAAACAACCTCAACTACGGCATCAGAACCGGCGGTAGCAGCCGGCTAGTTGTCTTGAATTCCGAGGTGGTAAATACGGGATTTCGATTAGGGGCTCCTAATCTCGCACCTAACCCTGGTGAAGGGATTGGGATTCGACTTAATCAGGCGACCGCAAAGCTGGTTAACACGACCGTTTCTTACTCATTCGGCGCGGGCATTCACAACAATCTGCCTTCGGCCACGGCTTTGACTCTCTACAAAGTGAGTTCGTTCTTCAACAACGGCGGAAATATTATAGGCCCGTCAACGATCTGCACCGATGCAGCACCGTGCCAATAGCCGCACTTGCCTCGAAAACAATGCAGGTCCGATCATCAATCGGACCTGCATTTCTATTTAAGCGTGATTGACGTCAATGCAATGTCAATCCGGCTTGCGCAAAGCAATAATTAGTGCGATTACAGGTAGGTTTTCGCTTTTGTTTATGGTGGACAAGGTGTAACCGGCACAGTTACCCAGTTACCATCGTTGTCTATTGATTTCTCGAAGCACTTTCCATTGGGAGCTTTCAGAATAATTGGCGCACCTGCGCTGCGCAGGTACAACTTACCATTGTTCAGAACGCTGGCGACCGGCACGCCGACATTGTTGAACCACGTTTGGATAAGTGACTGCCCCGGGAGCGCCGTCACGCCCACGGTGCCGCCTGTAAACCACGGGTTGCCAATGCGAACTGTTCCATCCGAGCCAATCCGCATTCGTACCAGCGGACTCACGTTATCCGGTGAGGTGGCAAGTTCAAGATAACCCCTGCCCAGCACACCGTCGTTGCCGGACTGGATGAACGCCGTCCGATGATCAACGCCTCCTTGCGCCCAGTTGTAGAAAGCGTATTGGCCCACGCGGTCATTTAAGTTGGTCACATTGCCGCCCACGCCGATATATGCTGCGCCCCCAGGAACTACCCCATCGACGGCGAAATACTTACCCACATTTGCGCCTGTTACCCCATCATCATTGAAGATTGGCGTTTGCGTACCGAAGCCTGTATTGCCATTGGGGTCGAAGTAGATAAGGTGCGGCGACTCCTCAAAGCTGGCGCAGGGGTCAACAGTGCCGTTCAGCGTCCAACTCCCCGCCCACCGATACCAGTTGGAGTCAGTGCCAAACGCATGCACGATGTGATTACAGTAGAGGAGCTCCGATCCCGCACCTCCCACGGCCACACTATTACGCAAGACAGCGCCACCAACGCCAAAACTCCACACATCACCCGCGCTATCTGTAATGCTCGCAGCGGGTGGAACGCGCGTGTCGTTCGGAGACTCTTGACTAATCGCGGGCTGGGCCAAGAACAGGAAAGCAATTACGACGAGGATTTGGTTCAATTGTTTTCCGATCAACTTCATTTAGCAATTCTCCTTTTGGAAAAGAGACGGTTCGCCATGGCCAATGGTTGAAATTTCTTTACTTGAGCTAGCCTAACCGATTCCTCTTTTTCAGCACTCTGAAGCTGGACCAACGATACATTTCTCCAACTGTGCTGATGGCTGATTCAACCTTATGAGCTGTTGGCCATTGACGTCTATTTACGCCGGATGTCCTGATATAGGGAAAAAAATCTTTTCGCCTGCAGATCCGTTTCGTATTCCGAGGTGGCCACTTCACGACACCGCCTGCCCAGACGATGCCGCAACTCTTCATCGTTCAGCAAAAGTCGTATCCCCTCGGTCAGGTCATCGGGATCTGAATAAGTCGCAAGGTAACCGGTCTCCATATGACGAACCGCGTCTCGGCATCCCCCGACATCGAAGGTAACCGGCGGAGTCCCACAGGCCATACTTTCGAGCACGCCGTTTGGGAGATTCTCAGCCAACGTCGGGAGCACGAATACGTCAGCTGCGGAATAAGCCGTTGCGAGTTCTCGATCATCGCGGATAGTGCCGATGACCCTTTTACGGACCGAAGACGGCAGATCCGTTTCTTCTCCCCCTTTACCGACAATCAAAACCGTCAGATTACCTTCAGATGCCGCAAGCCGCTCTATCGCTGCACGAATAAAGTGGCCGCCTTTTCGGCGATCGGTAATTAGCTGGGCACTAAACATGATTACTCGTTCGGCCTGGCCTATCTGGAGAGATCGACGCGCATCTTCGCGGGGACCCGGAGCAAAGATCTTTGTATCAAGGCCGTTGGGGATTACCTGTACGTCAAATCGACTCAGGAGCGGGCTCTTGGCGGCCAGCTCGGCAATCCACCTGGAAGGCGCGACAATCGTCAGATTTGAACGCGCATAGATCCATTTTTTAATCCGCCATAAGGTCGCGGTGGTGTCACGATACAATTCCGGTGGATCCGACAGAATCGGACACGAACCGCATCCTGTCTGCCACCGTTCGCAGTCAAACGAATAAGCGCAGTGGCCAGTCATCGGCCACATGTCGGACAATCGCCACACCACCGGACGCCTATGGCTGATCATCGGCAACGCCGTATGACTGAAGTAGTTACCGTGTGTGTTGTATAGCTGAACTACATCAGCTTCTTTGAACCATTGATGGCGCGGAAGGTAAAACGAAGAAGGATAAAAAAGGTATTGCAGACTCAGCCGTCCCAGCACCCGATCAAAAAATCGATCCGCCGCCTGAAAACCGGGTCCGGCAATCAATCGGACGTCCGGATCCGCAGTAACCTTCTGACCAACCAGCATTCGTGAGCGCGCCCCCAGGTGTCTTAGTCCGGTGTGCACCCGATACGCCGACCGCCCTGAGCCGCCCACATTATCGGCGGTGCTAATGTGCAGCACGCTTAGATTGGCCGGGTCGGCAACCCGTCTATTTAATGTTGACGTGCTTTGAGGCATTTGGGAAAACTTCAGGGCTTCCGGGCAGTGCAAATAAGTCCATTTCCCGCGGCGCGGATCTGAACGTGCTCGAGGCCAGCCTCTTCGCACCAAGCGGCGAGGGTCGCTTCAGTTTGAGGTGAATCGTATTTTGGGGAAAGCGCGTCGAATGTATCCAGGATAGCCCAACCCTCAATTTGCTCCGGCGTAAGAGGCAACATGCCAGTGTAGTTCCAGCAGGGTACGATTGCCGGAACCGCATAACGTAGGACGCGAACTTTTTGCAGGGCGTTGTCAATCGGTATCCAACGCGGGACGTACCATTCAACCAGCCGTCGCAGCAGGTCGCGTGACATTCTCTTGGTAATCGGCCGGTACCAATACTTCGAAGTCCAGCGAGTAATCCAGGGAGATTTTCGATATAAATCGACCGCGAGTTTGCCGCCTGGCTTAAGAAACGGAATCAGGGACATAAAGGCGGCTTTCACATCAGGGGTATGCTGTAAAACCCCATAGCAGAAAACTTTGTCAAAGAAGCCTCTCTGAAATGGAATTTGATAGAGGTCGGCCTGAACCAATGTAAGACGCTCGTTCGGCCCATTATTCAACCAGCAGGCATCGACCGCCGAGCTGTAATCGAGAGAGCACAGGTCAGCCCCGGCGTCCAGCAGCACCTGGGTAAAGCGCCCTGCGCCGCAGCCTACTTCCAGAACGCGTTGTCCAATCAATTCAGCATGGCTCCAACCTGTCCCTTCGAAAAGCCGATCACGACTCAAAGTCGTACCGTTGAACCGGTCCAACTGGGTGCGACGATAGCGGTTCCATTGTTCACCGAAACTCGCCGTGTAGTTGTCGTCGGGAACGAAACGCGGAATAAAGTGTTTGATGGGATATAACTTCCCCGAATCTGTCGCCACTAACTCGCCGGTCTTAATCTCCGAATGTTCTTCGGCGACTATGCTTTTGATTTCTAGGAGCGCGCCAGTACCGGGATCAACCAGTCGCTCCAGGGATTGCGGCCTCATGAACCGATGCTCCGGCCAATATAAATGAGGTGCGGTCGCGGCGGTTCCGGTAGTCGCCGCAATTGACGGAGGAACTGGCGGACGCGATGAGTCTTTCCCCTGGGCGCGATCAAGGTTGCGTGGCAAGTAATGGTCTGGAAGCCATGCGACTCCAGGGCTTCGCGCAAAGTATCGGCGGACCACCTGCGCAAATGTTGATACTGATGAAAGTAAGCACCACAGTCAGGGCAAAGGACCCGAAGAGCCTCCAGATCCTCTTCATTTGGAGTAGTCACAATTAAAGTTCCGCCGGGCCGTAAGAGCCGGTGAAACTCAGTGAAGGTCGGCGAGAGATGCTGATCGAAAAGATGCTCGACCATCTCTACGCTCAAAACCAGGTCCATACTCTTTTCAAGCAGAGGAGTCGGCACCTCAGTTGCGACCGTAGCGCCACGAAAAAGTGGATGAGTGTCGAATTGGTCCCGAACGTGATTGATACTTGCTGACGAAAAATCAAGCGCCTGACACGCGATGCCGCGCCGCAGCAAGTGGCCGACAAGATAACCGCGGCCGCAGCCATAATCGAGAATATCCCCTTCGAACTTAACCAGTGTCGCCAAATATTCCAAAAGCAGGTCGCCCGAATGGTTACTGAAGTACTGCTGCGCAAATTTTGGGTCTGATGAAAAATAGTTCCAGAACGCTTCCGCCTTTTCCGGCGTCCACACGAGTTCATGCGGCTCCATTTGAGTCGTCATCTGCCCACTGGTTTTTGAGTTTGTAACACTCACGATTGTCACATTAAGTCACGCCACGAATAAGTGGGCCTTTCCACACCACGTTGTTCTACAAATACCGAATGCCACAGTTGAAACATCAAAGCCGACCAAACCTGCCAGGTGTAATCCGCGCGACCTTCGAGGTGTGGCGTAACATAAGCAGCATAAAAAGACGGACGAAAGATCCCTTGTTGCTCTAAGCGCTCAGCCGATAACAAGCGTTGTGCAAGCGGGCGTAACTGATTACGCAGCCATAACGTGATCGGAATCACGAACCCTTTCTTCGGCGCGCCCAGTAATTCCTTCGGTAGGAGATCTCCCACTGCGGCTTTCAAAAGGTATTTCAAATCACCAGGGCGGGTGCGAATTGAGGCCGGAATGCGAAAGACCGTTTCGACAAACTCGTGATCGAGAAACGGCACGCGTCCTTCAAGTGAATGCGCCATCGAGAATCGATCGGTCATCATCAGAAATTCTTCGGGTAATTGAGTTTGAAAGTCAACGTAGGCCACCGCGTCGCGAACGCTGCTTGTGTTCGCCTCGGCGAATAAACGCTGTAAGTACAAAGCCGTCTCTTCCACCTCGGAAAAACGGCCGTTGAACACTGAAGCCTGTTTCAGGTTGTCGCTCAGGTAAACCTGATTTGCATAGTAATGGCTTCCGAAAGGCGCCCGGCAGATGTCGCTCATCTGCGCGAGGCGGTTCTTCTTTTGAGAGGACACAAGAGCAGTTGGCACTGCGTCGACCAAACTGGACCACCCCGACCACATGAATGTGGGCAGCTTTGCCCCCAACCGCGCCAGACCCGGGTGAGCGTTCGCCATTCGCAGTACGGGACTGTTTTCAAACGGCGAGAACTTACCGTAATTGCCGAATAGCTCGTCACCTCCGGTTCCCGTGAGTCCGACCTTTACTTCCTTGCTCATCATCCGAAAAACATACCAGGATGGCAGACCGCCACCGTACGGTTCATCCAGGTGCCAAACCATCGACACCAAATCATCCAAAAGCTCGTCCGGCCGAAGAATGACTTCCTGATGATCCGTCTCAAATCGTTCAGATACTTTTCTCGCGAGGTCCAGTTCGTTCCACGCTGCTTCATCCTCAGAAGCAAAACCGAGCGAATATGTTTTGATGGGACCATGGCCCAGCTCGCTCAGCAAACCGACGACCGCCGAAGAGTCCAAGCCGCCCGAGAGCGAGCAGCCCACCGGAACATCGCTTAAGGTCCAGCGCCGCACGGCCTCGCGCAGTTCATGTCGAACAATTGCAGGCCATTCTTCGGGCGGCCGATTTTCCTCGATCCGATCCGTCTTGAGTTGCCAGTACCGGCGTGTTGATAGTTGGCGAGACGCTAGATCAAAGGTGAAGTAATGCCCTGGCGGTATCCGCTTAACGCCGCTGAAAATCGTCCGTTCACCCGGCACGAATAACAGCGTCATGTAGTGATAAAGGCTTTGGAAGTCCAGGTCGCGGCTAACCGGCAGAGTAAGTAAGCTCTTTAGTTCCGAGGCAAAGGCAAACAGCCCCGGCTGGTTAAAGTAATACAGCGGCTTAATGCCGATGCGGTCGCGCGCTCCAAACAGCCGCTTGCGCTTTTTATCGTAGATGACAAACGCAAACATACCGTTAAGCTCATCCAGCATCGCATAGTCTCTATCTTCGTAGAGGTGGAGCAGTATCTCGGTATCCGAGTTTGCGGTTTTAAAACACTTGCCGGCGGCAATGAGGCGCCGGCGGATCTCGGGGGAATTGAAGATTTCGCCGTTGAAGACGATCCAGACGGTTTCATCAGCATTGGCCATCGGCTGGTGACCGCTGGCCAGATCCAGAATGCTCAGCCGCCGCATTGCGAGGGCTGTTTGTGCTTCGGGATCGCGATACTCTCCGCAATCGTCCGGTCCACGGTGCACGAGAAGAGAATTCATCCCGGTGAGCCAGGATTCGTGTTGTTGTCCCGCAATGCCTGCGATGCCGCACATAAATCTCTATTAGCGAGACAAATTTCTCGCGCTGCCTGCCTTGTCTGCTTGCTTACTTCCGCGCTTCCGCGTAAAGCGAAAAAGGTTTGTAGATCGCGCCGTCAGGTTCGGTGTCGAGATGAAACTCAGTCCAGTTCGGAATCTGACTCTGGGAGGGACCGAGTAATTGCGGGCCCTCGAACCCCACCTCGCGCAACAACCTTAAAAGCGAATAGCGATCATACATCCAAAGGTGCGGCTCGCCCCTGAGACGAAAACGCCCAACACGCAAAGCGTCATACTCGGCTCCCAGTATAAAACGCAGCAGAGCCTCTCGACCAAACCCCGTCCGCCGCAAAAACCCATAAAGGCGACGCGGTAAACGGGTGAGGGTGTTTGTCGCCGCAGCCCCGGCCGGTGCACCAGCAGCAGATGCGGCCCGCCGTGCTTCATCAATTATCATCTGCGCATCAATGCCACCCTGCTCAAGCACGAACTCCAAATTAGGGATTTTCGGTTGCTGCAGATAGTCACCCAGCTCGCCACCTGGACGCTCTCGCACTGTCTGGTCGTAAAGTTCGAGCATCACGTATTCATAATTGTGACCCCACTGCTCATCTCCCGCGGCCGCGCGGTCGAGCGCTCGCTGGTAGGTCAAGACGAGACTTTCCAGGTCAGGAACTACGACCCGGATGATGCCCCCAGGTTCGAGCACACGGCGACATTCGCGCAAGAAGGTACGCGCATTCTCGCGAGAAAAGTGCTCGAGTATGTGCGAATGATAAACGACCTGCGCCGTATTGTCCGGGAAAGGAATGCCATCTCGCAGGTCCCAGACAACAACATCGGGTCCGGAGCTTGTAAAATCGATATTCGTCCAGGAGGGATGAAAACGCTCGCCGCAGCCAAGATTTAGGTAGGATTTCATGTGCGAAAAAGCGAAGACGTTCAGCTGCAGATTGAGGTTGTCAGCGTGGTCCGACGCAGTTCAGAGTACGAACGTTCCGAGCGAGTTGCGCCGGCGACAACTAACCTCGCCAGTGCTCTTTCCCCTTAATCCAGTAAGCCTGGTCGGTGCCGACCCGTTCGAGCAGAGGCTTTTCTCCATACTTAAAACAGAAATCGTAAAAAGCAATGCGCGTCCCTTCCCACCAGCCAAAGTCATCAAGGACGATGCAACCTCCTTTAGGAATCCGCGGATAGAACGTTTCCAGCACCAGCGTCACTGAATCGTACCAGTCTGCGTCGCAATGCAGCAGCGCCACTTTTTCCGGTAAAGGCTGCTGGAAGGTTTGATCGAAATACCCCTTGCGAATTGTATATTGAGTCTTTGGTACGCTTAAGGCGGAGAGAATTTCTATTACATTCGCTTCTTCGGCGCGGCATGCTCCGACGGCTTCTTTCGCATCCTTGCCGTCAATTTCCTGCACGTCAGGCATGCCCTGAAAACTGTCATAAAGCCATAAGTGTCTCTGGGCGATCTCAGAAGAGAGCACGCCCCCGCTGCCCCCTTTGTAAGTGCCACACTCAACAAAATCCCCTGCGATGCCGGTTTCGTTGATTAACCGGGCCAGGCGTTTCAGACTGCGAAGCTTCTCAGAGGTTAATAAAGTGTAAGGCCGGACCTTCCTCAATAACTCTGTTTCGTCCAAACGACGTTTCGCTCGTTCGACAAGTGACATCATTTAAGTCTCAGTGTTTCCTAAAACCGTTTTGGTGGGGTTCGTGCCCCGAATACTCCGGTCCAACTGCAATTATCTTCGGTTCTTTAAACCAGCAATCTTAACTTATCCCTATGCACCTTCAAACGGAGGCCGTGGTCAGGCGCAGCTCTTGGTGCAGCAGTTCGTCTAACTGTTCGGCGCGGCGATCAAACGTATGATCTCGCAGCGTGCGCGTCTGCCCGGCATTGGCGATGGCTCGTCGCTCACTTTCATGATCCAGAATGTAACGCAGTTTCTCTATAGCTTCGTCAACGCTGCGGTAGGCGAGGATCTCTCGATCCGGTTCGAAAAGTTCGCTGAGATTACCTTTCCAATCTGTCAACAAACAACTGCCCACGCCGGTCGCTTCGTAAAGCCGCATGTTTGAAGCGTGCGACGACGAGATTTCAATGTGCGTATTGAGCAACACCTTGCTCTGACGAAGCTGTTGGAACATCGGCAGACCGAAGAGCGGTGCGTGGGCCCGTCGTTCAATCGCTGCGTCAACCGCCTGCGGAAGCGCCGGGCGCGCTTCCCAGTGAGTCACTTTTCGGGCAAACGGCGCCGCCTTCATCAACGGCGCCAGCACCCGGATGTCGTGCCCCGCGTGGACCACATCATAGGCAATTTGCTTTAGACGTATGCGGCTGCGCTCCGATAGGGAAGGATGCCCAACCGCTGCCCAGATTTGC
Organism: Pyrinomonadaceae bacterium; assembly: GCA_035273325.1. Classification (GTDB taxonomy): domain Bacteria; phylum Acidobacteriota; class Blastocatellia; order Pyrinomonadales; family Pyrinomonadaceae; genus PSRF01. The sequence goes on along the minus strand of DATEPF010000236.1, from coordinate 54,183 downwards.
AAATCCGTCTTTCGAATCAACTCCAGCAATTGTTCTTCGCGCTCGCGATGAAAATTATTCTTCTTGGTAATTGAACCAACGAAAGCAAAGTCAGTGGTGGGCGAAGCATTGAGGTCGAGCCTTTCCAGAATGCGCGGGTCGAAAGCATGATCAATTTGAAAGCAAACGTGCCCCTGCGCGCGAAAATCCTGGACCAGCTCCGGAACACTCGAAAGCACGACATCATACTGGCTGAAGACCGAAGGATCGCTGTAGGGCGCGCCGCACCAGCCCAGGATGATACGGATAGAAGGACATTCGAACCGAACTCGGCTGAGGTAAGCGGCTGTGTAGGTCACGTAGTCATTGACGAACAACACATCCGGCTTGAATTTCTTGATTTGCGCCGTCGTAATCTGCGCGAGCCAATCCGACTGATCCCAGGTGAGATCATTTTCGCGCGCCCAAGCCCGTTGCAGCGGCTCGACGTTCGAGATCACTTCGTTAGTTTCATAGCCGAGTTTGCCGAGCGCGTGGGACCAGAAGTCAGCCCAAGCCACAGCATTGTGCATGAGCGTTGCGTGCTGAACTTCGAAAGGCTGGGCTTCCAGGCCTGGTTTATCGGCGTAGAATTGACGCCAATAGACCGGATAGTTGGTTGTGATTCTTTGAAACCGCAATTAGCGCGTCACTCTCCACCAGGGCTCTCCCGGCCATGGCTAATGTGCATGGATCCTTACCGTCAGGCCGGACAAGCCTCACCCATGCGCCGGCACCATTGCTCCAGCACCAGGGCCTTGAACGAAATGGGGGCAATATTATCCGGCGGAGTTGGATCGGCGGCGAGCTGTCGCGCGCTCTTGGGAGTCAGAATATTGTGCTGCACCAGAGAACCGTCGAGCATCGTGTCCCCGTAGGCGGCCAGGAGACCGCTTTGCCATTCGCGCACCGGGGGGTTGAAGCCGCGTTTCGGCCTTTGAATTACCCATTCCGGCACCACGTCCCTCAGCGCCTCTTTAAACCAAGCTTTCGGCGGCTGGTCGCGATCGGTCTGGAATTTGCGCAAACCGATCACGGTTTCCACCAGCTGATAATCAACCAGTGGCAGACGCAACTCAATCGACGATGCCATGCCGAGACGGTCTCCCTGCGCAATTCCGTTTTCGCGAAGGTAGGTCTCGCAGATCAGTTTTGTCAGGGTCACATCAATGTCAGGCCACGGACGTTCAAGGGTAAAAGGCTTCGCAGCATTTGATCCATTTAGCTGCTTCACGAACGATGGCGTATAAAGCGCGCTTAGCTCTTGCCCGGCGTCATGGAAGTCGGAAACCAGATCATGAAAGACTAACTGATCGGCGGGGGTTCGGCGGTCGCGCTTCAGGTTTTGCCAACCTGGCTTAAGGCCGCCCAGGCTATGCGCCCATTCTCCGAGATCAAGACGCGAGAATCCCCGCGGCAGATCCAAACTCAAATACTGAAGGAAGTGTTTTAGCGCGCCTCGTGCTGCAGCCTTGCGAGCTGATTGGCGAGCGGCGTCGCTCACCCAACTGTAGCCCCAGAATAATTCGTCCCCGCCCTGACCCTGCAAAACCACGGGCACGCTATGCTCGCGGGCCAACTTCATGACGGAGTAATACCCAAAGCCGGCGATGTCAGCGATGGGGTCGTCTTGCCAATATACCAACTCGGGAAAGTGGGCAACGATGTCGTCGGTAGTTAATTCAACATCGTGAAACGGTAAGTTAAGGTGATCAGCCAGGGCGAGTGCATCGGCGCGCTCGTCATATGCAGGCCGCCCTGGATAACCAACGCTGAACGCGTGCATGGTCCCCGGATAACTGCGGGCCGCCAGTGCGGCAATGGCACTCGAGTCCAACCCTCCACTTAACGCAACGCCAACCGGAACATCCGAGCGAATCACAATCTCGCTAACCGTTTCGAGTTGTTCGCGAATCAGCTTGGCCGGATCGCCTTCCAAAGGCGGGGCATCTTCCATGCGCCAATAGCGGCGTTCCTCGATCTTCCAGGGTTCCACGTCGATTACCAACAGTGAGGCAGCATCAAGTTTGCGCACGCCCTTCAGTGGCGTCATCGGCTCAGGCACGTATTGGTAATGAAAGTAGAGATTGACCGCGGTTGGATCGAGCTCGAACGGGACAATCCCCGAGCGAAGCAGGGCTTTCATCTCAGAAGCAAAAATGAGACTGCCGTTCTGTTCGTAAAGATAAAGCGGTTTTTCTCCCATGCGATCGCGCGCCAATACGAGCCGTCGCCGCCGGCTGTCCCATAAAGCGAACGCAAACATTCCGCGCAGGTGCTGAACACAATCCAGCCCATGCTCTTCATACAGATGGAGAATTGTTTCGATGTCGCCCTCGGTAGCGAGCCGGTGGCCACGATCTTTGAGTTGTTCCCGCAACTCGACATAGTTGTAGATCTCGCCGTTGGCGACGAGCGCCAAAGATCGGTCTTCGTTGTAGAGAGGCTGCCAACCGCTGGCGAGATCGATGATGCTCAGCCGTCGCATGGCCAGCGCGACGTGATCATTTTTGAAGTGCCCCTCGCCGTCGGGGCCGCGATGGCGCAAACCATCGTTCATCGCGCCCAGCGCTGCGAGATCGCGGGGCCCAATCGGACCGGAGCTAACTATGCCTGCAATTCCGCACATCAGTAACTATCCCGGCCAGGGTGGTGGCAATCGGCACGACATTTTGGATCACCGTTGACAACTTAGACGGCGACGCTTTGTTTGTTCAGATGGACGCGCGCGTCTTCAATTACCTGCGAGATTCCCTGCGGTAGCGACACACGTGGCTTCCAATTTGGAAGAGTTTCGAGCGGATCGATTAGGCATTCCGAACCCTTTACCTCGCCGAATTTGGCAGGCACGTTCAATTGACGCGCAATTTCCTCTCCTATCAAGCGAATGGTAACCCAGTCCTCAGCTGCGATTTCCGCCGTCTGCTGGTCACTACTATCAAATAATTGCATCAGCGCTTCAACGCAATCAGTCTTGTAAAGAAACCGCCGATGTTCCCCGCCATCCGTCATACAAGTAACGCGGCCTTTCAGGCCAGACAAGACGAGATCGGTGACGACGTGACTGCGAACCGTCGGTTCCTCCCAACCGTAAACGTTCCACAACCGCGCCACTTTGCCGCCAAGCTGCCGTGCCCAGCTTGCACCCAGCGCTTTGGTCGTCCCATAAGCGTTGGGCAGGCCGGCTAATTGTGAACTGATGAACAAAAATGGTTTGCGGGTCCGCGACAGCATCTCAAAGACGCGCAGGCATAACTCGCTGTTGTGTTTGTATTGTTCGTGCTGCTGATCGACCGCTTCGATGTACTTGGCCCCGCCCGTGTCCCAGGCAAGAAACCAAACCCGATCGGCATCAACAAAGGGCTGCTGGTCAACGTGCCGGACATCGCAACCACTCTTCAAATCCAGCGAAGTTACCTGATGACCCCGGCGACTCAACGCGTCAACCAGCGTCGACCCAATTAATCCTTCACCGCCAAGTACAAGTTCTCTCATTTTGATCTTATCTCAACTCCCACACGCGCTCGGCAATCTTAATCTCTCGACGTTGACGCATGCCCCAATCGTCGTCGTTGTGATAAGGAATTCCTTCCAGTGTCGCCATTTCGCCATGATGGGGCTGAATATTTTCAGTGCAAGACGTCGGGTGGGCGAAGTGCAGCATGATCCCGGCCTTGCGAATAGTAGCGCCAAGGAATTGCATTTGCGCAGCGCCGCGCACATCACAACCGAAACGATGGCGCACCATCTTCTCGTCGTATCCGCGTATTTTGTTCCAAAGTTCCCGACTGGCAAGAATGAATTCGCCTGTCCCAAGCTCCTGGTAGGGGTTGGCCCGCACATAACGTAAGGCGCTGCCGAGGCCTATACTCTTTTGCCGGCGCTCGCGCCAGGGTATATCTATTCGTTGAGCCGTCCAGGCCACCTCTGGCGAAAGCTTCGCGTTCAGTATTGTATTAACGAGATCGAACCCGAGCGCTGCATCAGCATTGGTAGCGATTATCCACGGAGAGGTCGCGCGACGGATACCGACGTTTTTAGCGTGATATTCAAGCAAGGCGACATTTTCGTTTTCGCAGGTTTCGGCGTGAATCTCCGGCGGCACGACATACGCGCGAAGACAACTGAATCGCCGCGTTAAATCGTGCGCCAGCAACTCGCGATCCGGCGGAGGGTTCCATTCCACCAGCACAACTTCGTCGACCAGGTAGCGAATGTTCCAGTCAATCGTGGCGCGCAATCGATCTGCAAAATCCGGCATGTAATCGTCATTACGAGCAACGACAACTGCCGAAATCTTTGGCCGGCTTCCATTACGGTGAGAACGGAACTTTAAATACTCGCTCGCGGCATTTAAGGCGAAGGCCGTGCGTTTTTGAATCTCGCCTAAGCGATAACTGATGCTGCGTGAGATGTTCATGCTATTAGTGCTTGAATGTGGCTGCCCCTTGTAGTCTTTTTCGTCGCGACCTCAGGCCGACTTGCGTGCGACATTTGCAGACGACAGTCTCTCTTTCACCTCGCGCGGATGCGACATTATCAGGCGGACGACCTGGCAGATTCTCTTGATGTCCGAATCGCCGACGGCCGTTCCGTTAGGCAGCAGCAAAAGCCGTTGGGCCAGTTCTTCAGTAGCCGGAAGCTGGTAAGAGCGTTCGCTGCGATATGGTTCCATCCGATGACAGCCGGGATAAAAATAGCGGCGAGCGATCACGTTTTCTGCCCACAAAGCGGCAAGCAATTCATCCCGGGTCACGCCATCCTGATCGGCGGCTATCTGTAACACGATGTATTGAAAGTTATTTCGCTCGGCTTCGTTGTAATCAATCACTTCGACAGCCGGCACGCCCGAAAGATTGCTTCGATAGGACTCGTAATTGAGTTTATTGGTGGCAATGAATTCTTCCAAACTAGCGAGCGACGACAGGCCCATCGCGGCCGAGACTTCAGCCATCTTCCCGTTGGTACCGACTGAGTTCACTTCATCGTATCCCGCGAATCCAAAATTTCGCATTAAGCGCATCTTCTCAGCCAGATCGTCGTCGTCGGTAGTGGCCGCGCCTCCTTCGAAGCTATTGAAAAACTTCGTGGCGTGAAAGCTGAACACTTCCACATCGCCAAACGATCCAATCATGCGACCTTTATGCGAGCATCCGAAGGCGTGCGCGGCGTCAAATATCAGCGCCAGCTGGTGGCGATCCGCGATCTCGGCCAACCGTTCAACGGAACAAGGCCGGCCCCATAAATGCACCGGTAGGATGCCGCTCGTCTGCGGCGTGATCAGCCTTTCAATCTGTTCCGCATCGATGTTGTGCGTCTCCGGATCGACGTCGCAAAATACCGGTTTTAGTCCAAGCCACTGCAAACAATGCGCCGTGGCGACGAAAGTGAATGAGGGTACGATCACTTCACCGGTGAGGCCCAGGGCCCGGATCGCGATTTCCAGGGCGATCGTGGCGTTGCAGATAGCGATGCAGTGCTTCACTCCCAGAAAATCTGCCAGCCGCCGCTCGAATTCCTGCACGATTGGCCCACCATTGGTCAGCCAACGGCGATCCAGGGCCTCGCCCAGCAACTTAAACAGAAGCTCGCGATCGCCAATGTTGGGGCGCCCCACGTAAAGCTTTTCGGTAAACGCGGGCGTACCGCCAAAGATTGCCAGGTCTCTTAATTCAGACGTCATTCTCAAATCAATTCGTAGTTTTTCAGTTTCTCAATAGTGCCTTCTCTGCCGCAATTCATCAAGACGTCGATGATCGAAAGCCCGGGATGATAGGCGGTGGTCGATTGTTGATAGGGCTCGCCGTGCGAACGCAGAAAGCTGAGTTCAATGCCGTTGGCCTTGAACTCGTTTTTATCGTAAAGCTCCTGGCCGCCGATGGCATTCACAAAGCGATCAGCGTGCATCAGCTGACAGACCGCGATCACTCGGTACACTTTGCGCTCAGGTTGCGCCAGCCTAATGGCAGGGAACGCCTCGGCAAGATTTTCTTTTGCGAGCAAACTTTCCAGCTCCTGGTAAATAGGATTCTCGACAATTTCAGTTTCTACACGCAGGTGCCTGCATACCTCGACAACGGATTGCGCGGCCATTTCGGACAAGGAATCAGTCTCGTTGCGAATGATTGGCTCAATTAAGGCGTAGGTCTCGTCGAAGAATGGACTTTTCCTGTAGTTGAGGAAAAAAGTATGCAGCAACTTTCGCCGCCAATTGCTCTTCGCGGAAAGCTTGATGTCGCAAATCTTTCGGTTAGGGCTGCTGTTTTCGGTGACCGCGTTGAAGTAGGTAGGCTCGCCACGGACCACCAGGAACCGATTGCGATTTATCCATCCGTACTGGATGTAATTCAGGTTGTCGTAAATGATGAACCGGTCAACGGCCGAAACCAACTGGTAGAAGCCAAGATAGGGGAAAAAGTATGGCTGGTTCATTCCGAGCTTCATCTATGCTTGGCAGGCGGAGACAACGGTCATGCGAAGGTGAATTGAGGTTACTCTAATCAGAACGCACGGCTTTCGCAAGTTGGGACAGCGCCCTGTTGTGGCTATACTTCGATCGCACGCATATGAGATTTGTAATCGTGATTTCGACCGGGGGCTCGGTGGTAAACCAGCTTCTCTATAATGACTTTTTCAAGACCCGCATTCATTCCGTGGTGTCGGATCGCGAATGCGCAGCCATCCCGAAAGCCACGGCGCACGGGGCCAAAACCGTAATAATCCCGGAACCAGACAAAGCAAAGTTCTCAGGGCTGGTGCTCGATTATTTGAAACAACACACAATCGATTATGCGATCTCGTTCTACAGCAAGCTGTTCGTGGGTGAAATCCTCAACGAATATCAGGATCGAATTATCAATCTGCACCCCTCTTTGCTGCCGGCGTTCAAAGGACTGCATGGATTTGACGACGCCATTGCCTATGGTGTGCATTATGTGGGCAGCACCATTCATCTAATCGACGAGAATATGGACGAGGGCAAAATCATCCAACAGACAGTGTGCCGCGTCGATCAGACCAGACCAATCGCGTTTACGCGACACCGGATTTTTGAGCAACAGTGCCGCTCGCTTTTGCAGGTTATGAAATGGATCGAGGATGGCCGTTTAAGGGTTAATGACGGCCGGGTTAAGGTTGAGCGCGCTACTTTTACGGACGGCGAATTCTCTCCCGATCTGGATTTTCCTGAAGCGATCGAGTTAAAAGTGCCGGCACCCGATTGGCTGACTCTGAATGATCGCGTAAAGGTTCGTTAAATGAAAATCAGTGTAGCCATCGCGGCTTACAATGCGGCCGACTATCTGCGCGAAGCAATCGAGAGCGTGCTGGCGCAGACCTTGCCGCCGTACGAGATCGTGGTGGTGGATGATGGGTCGACTGACGACACTGCGCAAGTCTGCCGTTCATTCGGCGAGCGCGTGCGATATTTTTATCGCGAGAACGACGGCACCGCCGGCATCGGCGCGAGATGGCAGTCAATCAACGAGTCCCAAGGCGATTGGATTGCGGTGTTGGATCACGACGACCGCTGGCTTCCGGCGAAACTCAAACGGCAATGCGAAGCCGTGAAAACTTTTCCCGAAACCGGAGTTGTTTTTACGAAGTATCGCAACATCGATGACCACGGCAACCCATTGGACCCAACCGGTGCGCCGGCGGCTACCGGCGAAATGCGACAATACAATTCACACGATGCGTTGCATCACTTGTTACGTTCCAATCCATACTGTCCGTCGTCGGCCCTGATCCTGCGCCGCGCCCTCATCGACGATGGCCCACCCAGCAATACCTCGTGTGGTGACTGGTCGGACTGGTTCCGAATAACTCGCAGGTACTCGATGACTGTGGTTGATGAATACCTCACCGAGTACCGCGTTACCGCGTACCAGTTTTGCGCCAATAAGGATTCGCTGGCGCGGCGAATGCGCGAAACGCTAATGGCGCAAAAACCCCATCTCTTTGCGCGATGTCCTGAGTGCCGGCTGGCTTTTCGCGAAGGCCGGGACCATGTGGCCCAGGTATTCTCGGTTGCGGCGCGCGCTTATCTTGATCAGTATCACGAGGCGGTTCGATCGGCGGATACTGCGAACGCCCGGCGACTCATGGGTCAGGTGATCAGAACGGCGCCGATGGAGGTATTGCGCCCCCGGCGTTTCGCCGCGGCTTCGCGGAATTACGTCAGGGCGATTCTAAAAAAGGGTAGCAATGGAAATTGATTCGTGCCCGGCCGCAACGATCATTTTGTAGCCTGCACGTAAAAAGAATAGTCGGTGCGCAGCGGTGATGGCGGATCTATCGTACTTTCGTATGAAGATACCGTCACCGAGCTAAATCCGATTTTCTGCAGCAATAAGATTACTTTTTCTTCGTCGTACATGCGTTTGTGCTCGCCTGAGTGGTAAGCAGCAAAATTAATATAATCAATCAGCGTCAGAGTTCCCGGCTCGACTTCCGGAAGAAAGACATCGGTGTCGACCAAACTGAAATACTCAGCGTCATTGTTGAGATAGGCCCGGCAAGCGCCTTTAAAATCCGGCAGCGAAATTCGGAAGGTCCCTTTGGGTTTGAGCAGCCGGTAACATTCACGCAACTGGCGGAGCCCGACTTTGTAGTCCAGGTGCTCAAAGAAGTGAGACGAATAAATTATCTCGCACGAGCCGGCGTCCAGCGGAATTTCACGACGCAAATCGTAATTAATAAAGATGGCCTCAGACCCTTCAGGCCTGGGATCCGCCGAATCCAACCAAAGATCTACATTGAGCCAGCCCGGTTTCAGGTCGCCGCCACAACCGAGGTTCAGCTTGAGGTTGTGCTGGCCTTGCCACTGCCGGAATTGGCTTTGAGATTTTCTAACGATCCGCGAAATCCTGAGTTCACTCGCGACATTTGAAAGCGCCTCGCGCACTCCTTCGGAGAACGAACTCAATGCCGGCGTCCCTACTCTCCGGCCCAGGGTTCGAATTCGATATCGCGCACTTGTGCTTAGCCTTGCCAGCGTACTCATCTCACTTTTCGGTTCGATTAACGGCCGTTACTTAGGTGTTGTGATTCCGAGGTCGCCGCCTGCTCAGTCGTCCACTCAAAATCGGGACGGACCACGCCGGGCCATTTTCCGTACCACCCCGCGCGTTCAGCCGTGTCGCACACCTCGAACATAAGAATATCCGGGTAAACAAACACCGCCGTACTCTGGTCCTTGATCACATAGAGCGTTACCCGGTACGGAGAGTCATTTAGAAGATCCCCGGGGATACGGCAGACGCTGCGAAATAGACCGGCCGGGAAGGGCCGGCCATGCCAGACCGGCTCTTTGACTGGCCCGGTGTTCAGCACCAGCACGCCTTCTTCGTTGTGCAGGACCAGGCTTAGGTTCAAACAAGTGTCAGGCACCAGGTTCCAGTACTCAAACTCGAGGTTGAGTGGTGTGTGAACTGTAATTCGACCATCCGGCGCTCCCTCTTCCACCCGCACGCGCGCGCTGCGTATTCGCACCTTGTCGTTGCCCGGAGCGCTTTCAATTTCATCCCAGTTCTGTTGGCCCAACGCCGAGAAAGAACGCTGAAGATAATCGGCTACTACCTGACCCGCATCTGCATCCGCACAAACTCGTCCGTCATCCAGCCAAACCGCCCGGCGGCAAAGACTCTGAATCGCCGTCATGTTATGACTTACAAAAAGCACCGTGCGACCCTCGCGCGCAACCTGCCCCATCTTGCCGAGACATTTCCTTTGGAATTGCGCGTCACCAACCGCCAGCACCTCGTCCACCACCAGGATCTCCGGCTGCAAATGAGCCGCCACCGCGAAAGCCAGTCGCACGTACATCCCGCTGCTGTAGCGCTTGACGGGCGTATCGAGAAACTGCTCGACTTCGGCGAACGCGACAATCTCATCGAACCGGCTTTGAATTTCCTGGTGGCTCATTCCCAGAATCGACCCATTCAGGAAGATGTTCTCGCGCCCGGACAGCTCCGGATGGAAACCAGTGCCCACTTCCAATAGACTGCCGACCCGACCGTAGAGATCGATGCAACCTGCGGTGGGCTCGGTAATACGCGAAAGAATTTTGAGCAGGGTCGACTTGCCGGCGCCGTTGCGGCCGATGATCCCGACAACTTCGCCGGGTTTAACTTCAAAGGAAACGTCGCGAAGCGCCCAGATGGTCTGCTCGGAATGGCCGTTGCGACGGCTGAATGGCGCGCGGGCTCTCGCAACCAGAGTTTCGCGCAGCGTGGTATAGGCTGAATCGCGCGTGCCGAGGCGGTATTGCTTGCTCAGATTCTCGACTTTGATGATTGGTCGCAATTGAAAACCCCTAGACGATATCGGCAAAATGTCTTTCCATGCGCCGGAACGAATACGCAGAATAAAACAGAATGAAGATCGTCACCACCGCTGAAACTCCGAGCGAGTTCCATTCAAAACTCTGACCGCCGAACAGAGCAATCCGAAAATTAACGATAATGCCGGTAAGTGGATTCAATAACAGGATCCAGCGCCACTTCTCTGGCAATAAGCTCGCGGGATAAATAACCGGCGACGCAAACATCCAAAGCTGAATCAGGAAAGGTATGGCGTAACGAATGTCGCGATATTTTACGTTCAGCGCGGACAACCACATGCCGATGCCAAGCGCCAGTAATGAGCAAATCACCACCAGCAAGGGAATCATTACCAGGCCGAAGCCGACGCTTACCCGGTAATAAATCATGAGCGGAACCAGCACTATCAGTGCAATCGCCAGATCCACGAGACCCGCAATTACCGCCGCCGCGGGAATAATTAATCGCGGAAAATAGACCTTCGTGATCAGGTTTGCGCTACTAACCAGGCTATTGCCACTGTTGGTGATCGCATTTGCAAAGAAAGTCCAGATAAGTAACCCGGCGTAAGAAAACAACGGATAGGGAATGTCGCCTGACTGAATTCCAGCCAGCTTCCCAAACAGCAGCGTGAAGGTCAGCATGGTCAGCAGCGGCTGAAGAATTGCCCACGCGGCTCCGAGGCTGGTTTGTTTGTACCGAACTTTGACGTCGCGCCAGGTCAGGAAAAAAAGAAGTTCCCGGTAGGCCCACAAATCCCGGACGCGAAGCGCACTGCCTGACTTGCCCGGCGCGATTTTGACCAGCGGCTGTTCGGGCAAGGTATCGGCAAAGCTGTTTGAAGCCTGATTGTCTGAGGTGGTTTTGATGGTATGGGTGCTCTGGTCGGTACTCTGGGCGATCCGGTTTTCAAAAGATGTTTCGACCTTCGAACTTAGCTTCGATACTTGCACAGAAGAAACCGGAGGGCTTCAGTCTAGCGATACGCGTGATAAAGCGTCAAGTATGTTAGCCGCTGCCAGCTTTAGCTCTCAAAGCGTTCTGCTTTGAGTTGTAATCCATCAGAACTTTCACACATATGGTTCTGCGTCAGGTCAGTTGAAAGATCCGTTAGCTCGCTGTCTTCGAGGAATGCGGCGAGACGATTCGGTGCAGGCAGCCCCAGAACGGCCGATGGAACAGGCCCTCAGGATGAATAAGTGCGGCGCGCAACAAACTGCCGAGGGCAGCGCCACGATTTCCTGAGTTGCTGGCCGCAAAAGAGCCCCGCATATGTCTGGTCGCCGCGCACCAGCGCCGCCCTGGATTGCGGAGTTGTTTCTCGTAGATGTCCACGATTTCATCAAACTCGCGATCAAACAGCGCGGCTTCGGCCACGGTTTTACTCGCAGCGTGCAGGCGGTAAGCAGCAAGCGTGAAGTCAAGATGCTCGCAACGCCGACCTTCCAGCAGCAAGCGCACATACAGCTCGTGGTCGAAACAATAACGCCAACGTTCCGCGAAACCATCTCGCAAAAGCTCGCGTTTCCAGAACATGCCCGGCTGCGGTGCGAGATAGGCCCAGCATAAACAGTCAGCCGCCGTTTTTGGCACCTGGGCGTTAATGACCTCATCTTCCTTTCCGTCACCAAACATCAGCGTGTCGCCACAAATCCATTCGACTCCCGGATGTTCGCGAAAGTAACGCTCGACGGCCGCAAAAGCACCGGGCAAGTACAAGTCGTCCGAATTTAGAAAGGCGACGATGTCGCCGGTCGCTCGTTGCAATCCCTTGTTGATCGCATGCGATTGTCCCCGATCCGGTTCGCTCACCCAACCAGCCAAACGATCCTCGTACTTCTTTATTATGTCCACACTTCCATCGGTGCTTCCGCCATCGATGATGATGTACTCGAGAGGCTCGTAGTTTTGATCGAGAACAGAACGAATCGTTTGTTCGAGATATTGAGCCTGGTTGAATGAGGGAGTGATGATACTGAGTTTTGGCGGCATACGATATTTCAGGAAATACTATTTCTATCCTTCAGCCGCCGCAGTTGAGGCCAAAGCATTCTTTTCGTACCAATCGATTGTCTGTTGCAAGCCCTCTTCCAGGGAGGCCGTCGCCTGGAATCCGAACTTTTCAAATGCGCGAGAGACGTCAAGGCGACGGCGGGGCTGACCATCCGGTTTATCATGGCGCCAACGGATTTCGCCCTCATAGCGACAGAGGCGGGCGATCGTTTCAACCAGTTCAGAAATTTTGATCTCGTTTCCAGTTCCGATATTCACCGGTTCGCTTTCATCGTAGGTTGCGGCAGCCAGCAGGATTCCCCGAGCACAGTCGTCGACGTAAAGAAACTCGCGCGAAGCATTTCCGGTGCCCCACGCTTCGATGAAAGGCAGGCCCTGATCCCGGGCCTCAATGCACTTGCGGATCAGCGCTGGAATGACGTGTGAGTTTTCCAGGTCGAAGTTATCGCCGGGCCCGTATAGGTTTGCCGGCAAAAGGAAGATCGTGTTGAAGCCGTACTGTTGACGATAACTTTGTGCTTGCACGAGCATCATTTTTTTGGCTAACCCGTAAGGAGCGTTGGTCTCTTCGGGGTAGCCATTCCAAAGATCGTCTTCACGGAAAGGTGTGGGTGTGAATTTTGGATAAGCGCAAACGGTGCCCAGGGCCACGAACTTCTTCACGCCGTGCAGACGCGACTGTTCGATGAGCTGGGTTCCCATCATCAAGTTCTCGTAAAAGAACTTTCCGGGATTTTTCTGGTTGGCGCCGATTCCGCCCACCACCGCGGCCAGGTGGATTACCAGGTCGGGTTGCGTTTGCGAAAGCAACCGCGTGACGTCCGCTGTCTCGGTCAGATTGTATTCACTGCTGCGCGGCACGCTGACCTCTACGTCACCGTAGTTTCGCAACTTGCTAACGATGAAGCGGCCGAGAAAACCTGCCCCGCCCGTCACTACCACCCTTCGATAAGGAAACGTCACGTACTTCAGTCCTAAACTTTAATCTTTGATTTTCGCTAAGCGCCAGTCCCGATTTTCTGCATGTCCCCGAAAACTTCGCGCGGTTCGTCAACTTTCACCAGGGCCATATCAGCGTCAACCATAAGGCGCACAAGTTCTTTGAAAGTGACCTTTGGCTCCCACCCAAGCGTCTTTCTGGCTTTGCTCGCGTCACCAACCAGCAACTCGACCTCGGATGGGCGTAGATACTTGGGATCCATCTCTACGTAATCATGCCAATCCAGGTTCGCGTATGAGAAGGCCTCGGTTAAAAACTCTTCGACAGAATGCGTCTCTCCCGTAGCAATCACGTAATCTTCCGGCTTATCTTGCTGAAGCATCAGCCACATTGCCTCTACATATTCCTTCGCGTAGCCCCAGTCGCGTTTGGCGTCGAGGTTGCCGAGGTACAGTTTGTCCTGGAGGTTCGCTTTGATGCGTGCTACGGCGCGAGTGATCTTTCTGGTAACGAAGGTCTCGCCTCGACGTGGCGATTCGTGATTGAAGAGAATCCCGTTGGCGGCAAACATGCCATAGGCCTCGCGGTAGTTGACCGTGGCCCAGTAGGCATACACCTTGGCGGCGCCATACGGCGACCGCGGATAGAACGGCGTCAGCTCGTTCTGCGGCGTCTCGCGCACCTTGCCAAACATCTCTGAGCTGCTCGCCTGGTAAAACTTTGACTTCAAACCGGTCTCGCGAATCGCTTCGAGGATGCGAATTGTGCCCAGGCCGGTTACGTCACCGGTGTATTCCGGGATATCGAAACTAACTCGCACGTGCGATTGCGCGGCCAGATGATAGATCTCGTCGGGCTGGATACGGTAGAGCAGCTTAATAAGATTAGTAGAGTCTGCGATGTCGCCGTAGTGGAGAAACAAACGCACGCCATTTATGTGTGGATCCGTGTAAAGGTGATCGATGCGTGCCGTGTTGAAACTTGAAGCACGGCGAATTGTGCCATGCACCTCGTAACCTTTATTGAGCAGTAACTCTGCCAGGTAAGAACCGTCCTGGCCCGTTATTCCTGTAATCAGTGCTTTTTTCATCACATCATCGAACCGCGCAAGCCTTCAAAGTCAGCCGCCATTATAAGCACACCTGATTAATAAATTGGTACCAACGGCGCTTAATTGCCGGCAAGAGTCCGCTTTAATTCGGCCCTATTCAGCTCCCAAATAATTTGCGTGGCTTCAGCCGGGCGGCCCCGAAGTTTGTACCAGGTCTTTTGGATAAATGAGACGAAACAGGTGGCCCGCAGGCAAGCGATGCTTTGTCCCCGCGACAGGCAGTATCGATTATATTGAAAGTTCGATTGAATTTGCACCCGCAGTTTCTCCATGCTGGTCCAGCGCTGTAACGAAAATTGGGCCCCGTGATGCACGACCGAGGCCGCTGGATCGAACACCAGTTGCCACCCGGCACGCACAATCCTAAAACACCATTCCCGGTCTTCGCTGTACATGTGAAATCGTTCGTCAAAGCCACCGACCTCGTCGATCATTTTTCGCCTGGCCAGGATAGCCGCGCCAAACAGCAGTGGGACCACCCGGCGCGCGGCATGATCCCAATGACCACCGAGCAAAAGTTCCCCGCGCAAACGCCGCGGGATTAGCTTCCATAAGCCCAGGCTGCCAACAATAATTTCCCGCGCGGTGGGCGGATTCCGCCAGACACTGGGTTGCAAAGAACCGTCAGAATTCAATAACCGCGGACCGCAAGCTCCAATTTGATCGCTGGACGAAAGCGTCTCAATCAGTGTGTCGCACGCGCCGGCAGTGAGTTCCGCATCGGCGTTGAGCAGAAACAGGAAGTCACTTTTACTCGCCGCAAAAGCCTGATTATTAGCTTTCCCGAATCCGACATTCTCGTCATTCTCAATCAAGCGGAGCGGAATTCCTTTGGGCGATTTGTTTTCCGCTAACGATCGAAGCCATTCGCAGCTGCCATCGGTCGAAGCATTGTCCACGACGATGATCTCCCAGGGAATAGCCGGCGGATAATTTTCGATACTCGCGAGACACCGCTTTAGCAGATCGCCGCCGTTCCAGTTTGCGATGACAAAAGATAATTTGACCGCCACTTCGACTTCCCCAACACTACCGCAGAGCCTAGGCCGTTAAGAATTCAAGCCGCCGCTCACCCCTCGAACAGCGGCCGTTCGACCGCACCCCTTCGCCTCTAGACTTCCTTTGTGCTACCCCGCCGGGCCCTAACCTCCTGGAGCGTTTCCATCAAGCGACCTTCGAGGCGCTCTGCCGCCGCGCCGACCGTCCAGCGCTCGGCCACCAGCCGCTCGCCGTTTTCGCCGAGTCGCGCCGCGATGTCGCGGTTCCGCAAAAGGTGTTCGACCGCAGCGGCGATTTGGTGAGGGTCGTCGTGCTCGACAAGCAGGCCGTTCACGCCGTCCACCACCGTCTCCTTCAGCCCGCCCTCGGCCACGCCGACAACCGCCAGCCCACAGGCGTTCGCCTCCAACGGCGCGTAACCGAAAGGCTCAAGCCGCGGCGTGTAGACCATCAACGCGGCGCGGTTCAGGTAATCGATCAGTGCGTCGTCCGTGATCCCGACCTCCGCGACGAAATCGACCCTGAGCGCACGCGCCAGTTCCTTCAGTTCCTCAAGATGTTCCGGCCTGGAAACGTCACCGATCCACACGAGGCGCGGGCGCTGGGGCTCGCCGACGAGCGCCAGCGACTCGATCACCAGCCGCACGTTCTTGCGCGGCGTGATGGCCCCGATGCCCACGACAAAATTCTCACGCGGCAGGTGGAGGTTGACGAACTTGCTGTTGTCAACGCCGAGGTAGCAGACCTTTGCGTCCACACCGTAAGTGCGCAGGACGCTCTCGCGGCTGAAGAGAGAGTTAACGAGCATGGTATCGAAGCCCCGCGCGTTCAGCCATTCCTCTCGCGCCTGCACCCGGAAGCCGTGCACGCGCACCGTGTCGTGCAGGAAGTTTTTAATTCCGCGCGGCGTCCAAAACGCCCTGCCGTTGGGGGGCGGCGCCGCCCATGCCAACTCCGGTTGCGCCTCGTAGAGCCAGCGTGATGGCTCCTGGAGGTAGAGCACGCTGGGAGCATGCACATGGCGTCCGATTGAACTGACGGCGATCTCAAGCGAGGTATTGGCGAAGAGCAGGTCGAAGTCGCGGCGGTTGATCTCCTCGGCGCACACGCGTGCGTAGTCCTCATTCTGTTCGAGCCAGAGCATGTTGACGGTGCGCAGGCGCAGGAGATTCGAAGGCGAGTAGGGCGAAGCGGCCCGCCGCGCTGTCGCGGGGACTACGTGCTCGCGCACGAGGTCGCTTAGCGGCAGGTAACTTCGATCCGCTGTCGGCGGGCACCACGCCTCGACCGTGTGGCCGCGCGCGGTGAGTCCGCGCACGTGGTTGTACAGTGCGCGCTTCGCGCCCCCGCTCGGTAAGTTGTACCAGACCGCAATCTTCATCTCACTTCTTTGTGTCCGCCAGCGCGCCGAAAACCCGCTCAGCAAACAGGCAGCGCCTGATGTACTTCGGCCTTCGCTGCGATTCCTGCCCGCGACGCGGCGACAGTCCGTGCGCTCGTCGTCCGGCAGAGCTACCAACTTTTGACTGAATGGCGCGGGTGACGCAAGATGGGCGCTATCTTGTCCAATCGAATCATAGTGCGTTCAGTTTGGCTTTTTGAATTCCTGGTTTGATACATCCACCAACGGCAGATCCAAACTTTGAAGGAACGCGGATTCCTCTTCCGGGCTAAGTTTGACTGTTTGACCGTTTCGCGGGAACGGCTCGCCGAATTTGCCCTGAACAAATCCTTCCGCAGGGGTCAGCTCCTTAAGCACCTGCGGTCTTTTGTCGGCGCGCACAAAGAACGCGTTCACTCCGTTACATCCGACAAATGCGTAACCTTTCGCTTTGCCAAGCTGACAGAGAGCTTGCAACGAGGCGCCAAAATAAAGTTTGGACGGATGTGCTTCCTTACGATCAAATTTTTCGTCGTATGGAATAGTTACGGCCCGATCCGGGCCAAAGCGGTGATTGTATTCAGCGATCACGATTACCGGTTGTATCACATTGATGGCCTGCCAAACCCAATAATCATTTCCATCGATATCAATCGAGAGCAGACCGATTTCGCCGTTGATTCCGTGTTGTGTCAGGAGTTCGTTAATGTTTTCTCTGGTGATGAAAGCCTGAACTGCCGTCAGATCATGCAGCTCCCAGGCACGACTTCTCTTTAACTCTGCAATGGCGCGCTCACTGCTATCGATTATCAAGCCTCTCCAATTGTCATTGGTCAGCAGAAAGCGCGTGTTTGATTCATAGTTGTAGGCATCCGCTCCGAATTCGACGAATACCTTGTTCTCAGGGGCTACGTGTCTCAACAAGAATTGAATCATTCCGTCCTCGCCCCATTGCGAAAACACGCGAAACTGGTGGTCAGTCAGGTTGTTACTGTCTCGCGCACTCAGGTGTCGCAACTCGATCCTTCCGAGCGCTTCTTGAACGGACTCCAGGCGCCACTCGATACGTTGCAAGCGGAAATCGAACGACCTGAGGATTGCCTTACTCGATTTGATTGGGTGAAACAGGAACATGCCTTAGCGTGAAGAGTCAGTAACTGCCGGTAAACTAGGAATGCGCGTACATCACTTCAGAAGCGCTTAGTTTTCCGCCATGTTCCGCCGGATAAATGAACTCACTTCCGTTTAGGATGCCATTGCAAATCACGTCGAGGCCTGGCTCGCGGCCCGGCAAGAGCTCGGTGATGCTTTGCAGGTTAAGGCGGAACGGAGCTCCTCCTTTGCTTTCCTCCATGAATGACAAGGGAATCATGCGCCGAAAAAAGAAATGATAGGCATATTTGCGCGCGCGCTCAGTTTCACAGGCACTCATCCGAGTCTCGCCCGGCAACTGATCCAGCAATCCAAAATACTGTTCGGCTGTTGCGGCATCGTTGGTAATGCCTTTGTTCCGAATCCAAGCCTCGCCGGCGACGATCGTAGGAATTCCCATGCTGGCGAGTTCGACTCCGGTTTTTGTGCCGTAGATGATTACAGAATCGCACTGCGCCATTGCTGCGTACGTGCTCACCTGGCTCTCCGGCGGGATCACGATAACATTTCTTGGGAGGTGAGGAAATGCCCGCTGAATTTCCGCGACGAGCGGCTGACGCGAAGGCAAATTACCGCGAATTTCGGCCGGGTGGACGCGAATCAGCAGTTGAAGTTCCGGCCGTCCGATAAAGTACCTGATGGTTTGGATTACCCATTCCAGCATATTGGGGAACGCATTTGCTCGATAGTGCAGTTGCGCGTCCCACATGACATTGGTCAGCATGCCAATGCACGGCCGACTGAAATCCACGCCCAGTTCGGCAGCAATGGTCGCGAGATCTTCCTCCGGCTTTTCGTGAAACCAAATCCAATCCTGCGTGCCGCGCCAACGGCTCTTCAAATAGTCCATTAACTCATCTTCCATCGCGTTATTCCATTCGATGTTTTCCCAGTGACTGATCGGCTCGTCGAGCAGCGTGTGGTGATAAGTATCGTGATGACTAAAGATGAAACACTGTTTCCGGTAAGCCGGGTTCCAGTTGACGACGCGAACACTCTTCGCGCGCGCGACTTCGCCAATCAGTCCCTGTGGAACATAAATCCCGTGATGGAAACAGGCCGCGTCGTAATCAGTCGTCGCCAGCAAACGCCGGGTCGCGTACGTCGTCAGAAGTGAGGCTTCGAAGTACCGGCGCAGGATCGGCTCAGCGTTCGGCTCAGCATTCAGGTTGCCGCTCGCAAAGAACCGCAGTGCGCCGGCGAGCGCATGCTCGCCGACCGCAATGCCGTCAAGACTGTAATCGCTAATCTTGTTTCGCGGATGCGTTGAAGCAAGAGCCCGGGCCGCCGCGCGTTCTTCTGTTGAAATGAACTGACTGTAGCGATGAACTGGTAGCCCAAGCGATTGGTACATCGCGTGGCCCGGGGCGAAGCAGCCGGCGCAAAGCTTCTTCTGCTGCCTGTCCGCGGCCGGTTGGGACGACTGCTCGCGCGCATCCGATTGCGTAACCAATGACTGGATGCATGCCGGAAGCACTTCGTCGCAAAGCAGGATCTCAACGTTCGCGCCGCGAAGCGTCAGCGCGGCCGCGAGCGTGCTCTCGACGATTGCGCCCGGGCGAAAACCGCCTGCGCTCGTGGCGATCAGAATGCGCGGACCATTCTTCGCATTCTGAACCGCTTCGCTCCAAAGCCGGCTGTCGGCGCGCAAAAGTCTTTCCCACTTCGGATATGGATCCTCGGGCCGGCGTTTTGGATTCAGGCGATGCCACACCCTTCGCGGCAGTGATCTCATAATGCTAATGCGTCCCCAGGATTTGCGCCGCCAGCGACTGACCGCTGAGCCCGTGAAAGTCCAGAACCTCGCGCGGCGTTCCGCACGCTGGATATCCTTTAACTGCGAACTTCTTGAACGTTCGGCTCTGGATCAGATTCGCTCGCATGAGTTGATTCAACAACGTGTCGCCCAGCCCTCCGACCGGGGCGTGATCATCCAGGACATAAATTGCGGGCGAAGGCTCGACCGTTTCGGTCAGCCACTGCTCGTCAACGCGATTTAGCCACGGCATGTTCACAACTTTCAAACGGAACCCGCGCGCACGTAAGGTCTCAGCCGCAATCAACGCTTCATTCAACATCACCGGCCCATAGGCAAAGCACACTGCATCGTCACCTTCCGTTAATGCAACGCCGCGGCCGAGTGTCAATCGATAGCCGTCGGGCAATTCAATAATTCTCGGCGACGGTCCAATTGCCAAACGCAGGACAAAATTGCCCTCGCATTTCGCAACTCCATATTCGACTGCCATACGCGTTTCGGCCGCATTGCCAGGCTGGACGATCACGAAGTTTGGGAGCGAACCGAGTAATGATATGTCGCGAATACTTTGGTGAGACTGCCCCGGCCCCGCCGGGATCAAGCCGCCATAATGGTTCACATAGATGATCCGAGTTCGCTCGCAACCGTTATTGTAAATTTGCTCGTTCGCGCGGGCGGACAGAAACGATGCGAAGGTGTTGACGACGGGCAGAAAGCCCGCCAGGGCCAATCCGCCGGCCATCGAAACCATGTCCTGTTCGGCAATTCCGTTCTGGATGAATCGCTCGGGATATTCAGCTTTGAATCTTTTCAAACGGCAGTCGGCCGTCAGGTCTGCATCCAGCACGATCAGATTCTCGTGTTCTTTAGCGACGTCAGCCAGGGCTTCGCCGTACGCATCGACCACATACTCAGTAGAGACACTGCTGTCGACTCTGGCCTCCGTGGGATACTCCTCAAGCTTCAGCGGCGCCAGATCTAATTCCAGTAAATTGTTATTGATCCGGCTCACGATCTCTTCGTATCCGGCAACGAACGACTCGTCGTCCGGCGCTCCTGCGTGCCACCGGTAAAAACCACCGTCGGCCTTCAGTGCCTGTGGATGCTCCATGAACGAAACTCCACGGCCTTTGATCGTGTCGGCGATGAGGATCTTTGGCTTATCGTTGATGGTCCGAAACTCATCAAAGACCCTCGACAACGCAGAAAAGTCGTGACCGCAACAACGCGCCACGTGCCAACCAAAAGCTCGGAATTTCGCTTCCAGATCTCCGAGGTCGCTGATTTGGCTGACCTGCTGATCCGATTGCACTTTATTGTGATCGACGATGACCGTGAGATTCGTTAGGTTCTGGGTGACTGCGCTTTGAAGCGATTCGTAAATCTGGCCTTCCTGCAACTCGCCGTCCCCGGTCATCACAAAGACTCGGCCCGCCCAGCCGCGCGCGCGTTTGCCAAACGCAAAGCCTTTTCCTTTGCTGATACCCATGCCGAGCGACCCTGTGTTTGCTTCAATGCCGGGAGTCGTCACGTCCGGATGGCCGTAGGTGCCGCCCAAGCGGCGGAGCCGCACAAACTGTTCCTTCGGGAGAATGCCGCACGCGAACAGAACTGCATACTGGCCCGGCACGTCGTGGCCTTTGGAAGAAAAGTAGATGTCGCGATTAGGATCGCGCGCGCCGATGGCGCTCATATCCATTTCCTGGTAATAGAGCAAAGTAACAATATCGAGCGAACTAAAACTCGAACCAAGATGACCTGAGCCTGCACGTTTGACTGAAGCAATGGTATTGGCGCGACACATATCAGCCAACAAGGCGAGTGCTCTCTCACGCGGCGCCGTAGCGGCGCGAACTCGCCGGAACTCATCGAGGGGTATGAGCGAAATATTGACCATCAGTTTTTGAATTAAGCAGGATACCGAGATTGAAAGACGTGAGGCAAATGGGCGTCGCCACTTTCAACCAGGTCCTGAGCGCGTTGCCAATCGATTGGATCGTTGATGTCGAATCCTTCGTAACCTTCAGTAAAAAACGGCATGAGTACCGTGCCGGAAATCGAACGACTTTCGAAGACGACTCGGGACCAAGCGATCTCCAGGCTGGCGTTTTGTACAAAAATCTCGGGGAGCGATTGGTACTGTCTGCTATGCCAGGGGATCTCGGCTGGTGTTAACGGCAGCAAGGGAGTCATTCTGTTTTGCCGCACGACCCACATCTTGCCGGGGTGCTGCTTGCATTTCTCGACCGCCCGCAGTGAATCCACTGCCTCGTCGCTGAGAAATTGGTTCCACGCGCGCCGAATGGTAGCCGCCTGTCTGAACGGACTGGTTGGTCGCAGAATGCTGAAACAGCCAAATTTAGAGCCTTGTTCACGAAGCTTGTTCAATGTGAAGTCAACCCATTCGATGTCCGGGGAAAGATCGCCGGAAACCTCAGGCGGCCGCAGGAAGGGGACGTCCGCTCCGTAATGTCGCGCGATTGCCGCATATTCTTCAGAATCAGTAGAGACCAGTACTTTCGCGAAGATTCCGCTTTCCTGGGCGGCGGCGATCGTATAGGCAATCACAGGATGATCGCCAAGGACACGCACATTTTTCTGTTGGACACGCTTTGAACCCGAGCGTGCGGGGATCAAAGCAATCACACTTGGAATTCCTGAGTCGCCTTCCAAAAAGTTTACCTAAACCTGTTCCGGCTCAACGCTTATGTAGACGTCCTTCAGATTTGAATAAATGTCGAGCGCTTCGGTCCCCGGCTCTCGTGAGCCGTTTCCAGATTGCTTAAGGCCACCGAAGGGCATGTGAGGCTCGCTTCCGTAGGTTCCCGCATTCACGACCGCCACGCCGCTCTGGACCTTCTGCGTAAACTCAACTGCCCGATGTAAGTTACGCGTATGAATACACGCCGTCAGCCCGTAAGGCGAATCGTTTACCAGCCTCAGACCTTCGGCGAAATTCTTTACCCGATAAAGACAAGCAACCGGTCCAAACAATTCGTTGACGGAAATCTCGGCTTGAGGCGCGGCGTTTTCAATCAAAGTCGGCGCCAAATAGTAACCACTCCGATGCTCATCAGTTGTCAGTCTGTGTCCACCCGTCAAGACGGTGGCCCCCGCATCGCGGGCTCGCTCGATGGCAGCCAACATATTTTGCAATTGCTTCTCGTTGATGACCGGTCCGAAATCAGCATCATCGCCCGTGCCGACGCGCAGTTTCTCGCATCCTTCGATAAGCATCTGACGAACCTGTTCGTAAATTTGATCGAAAATGATAATGCGGCTTCCTGAAGCGCAGCGTTGTCCGGCGTTGCTGAAGGCGGACAACAGAATCCACTTCAGCGCGTTGTTCAGATCGGCGTCATCACAAACGACTAAAGCGTTTTTGCCGCCCAGCTCCAGGGAAATCTTTGCCAGCCGCCTGCCGGCTTCGACAGCGATGCGCCGGCCGGCAGCAGTTGAACCGGTAAAGCTGATAACGCTTACATCCGGATGTTGCACCAGCGGTTCGCCCGCTTCCTCGCCGAACCCATTTATTACGTTTAAAACACCGGCCGGCAAGCCGGCGTCGTGGGCAATCCTGCTGAATGCCCACGCCGTTGCCGGAGTGTCTTCAGCCGCCTTCAGAACTACGGCGTTGCCGCAGATCAAAGCCGGGAAAACCTTCCAAGCGACATTGGCGATCGGCGTGTTGGCCGCGATGATTAATCCGGCTACACCCATCGGCTGCCGAATAGTCATTGCATGCTTGTGCGGCACCGCCGAAGTCGTCGTGCGACCGTAAAGCCTCTGACCCTCACCCGCCATGAAAACACCCTGGGCCACCGCGCCGTCAGTTTCGCCGAGAGCATCGCGATAGGACTTGCCCGTCTCGGCCGCGACGATCCGGGCCATGGGTTCGCGCTGCGCTTTCAACGACATCGCGATATCCAGTAGCAATTCACCGCGTTTTACCGGCGGTATGGCGGCCCATGCCGGTTGCGCGGCTTTCGCGGCCGCCACCGCATGCTGCACGTCTTCACCTCGCGAGCGCGCGCTTCGGGTCAGTAACGTGCCGTCGGCAGGGTTGAGCTTGTCGAACAACTCACCTGAGATCGCCGCGTGCTCCTCTCCCTCGATCCAATTCAGAATTTCCGCCGGCACTAAAAGGGTTCTCAAGCTCATCACGCTTCACCACGCCGTCCAACCGCCGTCAATCACCATGTTTGCACCCGTCATGTAGGACGAGGCCTCCGAGACCATAAAAATAATCGCTCCTGCGTAATCCCCGGGTTCGGCCATTCGGCCGAGTGGAACGCGCGAAGTATAGCTTTTAAGGAACTGGGAATCTTGATTGTTAAAGACGCCAGCCAGCGTCAAACTGTTGACCCGAACGTTTTTTGCGGCCCAGTAGGTGGCCAAATAACGAGTCAAATTAAGCAACGAAGATTTCGAAGCGGCATAGGCCACCGGTTTAAAGAAGTGATCGCCTTGAGTGCGTCGATACTCATAAATGCGCTGGTCCGGTGATATCAATCCGTAGATCGAGTTGATATTCACAATCGAACCGCGGCCGGCGTTTGCCATCGCGCCGCCGATAACCTGACAACATAGAAAGACGCCCTTTGAGTTCACTTCCATAACTTTGTCCCACGAACTCTCGGGGTAAGACTCAAAGGGACCTGTTTCTTCGATGGGAGCGTTTGGCGGTGAATCGAGGCCGGCGTTGTTGATGAGCGCGTGCGGCACGCCCCACGCTGAGGTAACTTGTTTCAGTCCTGCTTCGATCGAATCTCGGCTCGTTACGTCAGCCTCGATCGAAAGAATCCGCTCTCCAAACTCGAAATCAGGTGTCTCGCCGGCTACGATGTCGAATACTGCTACGCGCGCGCCGCGAGCGCTTAGTGCACTGGTAAACTCGCGGCCGAGTTGCCCCCAACCGCCGGTGACGATCACTATCTTGTTTTCAACGTCGAAGAGGTTCTTCAGCATCTAACTCTCGCCCCGTAGTGCAGCTTCAAACAAATCGCACACTTCCCGCACCGCGCCGTAGCCACCAAACTTCTTCGTTTGATATGCAGCCCACTGCACAACGTCAGGATGAGCGTCGCCGACAACGATCGGAAGGCCGACGGCCGTTAGACAGGGCAGATCGTTTATGTCGTTTCCCACGAACGCAACCTGCTCAAGCGTGAGACCCAGGTTGCCGGCAACTTGATCGATGGCCGCGCGTTTGTCCGCACAATCCTGAATGCAATCGATCTTAAGTTTGCGACTGCGCGCGGAGACTACGGGGTTCGGTTCCGTTGAGATGACGACGGTGGCGATCCCCAGCCCGGTAAGCTTCGCCAGGCCCATGCCGTCACTACGCGTACACCTGACAGCCTCGCGACCGTCCTCAAAGACGTAAACCGAGTTGTCTGTGAACACGCCGTCAAAATCAAAAGCGATCAGCCGGATGGTGCGAATGATCCTGGCTAGCGATGCAGCGTCAAGCACGCGAGGGTTATCGGTCAACTGTTACCGTCCACGTCTTCGAAATTAATGTTCTCGTCTTCTTTCAACGCCCTTCGGGTCACTTTGCCGACGACGTGATCCAATTCGAAGGGCGGAAGGCCGTCGCTTGGCGACTTGATCGCGACGTCCTCGCGCCGGATGACATGATTCGCGGGCAGATCTGACGCCGCCACGAGTTTCTTTCCCATCTTCAACAACGGCGCGACTTCGCTCGGGTACGTTCTTTTTACCCCGTCTCCTAAGGCCACGCGAGCGCGTTTCAAATCCCGGACCACGCGTCGCAAGCCTCCACGCTCGAGCGAGAAGGCATGATCGGTGCCCTTCATTGCGCGATTGAGGGTAAAATGTTTTTCCACAATCCGCGCGCCCAAAATATACGCGGCGACGGCCATGGCAATACCGCTGTCATGGGATGACAAACCTATCACGATATCGGGAAAGCGCTCGCGAAACGTTGAGATGACGCGCAGATTCATTTCCTCGAAGGCACATGGGTAACCGGCGGTGCATTGCAGGATGGCCAGTTGCGGATTAATGGGCATGAACGAGTCGTAGGCACGCTGCACGTCGTCAATCGTACCTCCGCCTGTGCTGACGATCACTGGTTTTTGATAGCCCGCGACATGCTTCAGCAACGGAATGTTTCGCAAATCTCCGGAAGCAATCTTGAATGCGGGCGTGTTCAACTCAGCCAGAAAATCGGCGCTGTGAAAATCAAAAGCCGTCGCAAAAAAAGCTAACCCCAGTTCCGCCGCGAACTTTTGTAGCTCCTGATACTCTTCCTTGCCGAACTCCAGGAACTCACGGTGCTCACCGTACGTCGCCCCGAAACTGTTCTCGTTCTCGTACGGCTTATTGAACATCTCGCGCGTGTACAATAAGCGATTGTCTCGCTTCTGCAATTTAACCGCGTTCGCGCCGGATTCTTTGGCCGCGCGAAACAACTCCTTCGCGGTTTCAATATTCCCCTGATGGTTGTGGCCAATTTCAGCTATCACATAGCAGTCGCCGGCATCGTTGATTAGCGTTGATTCGATTTGTAACGCGCGCTCCATCGGATCTCCCTATCTGGAACCCATATGAACTAAACGTCTGAGATAACGAGCTATATTCTTTCGCCGGCCACCGCGACCCATGATCTTTCCCGCAAGCCAACATAAAAATCGATAACGGCCATGGTAGAGCCGCTTCAACAGCGGCCAGATAACGATCAGCGGAATCCAAAACTTGCGTTGCCACGGAATCATCCGCGATCGGAAGAGATATGGTCCAAGAGCCAAATCTTTCTTGAGGTGCCGATGTCGATCGTGCCAAGCCTGGCCGAACTCGTCATTTTGGTAACGCACCGGAATCGGCTCTTCGTTGATGTATCGCGTGTGCAGGACCGCATCGACATAGCGGAATCGAGCGCTCAGCGCTGCCTGAATCATCATTAAGCGGTCCGCCGCGATCACCCGCGGAAAATTGTGAAACGCCTGTCGCAAGAACTCGGTGCGGAACAAACCATAGATGAACAAATGATGCGGGCTGCCCTCAGCGAGCGCCAACGCCAGCTGCAACATGTTCATACGGTTTGGATTTGTGCGGTCTGCGTGTCGCACTACGTCGTGCGGCGTGCCGTTTTCATGGACGCGTTCCACGCCGCTCATGGCTACGGCGGCGCCGGGATGAGTTTCCAGCTCGTGGACCATCACGCCCACGAATCTCCTGTCCCACGTATCGTCATGCGCAGCCCACATAAAGTACTTGCCGCGCGCGCGATCGAGCACGAGTTGGAAATTGGCAATGATGCCGGCGTTTGATTGGTTGACCTTGAAGTTTATCCGCGCATCCCTGGCGCCGTACTCTTCACAGATCTGCCTGGTCTGATCGGTGGAAGCGTTGTCGGAAATTAGCAACTCAAAATGGGGATAGTCCTGGGCCAGCAAACAGTCAAGGGCCCGGCGCAAATATCGTTCGCCGTTATAGACCGGCAAACCTATGCTCACTAGTGGTGTTTCTTCCAAAACTGTTCGTCGCACTCTGTCGGATTATCAACCGACGCGTTTAATGTAACCGCTGGGCCAATAGGTCACCGCTTTTGAGATATTACCTTCATTAAACTTGAATTGCGGGTCGTCAATCACAAATTCCGGATGGGCCGCCACGAACTCGAGCGCTGCCGCTCGGGGATTGTTCCATGTCCAATTCGCTTCCGTGCGCGGCGCGCCGGAGACCTGTTCCATGATGCCATCCATCGCCACGATATATGAGCCCGCCGTCACCAGCGGCGCGTAGGCATTTAACTCATCCAGAACATGCTGCTTGGTGTGGCATGAATCCAACAACACCAGCACGGTCTCGCCGGGCCGTATTTGCGCCCGGACGCGACTTACAACTTCTGGATCTATCGAGC
Organism: Pyrinomonadaceae bacterium; assembly: GCA_035273325.1. Classification (GTDB taxonomy): domain Bacteria; phylum Acidobacteriota; class Blastocatellia; order Pyrinomonadales; family Pyrinomonadaceae; genus PSRF01. The sequence goes on along the minus strand of DATEPF010000236.1, from coordinate 26,600 downwards.
TGCCTTCGATCAATGTGATCAGCGGGAACAGCGGGTGCTCTTCAATAGCCTGGCGGTTGTGCGGCCGGATTTCGATGTCGATGCCCACGACGCGCCCTCGCCCCATGGCCTTGCAAAGGCTTGCATAAAAAACTAAAGACCCGCCGTGCGCGATGCCCGTCTCAATAATTACGTCGGGTTTGAGCGCGTAGATAACTTCCTGCAACCGCACCATGTCTTCCGGCAATTGGATTATTGGCCGGCCGAACCAGGTGAAACTATAGACATGCTTGTTGTCCCAGCCGCTTCGAAGCCACGCGTTCGACAGCACCTCGAACGCTTCGGCGCTGCCAATCGCGTGCTGAAGACGGCTCCCGTTTTCTTCGACCGTAACCAGGCCCTGTTCGAGATCAATTGAGATCACCTGAGCCTCCGTGTTGCCGATAGAAATTTACAAGCTCTTCCAGGTCGCTAAGCACATCGGACGGTTGAAAACCAAATTCCGTTTGCATGCGGCTGATATCGATCACTGGAAAGTTAATTGTTTTCGCGTCCGGAAGGAATTCAACCTCGCAGCCGGTGAGGCTGCTCAACTCCTGAACCAGCTCCCCGTTTGAAACATTCACGCCGCTGGCCAGATTATAAATACGTTCCCTGCCTCGCGTCGCGATGTCGATTAGGCCTTGTACCGCGACGCTGATGCTTAGATAGTCCTTCGCTGAGTCACCTGTCGTGCGCAGCACTACCTTACGTTTGGCCAGCGCTTCGCCGATAACCGACGGCAGAAAGTTATCTGAGTTCAAATCCTCACCATAAATATTAGACAATCTGGCCACGCGTGTTTTCCGGCCGCACGAAAGCGTGATCGATTCTCCCATCGCCTTTGACAGATTGTATAAATCGCTGGGATTCGATGGGTTGAATCGAAACCCATCTTCCTCGTTGGCCGTCGTCAGCTCATTTCCATATAAACGAGTCGAAGACAGGTATAGAAGCGAATCAAACTCCCAATCTCTTAAAACCTGCATCAGTTTACAGACATGCGCCTGCACGGTGTCAAAGGGACGAGATCGGAAGTCAGCCGTTAATCCGATGCAGTAAATTATATGTCCGCAGTTCTGGCGCGGCCGGTTTTCATCCCGAGACGGCGCGTCGTGGCGAATTCCCAGCTCGGTCAGTCGCCTGACCAGGTGAGATCCGATAAATCCAGAAGCGCCGAGAACGGTAATCATTGATTGAAGCTCAAAACTTGGGATGATGGAGGGCCGGGTCTTTGTGAAGCAGCAACTTCGGACTGACGTCCTCGACGATTCGTAACCCGTGCCTGGTGATCAAATCGCCATCCGCAGTGGCGAGTACGTTAAATCCGTGCGGTGGTCCTTCCAGATACACTCGATCCACCGGCACGATCTCAATTGGCCGGCCGGCCATCGGATAGTTATCGTGGAAATCGCGGATGGCGAAAGCCGAATACCCGCGCGACGTTAAGAACCGGATTAACGAAGTGTGCTCCAAACCGTCTGTCCAGTCGACAAAATTCCGGTGCACTTCCACAACAATGTTCGGTTTGTGCTCCTCGATTGTCGCGCGCGCTCCGAGCAGCGCTTTCTCTTCGCCGCCTTCCGTGTCCAACATGATGAGGCCGACGGACGGAAGCTGCTGCGAGCGCGCATACTCATCGATCGAGGTCGATTCGATTCGTTCATCAGCGCTGCCGCTTTCGGCGACCGGTTTGGAAGAAGCCAGGCCGAGGTGACCCTCGATCGCGAGCGCCACCGCCGGCTCGTCCCAGAGTCCCAGGCGCTTAGACACAACATTCGTAATGTGGTTGAGGCTCAGATTGCTAACCAGACGATCAAACGAAGTTTTCATAGGCTCGAAAGCATGAATCACGCCCGGCGGTTTGCGTTCGGCCGTTGCGCGCGCAAGAAACAGCACCTGATCGCCTATGTAGGCGCCGCCCACGATGACATTCGACGTTTCGCGGGCCAGCGCCGTAAGCAATTTTGTGGTTTGCGGCTCCCACACGTGATCCGGATGTTCTTCACTGCTCAACAGCAACGCGCGCTCAATGCGGCTGTCCGCACCCACTTCAAAAATCAAACCGTTTCCCATTTGAATTCTGTGAGTCCTGGCCGCGCTTAACGACGCAAGTATCAACGGCCATCGGACCTGCTCTCGAAAAACGGCGGGATCTGCGGAAGCCGCCTCCGCGCGCCGCAAAGCCTCGAAGAACGTCGTCCGGAGATCTTCGTCCTTGCCCGCCGCGGCCAATGCTTCTGACACGCCGGCGCTATCGAAAACGATTTCTGAGCTCATCGCAAAAACGCCTCTCAATGGAAATCGGGATACTCGTTATCCCTCTGGGACATGAGGCGGTCACTATCGGGCCAGGTGATCCCAAATGCCGGATCGTTCCAACGAACGCCCCGGCCACTCGCAGGCACAAAAGGATCCGACACTTGGTAGAGGATTTCTGAATCGTCCGTCAGCGTTTGAAATCCATGAGCGAAGTCCCTCGGTATGTACAGCGCGTGACGGTTTTCCGCCGAGAGCTCAGCGCCCACCCATTGTTTGAAGGTGGGTGATGATGCCCGAAGATCAATTATGACGTCAAAAATCGCGCCTCTCGTGCAGCGCACTAACTTAACCTGGCCATGCGGCGCCTCCTGATAATGCATGCCTCGGAGCGTTCCCTTTTTCCGATTAAAGGAAACATTGCACTCGGCAAGGCGCGACTCGAGCCCGCGTGCGGCAAACTCCTTCTCAGACCAGCTCAAAGCGAAAAATCCGCGCTCATCTTCGAACGGCTCCAACTGAACCAGATAGGCGCCTTCTAATTTCGTTTCAACAAAGAGCATATCGACAGCCGTGGCTCATCAGACAATTTTCACTTCGGGGATTGGAATAATAAAACGTCCCCCCAACTTTCGGTATTCCACCTGTTGCTCGAGAATCTCGTCGGCGAAATTCCAGGTCAGCAGCAGAACGTAATCCGGCATCTCTTTCAGCAACACATCGGGCGCGTGAATTGGCAGATGCGTGCCCGGCGTGTAGCGGCCTTGCTTCACTGTGCTTCGATCGACGACAAAGTCGAGATGCGCGCGGTTCAGTCCGAAATAACTCATTAACGTCGTGCCTTTAGCAGACGCACCATAGACCGCAATTCGCTTGTCATCACTCTTCAGTCGATTTATCAAACTCAAAAGATCCTGGCGCAATGATTCGACTTTCTGGCCAAAGCCGAGATAAAAGGCGCGGTCGCTCGCCCAGGCAACTTCGTCAGCCAACATTGCGGCGACATTTCCCGATTCGCGTTCGGCGGCGCTCTCGTGCACCGCGAAGATCCGCAACGTGCCACCGTGAATCGGCAGTCGCTTCACGTCGGCGATTGAGAGGCCGTGTCGCTGAAAGAGATGTTGCAGCGCCGTCAGCGAAAAATAGCAGAGGTGCTCGTGGTAGATGGTGTCGAACTCGCGCCGATCGATCATGTCCTTGACGTAAGGCACCTCGATCACCGCCATGCCGGATTCTTTCAGCAGAGCACGCACTCCGCGCACGAAACCGTTTAGGTCGCTCACGTGCGCCAGGACATTATTCGCGTGAAGGACGTCTGCGCTTTTTCCCTGCGCTTTCAAATTCTCGGCCAACTGGTTATCGAAGAACTCACACAAGGTCGGGATACCGCGTTCTTCAGCGGTGACGGCAATGTTCCGCGCCGGTTCAATGCCCAGTACCGCGACCCCCGCCTGTTTATAGTACTGAAGCAGGTAGCCATCGTTACTCGCGATCTCAATCACCAAACTGTCCGGACCCAGCCGCCGCCAAAGAATTAGTTGCTCTACATTTTCCTTTGAATGCCGCAGCAGAGTTTCGGAAAAAGAGGACAGATAAAAATACTCGCGAAAGAGCTTTTCGGGCGGCACCGTCTCAGTGATTTGTACCAGCGAGCAGTTGAGACATAGCACGAGCTCAAGGGGAAACTTTTCCTCGATGTCTTTAAGTTGCTCGCGACTCAGCAGCGCATTTGCCAACGGAGTCTCACCGAGCGAAAGGATGGGCGTAAGGTTGGGCTGGTCACACGAGCGACAGCGGACTTGAGGCGTATTCATCTTGCGGCGGATTTATCAAGAGGCTCTTCCAAAAGTGCTTTGTACCACTTGATTGTTTCCTGTAATCCTTCGTCGAGAGAAAATCGTGGCGTCCAGTTGAAGTATTTGCGGGCCTTGCTTGCGCTGAGATACTGATGTCGGATTTCATTGGCCGCTTCGTCACGGATGTCAGGTTCCAAATCGGAATTCATCTGGGAAAGTAATTTCTGGACAATTTCAAGAACTGTTACCTGAGTCTCGTTCGAAAAATTAAACGCCTGCCCTTTCAGGTCTGGATTGGCGGCGAGCTTCTCAGCCAGAAGCATGTAAACAGCCGCGCCGTCTTCGACATAGAAGTAATCCCGGATGTGTTGGCCGTCTGACCGAATCACCGGCCGCTGCCCGCGCAAAATAGATCGAATGGTGCCCGGAATCAGACGATTCCAGTTCAGATCGCCGCCGCCGAAGAAGTTTCCACAACGAGTGATGACCACCGGCAGACCAAAGGTGGTGGCATATGACTGGGCGATCAGATCCGCGCATGACTTGCTTACGTCGTACGGGTGTCGTCCCTGCAGCGGCGCGTCTTCCGTATAAGGCAACCGGTCATGATCGCCATACGCCTTATCCGACGAAGCCAGTACAATTTGCTTCACCAGCGGGCTGCGACGGCTCGCCTCCAGCAATGACCACGTGCCCCCGATGTTCGACGCAAAGGTTGACGCCGGATTCCGATTCGCGATGGGTACGAGTGTCTGTGCGGCGAGATGAATGACCGTGTCGACTTCGTACTCGCCCAACACGCGCTCAAGCAGCGCCTGATCCTGCACGTCGCCGCGGACGACTTTTACTTTTTCGGAAAGGCCCGTGCGCGAGAATTCAGACTGTGGTACCCAGTCGCGCACCAGGCAAACAACATCCGCCCCGGCGGCGATAAGATTCTTGACCAGCCAGCCGCCCACGAGACCCGTGGCGCCTGTCACAAACGTGGGCCGGTCGCGCCAAAATTCTATTGCCATACTTTCCAAGGGGCCTGTTTCTGCTGCCAAAGAGATTCAAGAAATCGCTTGTCGCGAAGCGTATCCATGCACTGCCAAAAATCTTCGTGGCGATAAGCTGCGAGTTGTCCCGCGGCCGCCAATCGTTCCAACGCGTCGGCTTCCAGACTGCTGTCGTCGCCGGCTAAATATTCAAAAACAGCCGGCTCAAAAACCAGGAACCCACCATTGATCCAGCCCTCACCGATTTGCGGCTTTTCGGTGAATTCCTTCACGACGTCTCCGTCAAAGATCAGACCACCGAAGCGGGCCGGTGGCCGGACGGCGGTAATTGTCGCAATCCGTCCGTGTGCTTTGTGAAACTCAGCCAGTTTTTTAAGATCGACGTTGCAGACGCCGTCGCCGTACGTGACCATGAACGTTCCGTCCTTAAGATACGGCTCCAGACGTTTGACGCGCCCGCCTGTGTTAGTGTCCTCACCCGTATCTTCGAGGTGCACAATCCAGTCCTCGCAATCTTTCTTTCTGGTTATGACTTCGCCGTTTGAAAAATCGATCGTCAGGTTGCCGTTGCAAGTGTAATAGTCAAGGAAGTACCGCTTAATGACTTCTCCCCTGTAACCCAGCGCGATGAAGAACTCTCCAATCCCATAGTGAGCATAGTGTTTCATGATATGCCAGAGGATTGGATAGCCCCCGATCTCGACGGTGGGTTTGGGCTTCACTTCGGTTTCTTCCGCCAGACGTGTGCCCAAGCCTCCGGCTAGAATCACTGCCTTCATATACCAACCTTCGGATATTTTTGAGAATGATAGAACGACAAACGAGATAGTATCATTGCGAACCAAGGAGCGATGCGATCAAGCTTCAAGTTCGAAGACGCCCATCAAAATACTCCGGCATCTTACACCGTTCCGTACTCCCTTCTTTTTCGCGTCAGGAATCCGTTTTCCACTGCAACAGCGGTCTGACCGCACCTGCGAAATGGCGGCCCGGATAGTTACCGCGGGCGGTACCCGGCCCCATTCGGTCAATTACTTGAAACGACAACACCCCTTGTTCATGCACGTGCTTATGTGTAGGGCGAGGCTGGCTGACTGTAACACCGACAATCATGGTTCCTGCATTTAGGAAGTTACCCGGTATCCAGCCGGTACTGACGTATCGACCTTTCGGACGTGGAGAATTCTGCCAATCCGGCTCCGAGTCACCGGCGTAAAACGCGAGTTGGCCCGCCTCGGTCGTAATACTGAAGCCGGGAAGCAGCACGCGACCATCGTGCAGGATTTCATACTCGAGTCGAATTCCTACTTTCTTACGAATGTCGATCGACGGACAGACGTCCCCATTTTCGTCCACGACAGAGACTCGCCGAAGGCGGACAATTTCATCGCCGGGCGCCGTCGAGATGTCGTTCCACTCACGGTCCGCGTCGCTCGCCCCTCCGGAACTCAGGTAGTAACTCGTGACATCTGCTGAGTTACCATCGCGAACCACGCCGCCCTGATCCAGCAGAATCGCTCGGGGACAGAGATTGGTTACCGCGGGCATATTGTGTGACACGAAGATGACGGTCCTTCCTTCTCCCGCAATTGTCGCCATTTTGCCCAGGCACTTTTTTTGGAACAGGTCATCACCGACCGCCAGCACCTCATCAACGATCAAAATCTCAGGTTCTAAATGCGCGGCCACCGCAAAGGCCAAACGGACGTACATTCCGCTGCTATAACGCTTCACCGGCGTGTCGATGAATTTGCTAATCTCTGCAAACGCCACAATCTCATCGAATTTTCGAGCCAACTCGCGGCGCTTCATTCCCATGATGACGCCGTTCAGGAAGATGTTTTCGCGGCCGGTCAGTTCCGGGTGAAAACCGGTTCCTACTTCCAGCAGGCTGCCCACTCGGCCGTACAATTCGATCCGGCCTGTAGTCGGTTCAGTAATACGCGAAAGAATTTTCAGTAAGGTAGATTTTCCGGCGCCATTGCGGCCGATAATTCCCAACACTTCACCTTTGGCAACTTCAAAGTTGATGTCACGTAACGCCCAGATGGTGTTGTCATTCCCATTTCCGTTTCCGTTGCCCCGGCGATTGAGTCGAAAGCTGGTGAAGTCGGCGAGACGGTCGCGCAAGGTTTGATAGGCCAGCTGGTTTGTGCCAAGCCGGTATTGCTTGGAGACACTCTCGATCTTAATCATCGGGTTACGCATCAGATGACGTCGGCAAACTGGTTTTCCATGCGTCTGAATTGGATCGACGCGATAATCACCAGACCAACAACGACCGCAGCGGAGACGGCCAGGGACGACCAATTGATCGGGCCGCCTAAAACGGCAGTTCGAAACCCACCGATTAGACCAGCCATGGGATTGAGTTCGTAAAGTTGACGCCAGCGGCCGGGCACCAAACTCGCCGGATACACGACCGGAGAGGCGTACATCCACAAATGCAGCAGCACTGGAATCAACACACCGACGTCCCGGTACTTTACGTTTAAAGCTGACGCAATCATGCCGACCGCCAGCGTCAGCAGGGTCATCAGAGCAATCAGCACCGGCAAGAGGAAAATGCTCGACGTCGGGCGAACGCCGTAATAAAACATCAGCAGAATCAGAATCACAAAACCGATCGCGAAATCCAACAATCGGGCCGAGACTGCTGCCACAGGCAGCAACGACCGGGGAAAGTAAACTTTCGTCAGCAATTGCGCATTGCTCACAAGGCTGATACTGCTGGTGGTAACAGCAGAGCTGAAAAAGATCCACATTAGCAGGCCGCTGTAAACGAACAACAGATACGGCGGACCATTGGTCGGAACGCGTAGCAGAACACCGAGGAAGATTGTGAAAACGAGCGTAGTCAAGACCGGCTGAAGGACCACCCACGCAACACCCAGCAATGTCTGCTTGTAGCGCACCTTAATGTCTCGCCAAATGAGCAAGTAAAGCAGTTCGCGATAGACCCAGAGTTCTCGAAGATTGATCGCGCGCCACCCGCGGCTAGCCTCGATAATCACGAAAGGCCGGCGTCGCGATTCGTCAGCTACCTGCGCTGTTGCGGTTGTTGTGGCTGAATCTATCGATAGGCGATTGCTTTGGGTGCTCATTCGGAATCGCGAAAGCTGGCAAAGATTTGGCGTGGCCTCGATTGACCGGGATGTAACCGGCGGGGCGAGGCGATATTGATAAAAAGTCAGTCTAGTGTCGCGAAGTCGCGGGGTCAAACCCTCGCAACCAAGTAAAGTCCTGATTTGCCTTCGCGATGCTTTACGCCTTCGCGTCTTTCCGTGAAACCACCGGCTTCGATGGGATTAGTCTCACGCCAAGTCCGCCTCGCGACGGTCAGCGCGGTGGAGTTCACATGGACATGAATAAGAATCCAAATTAGCAAAAGACCGCTTTTTACATTGGTGCTCATTTCAAGCAGAATTGCGCAACTCCAGAGAGGATGGAAAGAAGATGAGATCGAAGAATTGGATTAGAGGAAGGCTGTATCGGCTGATGAGGATTGCGCCTGGCACCCTTGCTGAGATGCGGGCAAATATCATTCTCAATGGATTGGCCCACTTGCGCGGTACCGGTGAGCGACGCGATCGTGACGTATCCGAGAACGAGTATTCCTGGTTCGCAGGAAGTACCATCGATTATGTTCACACGCGCGATATCGAAAAATTCGCGATCATTGACGACGAAGTCCGCAAGTTCTCTATGCGCGAGGTGATCGGCCGTTGTTACGCTGAGCGCAATGACATTCTCGGGCAACTACAGTTTCGATCCGTTTTGGAGGTCGGTGCCGGTGAACTGACATTCATGCATAGTGTCTACGATAAATTTGGGCCATCGCTCGATCTCTATGGTCTCGACATTACGTTAAATCGCCTTCTTCACGGACTACGTTTCGCTCAGTCACGACAGATGCCGGTCACGGTCGTGCAGGCGGATGGCACAGCCATTCCGTTCCCGGACAATTCCTTCGACCTGGTCGTGAGCCACCACGCGCTGGAGCAGATGCCGACCATTTTCAGAGATGCCATTACCGAGATGATTCGTGTCAGCCGAAAGCACGTTGTCCTGTTCGAGCCCTTTTATCAGCGCGCGTCGCTGCTCGAAAAACTGCGAATGAGAGCGTCGGATTACGTCCGGGGAATCTACCCGTTCGTGCGCAATCTCCCGGGAGTGCGGCTTCATCCACCGTTTGTTTGCCGAAACCACGGCACGCCCTACAACCATACAGGCGTATTCATTTTGGAAAAGACCCAGGAGGGTGTCAGCAACGATCCTCGGGTGATTTGCCCTGTATCGCGCGGCGAGTTGCAGGCCTTTCCAGGTGGACATTATTCCGTGAAGTCCTCGCTGTACTACCCGACGGTTCGCGGTGTTCCTGTTCTTTATAAGAAATATGCCCAGGTGATTAGCGCCGATTTGCTGACGGCCCAGCCGACCGAGACAAGAGAAATAGTCTGACAACTCTACGTTGAAATACCGCAAAGCTGCGGCAGCCTGATTTGCTTAAGACTGGCGTCTGCGCGCTGGTGGTTCAGGTGGGGAAATCCTACTTGAAGATAAAAATCGCCCGCGGTGCGTCAGTCATCAAGGAAAGAGACTGACGCGCCCGCGGGCGATACAGGTTAACCGCGCTACGGCGGATTGTCGCAAGCCTACTCAGAGTGGCCGACGAGTTACTTAACGCAGTTGTTGGTTATGGCTCCTCCGCTAATGTCGGCTGTGTTGCCGTTAAAGAAGTTGTCACAACCGGAATTAAACGCCCCGCCGGACAGCAAGACGCCGGTGGTATTGCTGAGGTACGAAGACATCGAAGAACGCGCTGTGCTCGCGCCTGCGTTGAGCCCCGTGACGTTGCTAAAGAGCGTTGTGCCAATAAGGGTGGCTCCGGAGTTGGAGCCGCCGGTGTTGCTAATGCCCGTCTGGAAACGCGAGATGACTGAATCGCGCATAACGGCGAATCCTCCAGCCGCAAGTTCGACGCCAATAGTTGAGACAACCTGGTTACCCGTGGCGTCAATGTTCACATTGTCCATAAACACGGTGACGAAACTGGTCGACGTCGTGACCCTAACGCCACCCGTGCAATTGGTGATGTTCGTGTCTTTAATGTACACGTTCCTCGGACCCGACGTGAGATTGACGCTTATACCCACGCCGACTACGGAGGTGGTGGGTGTGCCGGTAAACCCAAAAATGTCACAGTTCTCGACAATCAGCGCTTTGCCCGCGAGGAACCTGATGCCGCTTCCTGCGGTCGTGCTTGCCCCGTTTATGGACAGGTTCCGCAGGGTAACGACACCGTTATTTGTCGTGTCGTTAACAATCACGCCAGTAGTACCAGAAGCGAGAATGGATCCGAAGCCCTGACCGGTAGTGCCATCGATCGTCATTCCCTTTGTAATCGTCACCGCGCCGAAACCACCTGGATCGAGCGTGCTGATTTCGCCGTTGGTAGCGGTCTTAGAGATAGCACCAGCGTAGGTTTTGCAGGGCGCGGTGCGGCTGCAGGGGTTGACGTCGTCGCCGACGCCCGATACCCAGGTGCGGGTTGCCTGCGCCTGAGCAATAGAAGCAAACGCGAGCAGGAAGGTCGCGATTACGAAAAGCTTAATTGTGAACCGAAACTTGTTCATTTGGAGTCTCCTTTTGTTTCAAGTTGAAAGTTGGGGATGGCCGCCAGTAGAACGCGGATCAGTTCCGGTCACCGCTGCGCCGAGGTTTCCCAAGTTGTTGCCGAGAAATGATTTCATCAAGCCTCTTGATTGAATGCTTGTAAATCGAAAAGTTTGCAAAAACCTAATCTCCACAGTCACGTGCCGCCGCGTTAGTCACGGTCCAGGTGGCATTGTCGCCGCAGTTAACTATTGTCGACACAAAGCACCCGTCCTGATCCTCGCCAATAACCTTTACCTGTTGCTGATCACACGCGATGTTGCTCAGACTGTATGACTGTCCCGGCGCGATAATTGCGCCGCTGCTCAGTTGGTTACCAGACCAATCGTCAACATTAACGTGGGAAAGGTACACACTGCGAATTTCCTTGCTTGAGTTATTCACAATGTTAACTGAGGTTGCCATTGGCGTCCTGGCACTCGAGATCGCGGCCAAAGCGAATAGAGACAGCGAAAGAATTGCCAAGCGATAAAAATTGCGTTTGCTGCGTGAGTTTTTCATATTGCCTCCCTCTAAGACGATGGTTAAAGCAGGCGGGCGCGCGTTACGCCCGCCTGGTAATGTCGCGACCACTTACGGACAACTGCTGGTCACTGTGTAGACCGGCCCGTCATCCACAGTCCCATTATTCTGGTTCTTGGGTGAGTGGACCTTGGCCGTGCCGGTGGTAACGTTGCCTGACGAATCTACAACCTTGAAGTGAATTGTGTAGACGCGCCCGTTGCCGCTGTTAACGCGCTCGGCACGCAACTGAACGGACTTGCAATCAGCAGCGATCACCATGTCGTTAAAAGTAAGGCCATCACCGAACGTGAGACTTTCCTCGGCCTCATCACTCGTCACCTTGGTGATCTTCACATCGTTGACGCTGAGCGAGTCACAGTTATCACTCACGCTCGAAATGAAGTTGGCCGTAGTGAAGTTGCGATAGTCGTGATTAGGCGGCCACATTGAAGGCGTCACGCCATTGAAGGTAATGACTGGCGCCTCGTCGTCTGCCACCGTCACCGTCTGCGTGCACTCGGAATAATTGCCCTCGTCGTCAGTGGCCCTCCACGTAATCGTGGTCGTTCCCTTCGGATAAGGAGCATTGAGAGCCTGATTGTCACTGCGAGTTCCGGTTATGGCTACGCTGGTATCGCAGTTGTCAGTGGCCGTCGCTGTTCCCGGATCGACAACGGCGGAACACACACCTGGATCGGTGGTCGTCTCGATGTTGTCAGGGCAATCAATCACAGGAGCGGTCGTGTCCTCAACCGTGAAGACCACATCCTTGGTGGCGCCATTGTTGAATTCCGAGCCGTCGCTTGCCTCGATGTGGACGGTGTGTGCTCCAGGTCCAACCACCGTGCCGGCAGCCGGCGTTTGAGTGTAGATGATATGCGGGTTGTCCTCGCATCTTTCGGACGTGTCAGAACTCGCACAAGCGCAATTGTCCGTGACCAGGCTGCTGTAGTCCGGAATTACGGCTGAGCAGTTCTCGTCAGCGGAAACGGTTGAACTTTCCGCTCCGATGACTGGGGGCGTCACGTCTCTTACTGTGACCGTCTGCGTGCAGCTGGCACTGCCGGTCCGGTGTTGCTCTTCGAAGGTCTCAGCCTCGGCGTCTGGATTAGCGTTGCCCGGCGTCGTATACGGACCCGGTGCGTCGTGCGAATACGCGAACCAGGTAATCACTGTGGTACCAGCCGGGAACGGGTCATCAGAAGCGTTGCGCGTACAATTACCGTTCGCGTCACACGTGTACATCGGCTTGCCATCGCTACGTGTGGCAAAGAACGTTACATTGTCGCCGGTGGCGGTTGGCGTTCCAACATTCACTGGCGCTTCGCAGCTACTGTCGGCATCAGCCGTCTGATTCGCCGGACAACTGATTGTGGCGTTACCTGGCTCCTCAACTCTTACGGTGAAGGCGCAGCTTGCCTCGCCAGAAGTGGCGGTTACCGCCGTATCACCGACTGGGAAGAACGCGCCTGACTCGTGCGAATAGGTAATCGGCCCACAGGTGCCAGTGCTTTGGGCGGGAGCATAATTAACGTGCGCCCCTCGCTCTCCGCCCTCAGTGGTATTGGCGGTCGCAGTAACGTTCGTGGGACAGGTGAGGTCGCAATCGCCGCCGCCGCCGCCGCTCTGCCCAATCGTATATGGGCCGGCGGTCGCGGTGTTATCTTCGCTTGCATCATCGATGGTGTCGCCGTCCGAATCTTTGCCGGACACCGCTTCTGCAGTGTCGCTTTGGACCGTCGCGGTATTGGTTATGGTTTGGCCCGCCGTGCCCGCGGTGTAAACGAGCTCAAACACCGCACGGTCTCCGGCTTTCATGGCCGTGGCGGTGCACGTTACGGTCGTAGTGCCGGTGCAAGAGAAACCTGACCCCACGGTTTGGGTTGCCGAAACAAATGTCGCGTTGGCCGGAGTTGGATCGGTAATTACTACGTTCTGAGCGTCGTTGGGGCCGCGACTGAAAACTGAAATCGTGAAGGTCGTGGGCTCCCCGGCTTTGATGTCGCCGCTGCTCAGCCCCTTGCCGATCGACAGATCGACACTTGGCGTTAGCGCTGACACGGTGAAGCGTGTTCCTACCACAATCGTGCCTCTGCTCGAAACGACATTCGCCTTCCAAGTGCCGATAGAGGTTTCGGTCAGGAGCAGGGCGTAGTCATCCGTCGCTGGGTCCGTGGTGATCGGCGTGAACTCTCTTGTTACGCTTTCCGCGTCCACCCAGGCAAACTGCCGATTGAACTGTGGATCGATTCCCACGCTTCGCGCGCACACGGTCTCGCCGACGACAAAATTTGTCTTGGGGGTATTAGTGCACGCTAGCCCATCGTGGGCGAAAGTCGCTATCGTCTGCTCCGCACTCACGGTGAAAGTGGGCGGGTTGCCGATTATTGAACTCTCAGCAGGCGTCACTCTTCCTATGTTTGCTTTCCATGTTCCAAGGTAGCTGCCGCTCGTGGGAATCGAGAAAAGACTGTATTGGGGATTCGTCGTTATGGTGCCGCCGTTGGTCGTGCTGTTATCGGGGTGGTGCCAATTCACATAGTAATTATTCGGTACGGTGGTGAGATCGACTCCATCAGTTTTCGCGCAAATCGTCTCTCCCGCAGCAAATGCGGTCTTCGGTGTCGTACAGTCCGCCGCGAAGATCTCAATGGTCTCGCCCGCCAGAGCAGCAGGAGCCATTGCTGACAGCCAATTAACATAACCGGGAACTCGAGGGCTCGCTTTGTTGCCGGCAGAAGGTGCTGCGGGCGAGCTCGAATGCACCGCTGGTAGCGCCATGCCTACGACAGCAATAAGAAAGATCCCAAATAAGATTACATAGTTGAAACGGCTGGTAGATCGGCGGCGAGATGTCTTCATGACGTCTATATCTCCTCGGGTTCGATTACGAAAATGATGTTTCAAAACGAAATGCTGCGTCTGAGAAAATTCGTTCTCTTGTCATCTAGGCCGGTAGAGCTGACGGGGACTCTAGCGATGCTCAGGACTAAGGCGCGATACTCTAGTAGGAATCAGAAAGTCCGTCAAGTCTTTTTTGCAAAAATGTTGCGGTGATGCCGCAATTCGATGGTATTGATGCGCCGTGAGTAGACGCGCCTTGATAAGCTCGTTTGCGGAAGCCGTTAATTTAACTTTTTCCTAACCGTTAAAAGATTTGAGAAGCGGTGGCTAGCAATTTTATCAACTGGCGGAGCTACCTCATGTATTGCTGCTAGGTTTCCCGTTCATTGATGCGAAAGTCTCGATAAATTTACGGAATTCCTCGTCGAGCCGATCGATGCACTGATTTCGCTCAAGATTCACAATTGCGAGCTGTTTGATCAGTTCATCCTTTTGGTCCATCGGCACCTGCTCGAATTCGTACACTTTTTCTTGCACGTGCCAGAGACGGCAATCAACCGCGGCCAGCTGCGCGAACATCTCGCCGATCGTTCCGTGAAACTCGGGAACCGCGTTGCCGTCCTTCTTGTAAACCTTATTCGCGGCGAAGGTGAGCTTTTCGATTGTAATTTCACCGGCGAGCGCGGCTGTGACGAACTCATTGATCTCGTCCTGAAGTTGCTTCTGCTGTAATTCCAGGCTGCGGGTGCGTTCAGGATCGTCGGTGTGCCAAAGCTTGAGTTGCACCGTCGTCAGTTTATCCGCGAGTGTTCCGAGAGTTTCTGCCATGTTTGGGTTTGCCGAGTCAGGTGGCTGGAAATCAATTTACGGCAGGTCAAGTTAACGTGCCGGTGAAGAAATTGCAAAGCAATTACACCGCGTAAAGACCCCAGCATTGGAGCGCGAATCGGAAAAAAGAACTCATTTTGGCTGGCGGTCAGCAAGCGCTGGCACTTCGGTCAATGTTACTATCACGCACGACTTCAGCCCTTCGACGCTGCTGGGAGGTGTTCGCAAATCACGACTCAAAACGGTTTGAAGAAGCTTTTTGTTACTGGCGGCGCCGGCTTCATCGGCTCGGCATTCGTGCGGCTTGTTCTTGACCAACTGCCGTCCTGTGAAGTCATCGACTTCGACGCGCTGACCTACGCGGGGAACCTTGAGAACCTTGACGGGGTGGACAACGCCCGACACGAGTTCATCAAGGGAGACATCTGCGATCGGGACGCGGTGCTCACGGCTCTCAAAGATGGCGTTGAAGCGATTGTAAATTTCGCCGCGGAATCGCACGTTGATCGCAGCATTCACTCAGCGCACGAATTCATTCAGACCAACGTGCTCGGAACCCAGGTGCTGCTCGATGCCGCCCGCGAACGCGACGTCCGACGCTTTATTCAGGTTTCCACTGACGAAGTCATGGGCAGCTTGCCCGAAAACGAGAGCGCCTATTTCACTGAAGCTTCGCCTTTTGAGCCAAACAGTCCGTACGCGGCTTCGAAGGCGTCGGCCGAACACCTGGTGCGTGCGGCCAATCACACATTTGGTCTGGATACAGTAATCACGCGTTGCGGGAACAACTATGGCCCGCGGCAGTTTCCGGAAAAGTTCCTGCCGCTAATGCTCGCGAACGCGTTTCACGATGAACCAATTCCTGTTTACGGTGACGGACTGAACGTACGCGATTGGATTTACGTGGACGATCACTGCCGCGCGATCCTGCTGCTGCTGCAGCGTGGTCGTTCCGGCGGAACTTACAACATTGGCGCGCGCAATGAACAACGCAACATCGATGTGGTGCACAGCGTTTTGGACGCGCTCAGCAAACCGCGTTCGCTCATTCAGTTTGTAAAGGATCGCCCGGGCCACGATCGCCGTTACGCCATCGATCCTTCCCTGATTGAAAGCGAGCTTGGTTGGCGCCCGCGCGAGACGTGGGAGAGCGGCCTGCGCAAAACGATCGAGTGGTATCGCGACAACACCGCGTGGATTGAACGCGTGCGAAGCGGGGCCTACCGCGAGTATTACGCGCGGCAGTATGGAAGGGAGGCAACGGCAAGTTGAAGGTCGCCGTTACAGGCGCAGGAGGCCTTTTGGGCCGCGCGGTCAACACACATTGCGCCGCACAAGGCGATGAGGTGCACGCATTCGATCATAGCGCGCTTGACATCACCGACGCGGCGGCGGTGAAGAGCCGGCTGGGCGGCCTCAAGCCCGAGGTTGTCTTCAACTGCGCGGCGTGGACCGACGTTGACGGATGCGAATCCGATCCCGATCGTGCAGAGCGCGCCAACGCGCTCGGTCCTCAACTGCTCGCTTCGACCTGTCGCGATATCGATGCTCTGCTGATCACGATTTCAACTGATTACGTTTTCGATGGCACTAAGGAGGGCTTCTATACGCAACGCGATCACCCAAATCCGATCAGCATGTATGGCCGTTTCAAATTTGAAGGCGAACGTCGCGCTCAAAATGCTTACGCACGCACGATTGTCATTCGCAGCGGATACATTTTCGGCAGCGGTGGGACAAACTTTCTCAGCACGGTCCTAGATAATGCTCATCGTGGAGAGCATTTGAAAGCTATTTCAGACATGACCGGCACGCCGACTTACGCAACCGACCTCGCCGCGCGGCTTCGCGAACTCGCCAAGCTCGACTTGCCGGGGATCTATCACGTCGTGAACGCGGGAGACGGCGTCAGCTTTGAAACCTTCGCTCGCACCGCATTGGAGATTGGCGGAGTCGATCCTGCCCGGTTGAAATCCACCACGCTGGCCGAGTTGAACAGGCCGGCCGCCCGGCCGCGGAACTCGCGACTAAAATGCCTGTTATCGGAGGCAATTGGGCTGGCGCCCTTACCTGATTGGCGAGCGGCCTTGCGCCACTTTATTTCCTTACAATCTGCTTAGATACCCGTCGGGGTAATTTCACGGGATGCGTTCGCCGGGCCTTGCCATGCGCGCCAATTATACTGCCGAATGTCTGGTATCGGCTTGCCTGAGAGCCGCGGTCTGGTATCATGTCAACTCTGTGCCGAAGCGCTAGAACTCAAGAGATAGGTTTCTGAAATTATGATGCAAGATGAACGGTTACTCCCAATGCGTCCCCAACGCGATTTAGACACTCCTCTCGCTGAAATCACACGGGGAAAACCATTCGGAAAATATGCCGGCTACGGCAGCCGGCCCGAGACTACTTTTCGGGAATACCTTTTCGTAGTACTAAAGCGTAAGTGGCTTATCCTGAGTATGGTCCTGGTGGTTACTTCGCTGGTGGCGATTCAGGCTTATCGCGAACCCTCGATCTATCAGGGCATCGCCACGATTCGCGTCGAACCAAGGCCGGCAAGCGTTCTCCAAACTGGAGCGCTCGTCTTCAATCAAACCGACCCCAACTTTTGGGGGACGCAAATACAGTTACTCCAGAACCCCTCGCTGGCCCGCCAGGTGGCCCTGACGCTGGATCTGCCAAACAATCCTGCTTTTCTGAGTGGTCATGCTGAGACCGGCGTCTTCCCATCGCTGAAGCGAATCTTTTCCGGTGAGAAAAAGGTCGCAGAGCCTCAGGGTGGTAATCCCAACCCACAACCCGTCGGCGAAAACGAAATGAAGGAGAAGCAGCTTTCTGCCGAGGATCTTAGGAAGCTTGAGGCCTACGAGGACGCACTTATAGCGAACTTGGACGTTGTAACTATTGGGAAAACCAATCTCGTCACGCTTTACTATGAGCATACCA
Organism: Pyrinomonadaceae bacterium; assembly: GCA_035273325.1. Taxonomy (GTDB): domain Bacteria; phylum Acidobacteriota; class Blastocatellia; order Pyrinomonadales; family Pyrinomonadaceae; genus PSRF01. The sequence continues at coordinate 8,731 of DATEPF010000236.1, read as the reverse complement.
ACCCGCATCTGGCCCAGGCGATCGTCAACACCTTCGGCGACGTTTTTGTCCAGAACAATCTTGAGCGGCAGGAAATTGGAACAAGCAAAGCGGAGATTTCCCTGGCCCAGGCAATAGCCAAGTACCAGGAAAAAGTTAAGACCCAACGAGACGCGCGGTTTAATTATGCCAAGCAAAATGGTTTGCCGCTCACGCCTACGGCAATCAACCTCGAGTCGGAAAAAGAGCGCACCTATGGCTCGCAATTGTTGGCCGCCGAAAACATGCGCCGAACGCTAAAGGCTGAGTATGAGGCAGCCCGGCTCACCGACGACCCGCTTACCAATCCCGAGGTTCAAAAAGACGCACTGATTGGAAAGCTGCGAGAAAAGCTTAGCGACTTGAAAGAGACAAGGGATGCTTTGCTCCAGCTCTACACTCCGGAATGGCCGGAAGTGAAAAAAATTGACGCGCAAATAAAGGCGACCGAAGCTGACCTGGTTAAAGCTCCGGAGCAGGTTCTGGCTTCAATGAAGAAGCGTTACGAAGCCGCTGAGGCCACCGAAAGAAGTTTGGTTGCCGCTTACGAGAGACAGCACGGGAAGACTACGAACCAGACAAAGGCCGAGATCGATCTGGCCGCCATGACTCAAGACCTGGAAACCGACGAGCAGTATCTAAATACGCTGCTGCAAAAACAGCGCGATTTGGGTGCGACCGCCCGCGACACCGGCACCAATGTTTCGGTGGCGACTCGCAGTCGGTTGCCCCAGACGCCTATCGGGCCGCAGCGGATGCGCAATATCGTATTGGCCTTTTTACTTTCGTTAGTGGCGGGAGTTGGATTGGCGTTCTTGCTCGATTTTCTCGATGATTCGATCAAATCACTTAACGATATAGACCACTACCTTAATCTACCCGCTCTGGCAATGATTCCCTCCGCCGGTAAGGAAAAGCCAAGACTGGGCGCCGGGTCGACTCCAGCAACCAGCCCGGGTGATTCGACCGCACTCGCGATGATGGGTGACGTTCGGTCACCAGTTTCAGAAGCCTACCGCCACCTGCGAACGTCGCTGCTGCTCTCGTCCGCCGGTTCGCCGCCAAAGACAATTCTGGTTACTTCAAGCCAGCCTTCCGAAGGGAAGACAACTACAGCCATAAACACTGCAATCACGTTGTCCCAGACCGGCGCTGAAGTTCTAATCATAGATTGCGATTTGCGCCGGCCGCGGCTTCACTCAAACTTTAACCTGTCGAACACCCGCGGACTGACAAACTACTTGTCGGGGGAATTTGCGCTTGATGACGTGCTGCAAACGTACGACAAGGCGCCAAACTTAAAGCTGCTTACCTCGGGTCCGATACCGCCAAACCCTGCTGAACTGCTCGGCTCGGACAAAATGCGCGATTTACTCGCCTCGTTATCCGGGAGGTTCGCGCACATCGTAGTTGACTCTCCGCCTGTGATCTCCTTCACAGACGCCTCCATAATTTCCACCTTTGTTGATGGCGTCATTCTCGTCGTCCATGGCGGCCGCAGCTCTCGCGCAGTAGTCCGGCGGGCGCGACAGCAGTTGACAGATGTAGGGGCGCGAATTTTTGGAGTGGTTCTCAACAATGTCAAGGTTGAGTCACCAGATTATTATTACGCCGCGGGCTACTACTCCTCCTATTATCAATCGCACGAGGATTACGGCGACGACGGAGGTAAGGAAAGCGCTGGCGCAGCTTCGGGATGAGCGCGGCAACGCGCCTTGAGTTACCCCATATCTCTGCCAGGCTTTCGGATTCATGCCGGGTCAATTCTGTGTGATCGCTCCTGACGTTAAGCTCGGGCGCGACGTAAAAATTCATCATTTCGTAAATCTCTACGGCTGCGAAATCGGCGATGGTACGTCCATCGGATCGTTTGTTGAGATTCAGAAAGGCGCGCACGTTGGGCGCAATTGTAAAATCTCCAGCCACAGTTTTATCTGCGAAGGTGTCCATCTCGAAGACGAAGTCTTCATCGGTCATGGTGTGGTTTTCATCAACGACAAGTATCCGCGCGCAACAAGTGAAACCGGCGCCTTACAAACTGAAAGTGACTGGAAAGTAGTGCCAACGATGGTGCGATTGAAGGCCAGCATCGGCAGCAATGCTACCATCTTGTGCGGAGTCACAATTGGCCAGGGCGCCATCGTCGGCGCCGGGGCCGTCGTCACGAAAGATGTTCCCGCGGGAGCAACCGTGGCCGGCAATCCGGCGAGAATAATTGCGAATTGTGGTCTGCGAAATTCGGATTGAAACCCTTTACTACATCCAACTATGTCACAACCATTCGCAGCAAGTTCAGACCAAAATCGCAATTCGAAATCCGAAATACGAAATCAATCGGTCCCCTTCGTCGATCTCAAAGCGCAGTACCAATCGATAAAAGCCGAAGTGGACATGGCGATCGCACGTGTCGTTGAAAACACGGCTTTCGTCATGGGCTTTGAAGTGGCCGCGTTCGAGAAAGCTTTCGCGGAGTATCTCGGTGCGCGTTTCTGCGTCGGCGTCAACAACGGCACCGCGGCGCTGCAGCTGGCGCTTATGGCGTGCGGCATTGGCAGGGACGACGAAGTGATTGTGCCGTCGTTTACTTTCTTTGCGACGGCTGAAGCTGTTTCCGTTTTGGGCGCGACGCCGGTCTTCGTAGACATCGATCCAATCTCTTACACTGTTACGGCTTCCGCGATCGAGAAGGCAATCACGCCGCGCACACGCGCGATCATTCCCGTGCATCTTTACGGTCAGACGGCAGACCTCAATCCGATTTTGGCGGTTGCCGAACAACACAACCTGCAAATCATCGAAGACGCGGCCCAGGCGCACGGCGCGGAATACAAAGGCAAGCGCGTTGGGCCGTTGGGTCACGCGGGCTGCTTCAGTTTTTATCCGAGCAAGAACCTTGGCACATATGGCGAAGGCGGCGCCATCGTTACCAACGATGAAGATCTGGCGACGAGATTGCGCCTGCTGCGTGATCACGGCTCAACCAGCAAATACGCGCATGCGATTGTTGGCTACAACTTTCGCATGGAAGAGATTCAGGCGGCCGTGCTCAACGTGAAACTCCCTCACTTGGATGACTGGAACAACCAGCGTCGCGCCCACGCTGCGGCGTACAACGAATTATTGAAAGATTCCGGTCTGGTTTTGCCGGGTGAGATGGATTACGCGCGCCACGTCTACCACGTTTACGCTGTGCAATCGGATAATCGTGACGAGTTGCAGAAGCGACTGGCTGCCGCCGGCATTCAAACGGGCGTGCACTATCCAATTCCAATTCATCTGCAGCCTGCTTACGGATTGCTCGGCTATAAACCTGGTGACCTACCGGCGACTGAGCAACTCTCCGAAAGGGTTTTGTCGCTGCCAATGTTTCCTGAGCTGAGCCATGAGCAACAGGGACATGTCGCCGCTCAAATCTAAAAAGGTCACAATGCGATCCTCGCAATAAGAACTTACAGGGTAAGTTATGATTAAGTTGGATCGCTCTTACTTCGCTTTGCGGCAAATTCTTGAAAAATCGGTTGGACTTGGTGACGCCAGGCGCTCGACCTAATAAGTTGAAGCGTTAGTGTTTGGTCTGGCGCGATTAACAACTTGCGATGTTAGGCTGGGTTAGTCAGCAGCTCAACGATCACGGAGTCGTGGTTACCACGAGACTGCTGGGACGGGTGGTCATGTCCCGCGTTCGGGTAGAGTTTGGCAACAAACTACTGCCCGCGAAAGTAGTGTGTCCCTGTTGCGGATGGCGAGGAAGGCATTTTCATGACTATATCGAGGTCGGCTATTCCGGTCGCAACGTTGTGTGCCCACAGTGCGAGAGCCACCCCAGGCACCGCTACTTATCTCTTTGGCTGGCACGCGAGTTTGAGTTGGAACAAAAAAGTGGCGTGGCTTTAATCTTCGCGCCCGAGAAGGCCTTAGCCCCCGTCTGGGAGAAGGCGGCGCATCTGAAGGTTTATGGGATCGATATAAGAGCGTCGCGCGGCATAGAGATTCTCGCGGACGTTAAGGAATTGCCGGTTGAATCGAGTTCAATCGACCTTGTGTGGTGTCACCATGTTCTTGAACACATAAAGGATGACCGCGCGGCGATTCGAGAACTGCATCGAGTTCTACGTCCTGGATCGGGTGAATTGATTGTGTCAGTACCGATGAAGCTCGGAACCACGACAAGCGAGTATGGTTATCCTGATCCTTTGCAGTCTGGACACTGGCGTATGTACGGCGACGACTTTGAGGAGCGGCTTGCGCAAGCCGGGTTAATCGTGCAGGCGATGAACTTCAGGCTCGCTGAAGAAGAATACCGGCGTTACGCTTTTCAGCCGGAACGATTCTACGTCTGTAAGAAAATGGGCGACTAACCGTGCAATCATTCCAACAGACAACCAACTGCACCAGTAGGCGTTTTTCACTTTTGTTCCAATGACCGCTATCCTCTCCGAACGAATGACGACTGTCGGCGTGATTGGCTGTGGATATTGGGGCCCGAATCTGCTGCGCAACTTTGCCGAGAATGAGGCAGCGCAGCTAGTTTGGATTTGTGACACAGACGAGAGCCGGGTTGCAGCAATGGGCCGGCGCTACCCTGCCGCACGCACGACCACCGACTATCGAATCCTGTTCGCTGATTCTGAGCTGGACGCGGTGGCCATCGTCACACCGGTCGCCACGCATTACCAAATCGCGAAAGAAGCTCTGCTTGCCGGCAAACATGTACTGGTCGAAAAACCTCTGACTGCCACCGTGGGCGAAGCCGAAGCATTGATCGAACTGGCGGAACGGAAGCAGCTGACGTTGATGGTCGATCACACGTTCGTGTACACCGGCGCCGTGCGCAAGATGAAAGAGATTCTCAACAGCGGTGAATTCGGCGAGTTGCTCTACTTCGATTCGGTGCGCATCAATCTGGGATTGTTTCAGCGCGACATCAACGTGCTCTGGGACCTCGCCCCACACGATCTTTCAATCATGGACTATTTAATCGACCGGCAACCGATCGGCGTCAGCGCGCTCGGCAGTTGTCACATCGAGCCGGGCATCGAAAATATCGCTTATCTGGTTATGAAGTTCGCGGACGACTTCATCGCGCACTTTCATTTCAACTGGCTGGCGCCGGTGAAGATTCGCCGCACCTTGATCGCCGGCGCGCGCAAAATGATTCTCTACGACGACATTGAACCGACTGAGAAGGTGCGCGTTTACGACAAAGGTGTGACGGCGAACCGCGTTGGCGATCGCGAAGCCGACTATCAAACGCTGGTGAGTTATCGCACCGGCGACGTGTGGGCGCCAAAAATCGACTCAACCGAAGCCTTACGTCATGTCGTCGCGGAGTTTCTCGATTCAATTCGCAGTCATCGTAAGCCTCTGACTGACGGCGAAGCAGGTTTGCGCGTGGTTAGAATTCTCGAAGCTGCACAGGAGTCGATTAAAGAAGGGGGAAACTTCAAGCTGCTCGGCGCCGCCGCGGCGATGCCCTCTCGTTAATTTGCCGCGTCAAAGACTCCTATTGCGCGGAACGTTTAGCGCCTGCTGCAATTCATCCCAATTTCCCTTAACGCACAGTGAGTCCGCCGAGGGGCTGCGCATCAGAGCGGTTCTGACCCAGCCAACGCACGAGACCCGGCGGGTCTGTCACTTCCCCGCGCAACAAGGCGAGGATTAGCGCGCGCGTTACCACAGTGTTGAAGGCTGTCGCGTAAGACGACCCTTCCCGTTGGCCCGGAACTTTGACGATGAAGGGGACGCACTGGTCAATGTGGCCGTCAGACGGCGTGCGCCACCAGTGATCAGAGGTGACGATGACGGTATCGTCCCAAAGGTCCGCAGCCTCCATCTCGCGCCGCAGCTTGCCGAGCGTGCGGTCTGCCAGCGCGAGGTTATCGGCGTAGGTGTTCGAGGTATAGGCCGACAGGGTGCGGTTCTAGCGGTCACAAACAAGGTCACGGAATAAGTGCGCTGCGTGCGAGAGGTAAAGAGACTGCTCTAAGCGGTTCAAATTTATGCTACGCCGTGATAGAAAGTCACTGAGTTGCCGCCCTCACTCTGGCGGACAAACGTGCGCCTTCCGCGCGAACGTTATCAGTTTGTAGTCACCGGTGTTGTTGGCGTGACGGTGCGAGGATCCGACGCGCGCGGTTGACTCCATTCGGCGGCCCACCCATCCTTAATATAAGCGTGAAGCAACCTTGACGAATTCAGGGTTTAAGCAGGATCAAAGCTTGGTTGCTGGGCACGCCATTCACAATCACGCTAAGCCAAACCCGGTCGTTACCACTGAGCTCACTCGGCAATTTGACGTTAATCTGAGTCAACCCGTTAGTGCCCGGCACCATCCCGGCGTACTCAACGATAAGCGGGGTGATGCGCTGTTGTGAATCTTGGGCCTGCGCAATGATTGGTAAGCCAGCAGGAAGATCGATATTGCCGGCAAAGACCATGACCCGTGTAAGCCCGTCGGGGCTCAGATGATTTCCGGAAAGTGAAAATGGCTCACCGATCCAGGTCGCTGAGTCCAGCGCAATGGCCTTCGTAGAATTGGGTTCGGTTAGGAGCATTGGAACCGGCTTGCCCGAGAAATTCACCAACGGGATATTTTCAAAGACGTTGGTGAATGAATAGCTGGCCGGCGAGAATGCGTAATTGTCCTTGGTGGCCGTCAAAGTGTAGTTCCCACCAGCATCAACCGTGTGTGAATAAGCACCACCCGAATCCGTAATCGTACTCGCGTTAGCGCTCCCGCTGAGAGTAATCGTTACTCCGCTCATGCCGGCGTTGCCACTGATCGTGTGCTTGTTCAGCACCGGGGTGAAGTTGAAGGTAACGTTCCCGCTCAAGTCTATAATCGATTGACTAGCGGGCGTGAAGGTATAGTGCGTCTTCGACGGCGTAACCGTGTAATTACCTCCGGCATTCACAGTAAAACTATAAGCTCCATTCGCGCCCGATATTGTTGAGGCGCTCGCGCTCCCGCTGAGAGTAATCGTTATTCCGCTTATGCCGGCGTTGCCGCCGATTGTGTGGGTGTTAAGTGTGGGCGCAAAATTTTCGCCGGTTCGATTGCCGCTAATTGCCTGAAATACCCGGATGGCCGGTGAAAAAGTGTAGTGCTGTTTGCTGGCGATTATCGTGTAGTTTAAACCGGCGTCTACCAGGAAAGAGTAATTACCATCCGCGCCGCTGGTAACCGTAGCCGACGCATCGCCGCTGAGATTCAACAATGTGCCGGGAAGTCCCGTGGCGCCGCTGATCGTATACTTGATACGTGTGCCGACAATGTTAGGGGTACGCGTATTCTGACCTAGGCCATTGTACGTAACGCTCTGGGGTTGGAAGGAAAAAAATGGACTCTCTGGTGTGACAACGTGCGTGCCCTCGGCCCGAACTTGGTCGAACCTGAATAGACCGCTACTGTCAGAAGTTACTGCGCTGATCGCAGGTCCCGTTAGCGTTACATTTATATTTGGGATTCCCTGCCAACCATTCTGATGAATCAAATAGCCCTCGAGTACGAAGGTGCGCATCACTCCGGTAAATTCCAGGACGTGATTGCTGATCGGAGTAGTAATGACCTGGCTCGCCGGCGTGAATGTATAATTGTTTCTGGCCACGGCCACTGTATAACTCCCGCTCGTAGGCAGGTTCGCAAACGAATAGAAGCCGTTGCTGTCGGTTTGAACTGAGACCAAATTGTTCAACGTCACGGTTGCTCCGGCCACGCTTGTGCCGTCGCTTTCCCGCACATGCCCCGAGATCGTGAATCTTGTCTCCGGTTGATCACCCAAAAACGTGGCCAAAGCGCCGCGGGTTTGCTGCTGGCACTGAACATCTGTTCCACAATTGAGCAGCAGACTGGTCCAGTAAAAGAGCGCTGCCGGCTCGGGCTCCTGACTTGTTGAGGTGAGAAATTGTTGACGCACGATCTCAACCGGATCGTCGCCGGGACTGGTATTCAGAACATTAGTAATCTGCGCATCTGAATCCAACTCCTGGTAGATCGAGTTGATGACCGTTAGTTTTCCGGTTTCGCTATCAGCAGAAATTCGGTAGGCGTCATCGACACACTCCAGTTGGTCCAGAATCACTTCGCCGGATGAAGCGATGTGCATTGCGCCGCTCGAGTTGTGGCTCCAGCCGTAATGCGAGTCTTCAATGAACAACCGGCGGGCCTGAAGGAGATAGTGTCCATAGGAGCCCAAGTTGGTCACATTCATGCGAAGACCCGAGACAAAGAACAAATCGATGGGTCCGCTCGGGGGAAAGAGATCGGGCCGCAGACTTAAGCCGACGAATGCGCCTTCATCGAGAAACACATCCCGAATCACAATTTCACGCCATGCCGATGCGCTATCAATCGTTGCCGCTCCGCCAACCATGATCCATGAATATGGCGCGGACCAGGGAGTCTTTCCGAAAAACGCGCGGTTGCCATAATCAATGAAGCGCGTTCCCGTAATGGTGAACCCTTTCCATTGGTTAACCTGCACAACTGATGTGGTGAGGCCGCTGCTCGTCGCGCAACCCAGAAAAGCGGAGTCATGGATCTTCAGATTGCAGCGATGGCTCTTGACGATGGCGCCTCCGCTGACAAAACTCGCCAAACCATAAAACTCACAGTGCTGTATGGTCGCGTCTTTGATTTCGGCCAGCGTGAGAACCACTCTCGCGTCGGTCGTAACAGTTTCAACCCCACTGAAGGAAATATCCTGTATGAGGA
>DATEPF010000235.1:0-3423 GCA_035273325.1 Pyrinomonadaceae bacterium | reverse complement strand
CTTGGTGTGCCAGTAAGGATAGGTGGCAAGTTGAATGATATCGACGGCGTCCACCCCCGCGCGCAGGAACGGTGCATGGTCGTCGTCGCTGACGCCTTCGTACCCGTCGGTGAAGTGCGAACCGTAGCCGGCTTGCTTTGCCGTCTGCCAAATTAGATCAACAAGCCACTTCGAACTTAAAGCCGGACGTCCGAACTTCAGATCTTTGTAGCCCACAATGTCGAGCAGGATCATTGAGCGCACGCGCTTCAGTTCATTTTTCGTAATCAGCTGCGACACGTAATGGCGACTGCCGTAGGTGTTGTCCGGAAGTTCATTGCCGGGATCTGCAGGATTCGGGTTCTGGCAAGTATCCCAGTCGTCGCAGAATGGTTCTTCGCCATCGAAGAAAACGAACCAGTAGGTGAATTTCGGTTTTGGTTTCGCCGCCAGGACGCGCGCGATCTCCAGCACCGCTCCGCTTGAAGATCCGCCGTCATTCGCGCCGACAAACTTAACGTCTTTGAAGTACTTTGTGTCGTAGTGACTTGACACGATGATGACGTCAGTCGATTCACCCGCTAGTTCACCCGTGACATTCGCCATCTTCTTCTGGCCCTGCGGCGTCGTTGGGTGAAACTCATCGATGGTGACGTTGAGGCCGTAGGACTTCAGTTGATCGCTGATGTAGCCGCGCGTCTTCTCTAATTCTGCCGAGCCCGCGGGCCGGGGACCGAACTCAACCTGCTTGCGCACATGTTCAAAAGCGCGGTTGCCGTCAAAGTCGGAACCCGACTTTGGCTCAGGCGAATTCGCAGGTCCAGTGTTTGCCGGCTTGTTACTGTTGCTCGGACACCCAAGCAACGACAGTGGCAGAATCAACGCGAAGGCAACCGTGAAAAATCTCAGTGGACTCTTCGAGAATTGAATGAGTTGGCGGCGGGTTTGAGTCATCAGGTTAGCGGGCCGCGGCGCGTGAAGTTTCAGTTTTTTTCACGGTCGCCAGGCGGGCCTTTCGACAGTCATAACAAACACCAATCATGCGCAAGAGATGCTCGGTAAGCTCAAATCGATGCTTGGCGGCCATCGCATCCTGAATCGCTTCCAGTTCAGGCGAGTAAAACTCGATGACCTTGTGGCACTCAGAGCAAATCATGTGGTCGTGATGTTCGTGTTTGTAATTGTGCTCGTAATGCGCGCGGCCGTCACCGAAGCGCACCTCGCGCGCCAGTCCGGCTTCCATCAGCAGCCGCAGCGTTCGATATACTGTCGTCTGCCCGACGCTTGGATCCTTGGCCTGCACCAGCCGGTAAAGGTCTTCACCGGACATGTGTCCTTCGGTGCGCAGGAACACATCGAGAATCAGGTCGCGCTGCGCGGTGCGCTTTAGCCCCTTCTTCTGAATGTGTTTGACGAAAACTTCCTGCTCTTCAGTCATAGGCATGGGCAAGACTCACAAAGCGCTGGCATTTTACCACCGCCACGATGTGGTCAGAAGGCCGAGTGTGCGCAAGGAACAAGAAAAGGGGCCGGGCAGGGCCGGCCTCAACACATTTCTGCTTCTGGCCGATGAACGCGCATGGTATCTTTTGGCGGAAAGCCGGGGTGGCGGAATGGCAGACGCTACGGACTTAAAATCCGTTGGGAGTAATCCCGTGGGGGTTCGAGTCCCCCCCTCGGCACCAGAATATATCTGACGCTTCCATGAGTTTTGTGGCTGGACAAGAAGATCACTCATCATGCCCGCATCCATTGAACTAAAGCGCCGCCTGCGATGGGCGGATGCCGACGCCGCCGGGCGCCTGCACTTCCCCCGGATTTTCGAACTGGTTGAAGAGGCTGAGAGCGAACTCGTCCGTCGCATAGGATGGCCGATGAGTCGTTTGATGGGACACGATTTTCCCCGTGTGAAAGTCGAGTGCCAATTTCGCAAAGTGCTGTCGCTGGACGATCCGTTCCGGCTCACGCTTACCGTTGGTAACCTTGGCCGCACCTCATTTCGTTACGATTTTCAGGTCTTCGACGCTCAGGACGAATTGGCGCTTGAAGGAGCAATGACAGTGGTGACGATAAAAGACGGAAGGCCGGTTGAAATCCCAGCATCACTCCGTGCTGGTTTTGCCGCGGACAATTCCTACTCCGCGTAGACCAGGTCAGTACCGGGAGGCGACCGCGTATCAGTCACGACGCTGTAGATCGTCGTAGCGGCTTAGACCCCGTCGCTACCGTTCCCGGTACTGACCTCACTTCTGCTATTTTAGTCCGGGAACGTTAGACATCGAACAAAACATGTCCCCTGTCGAAGCTAAACTCAAATCCGACATCGAGCAGCCCCGGAAAGTTCTGGATGCCTGGGTTCGTGAGGTCATCGAATGGCATTTCGATCCGGCCACCGGTTGTCCTTTCTGGCTGGATTATGCGAGCCAACTGTCGTGGGATCCGCGGAAAGAAATAAAAGGCTACGACGACCTCGCACGGTTTGGTTTTTTCCAGGATGAATGGCTGCGAGGCGGGCCCGTGCGTCGATGGGTGCCGAAGGGTTTCGACGGCCGACCGGTTTACACATTCGAAACGGGCGGCAGCACGGGGGTCCCCAAGTCGCGCATCAACATCGAAGACTTTCGCATCGATTACGAGGCCTTTAGCACCACTTTGCCGGACGAGTTCTTTCCGAAGGACTCCGATTGGTTATCGCTGGGACCAACCGGGCCGCGCCGGCTGCGACTCGCGGTCGAGCATTTGGCGCAGTTCAGAGGCGGCATATGCTTTATGGTCGATCTCGATCCGCGTTGGGTTATCAAACTGATCAAGCAGGGCAAGGCGAAAGAAGCCGAAAGCTACAAACAACACGTAATCGAGCAGGGCCTTACTTTACTGAAGGCTCACCCGAACATTCGCTGTCTTTTCACGACGCCCAAGCTTTTGGAAGCTCTCTGTGAAAGAGTGTCGCTGAAAAAGATGGGGATCACTGGAGTGTTTTGCGGTGGCACCGAAATGACCCCACAGTTCCATCGCTTCGCGGTCGAAGAACTATTGGAGGGGGCCTATTTCGCCGCAACTTACGGAAATACTCTGATGGGTTTGGCGGTTCATAAGCCGCGCATCCCGGAAGACAACTTCGCCATTATCTACTATCCGCCGCTGCCGCGCGCGATGATCGAAGTGGTTGATCCTGATATTCCTGACAAAGTCGTCGGCTACGGCGAGACTGGCCGCGTTCGTCTGACAACTTTGACGAAAGAGTTTTTTATGCCGCGATTTCTCGAGCGCGACGAAGCCGAACGCGAGCCCCCGTGTGATCTTTATCCGTGGGACGGTGTCAGGAATGTGCGGCCATTTGCGAAATTGAATACGTCGGTGGTTGAGGGGGTGTATTGAGTTCGTGGTGATCAGCTCTCGTTCACACCTGGCTTTAGCCAGGTGACCGCGTTTGCGAATTGAGGT
>DATEPF010000234.1:0-8989 GCA_035273325.1 Pyrinomonadaceae bacterium | reverse complement strand
TGAAGCGCTAGGAGAAACGGGAATAACAAAACGCTTTGCCGAATCGTCGGCGAGTTGGACCATCGGATGGCATTGGGCGGCGGCGTTTGCGGTCTTAGTGCTGGTTTATTTTTACGCTCATTACGGCTTTGCATCGATCACTGCACACGTAACCGCCATGTACATTCCGTTTGTAGTCGTGATCATTGCGGCGGGCGCTCCTCCAGCCCTGACTGTTTTGTCCCTTGCATACTTCTCCAATCTCAGCGCTTCGTTAACTCACTACGGAACGACACCCGCGCCAATCTGGTTCGGAGCGGGTTATGTTAAGCAACGCAAATGGTGGTCAATCGGCTTTGTCGCGTCTGTGGCAAACATCCTGATCTGGACGCTGGTTGGATTTACGTGGTGGAAGATACTCGGTTGGTGGTGAGGTCAGGAGGCAGGTGACAGGTCGCACGTGGCAGGAGCAGGCGGCAGGAGCACGATCTGAAAGCAGAACGCAGTGGTCCCCTGCTGCCACCTGCTCCTGCTCCTGCTTACTGCTCCTGCTTACTGCTCCTGCTTACTGCTCCTGCCTCCTGTTCCTGCCTCCTGCCACCTGCCACCTGCCACCTGCCTCCTGCGTCCCCCCCTGACTATTGACTTTCAGCCCCTTCAGGAATATCGTCCTGCCGTTTCTTACTGTTCTGATTTCTCACAGAGTTTTCGGATCCTCTAGATCGACCTCAACCAACGTATAGATATAGCCAAAAACCAGAATCATTTCAGCCAAGGGGACAATATGGCGGAATACAAGAAGGTTCCTTGTGAGTCGTGGCAATACTTCAAGTCGCACTCAATCCCTCAACTTTACGATAACGGTCAGTTCGAGCGCGGCCTGTTTCTTTTTAGGGGGCACGGCTCGGAATCATGGTCGCTGATGTCTGCGTTTGACCGGATGTATATCGGCGCCAGCAGAAAGCAAAAGATGAAAATTGCCGACGAGTTGGTAGAAATGTTTCGCAAAGAGGCCGAAGGACTTGACGTCGAAAGGTCCGTCTGGGACGACGACATTAAGCGGCGGGCGCTGGCGCAGCATTTTGGGGTGCCAACCAGAATGCTTGACTGGACGGAGAGTCCTTATATTGCGGCGTTCTTCGCTTACGCAGGTATCGCGCTCAATCCCAAAAAGGAAGGGCGGGTTGCAGTGTGGTGTCTTAACACAAAGAGCGATATCTGGTCGTCTGATTCAGGAGCGGACGTTGTGGAGGTCCCTAGTTATGGCAACGATCGCCTGAGGAACCAGTTGGGCAAGTTCACCATTTTGAAGAGTGGCTGCGATAGCCTGGAGGAGTACGTTCAAACGTTCGACGATGACAATGCCTTAACACAATTTCTGCTCCCAAGTTCTGACGCCTCGGCGGCAATTGCCGACCTGGATGTTATGGGAATTAATTACCCCAGACTATTTAACGGACTTGAAGGATGCGGGCGCGGAGTATCACTGCGAATGTTCTTGAAGAGCGATCATATGAAGGCCGCAGCTGCAAAAGAGTCAACACCACCGGCGGGCTAATGGGCCTAGACCAGTTTCAAGCTGAAAGGAAAATGTGATGACAAAGAAAGCATTATGTGTCGGAATTAACGACTATCCATTTGGCGAAGCAAACGACCTGCGAGGTTGCGTCAATGACGCCAACGATTGGGCGAACCTGCTGCGCAATCACTACGACTTCGCCGATGTGAAACAACTACTGGACGCCGACGCTACTAAGGCAAATATCCTCGCGGGACTTAAAGGCCTACTTGCCGGATCATCCGACGGTGACGTGCTCGTATTTACCAACGCCTCCCACGGAACCTATATCGCGGACGACGATCAGGACGAGCCGAGATTTGATGAGGCAATCTGTCCGCACGATACTGATTCAAATCTGCTCATCGATGATGAGCTGCGTAATCTGTTTTTAAACATTCCCAGCGGCGTGCGGCTGACTGTAATTTCAGACTCGTGCCATTCCGGTTCGGTGACGCGAGTAAAGGTTAATGAATACCGGCGCAACCGACAGTTGAATCCGAGCCTTCTCAACAACCGTGAACTGTCCGCCAGCGAGATGGCGAAAGCGCGTGGGAAAAAAGAGAAGTTTCCGGAATCAGGAATGAACGAAATTCTGCTCAGCGGCTGCAAAAGCAACCAGACGTCGGCCGACGCTTACATCGCCAATGATTACCATGGCGCCATGAGTTATCACGCCATCAAGGTAATAACAGACGCCGGCTACAATCTCACCTATAAGGAATTGCATGACGCTCTGTTGCCGGTGCTGGAAGAAGAAAATTACGATCAGATTCCGCAACTGGAGGGCAAAGACGAAAACAAGCAGCGACAGATCTTCACTTAAGACATTACAACGACTGCGCTGAACATCGCTTCGACCCGATTCTCCAAAGGAGCCCCCTCATGGCTAAAAAAGCACTTTGCGTTGGTATCAATGACTATCCGTTCGGTGAAGCAAACGACTTAAGAGGCTGCGTCAACGACGCTAACGACTGGGCCAGCCTGCTGAAAAGCAATTTCGGCTTTACCGAAGTCAATCAACTCCTCAACGAACAGGCTACCAAAGCCAACATCATCAAGGGCATCAAGAGTCTTTTGAAGGGGGCGAACTCCGGCGACATTCTGGTCTTCACCAACGCTTCTCACGGGACCTACCACGCAGACAGCGACGGTGACGAATCCAAGTTTGACGAGGCCATCTGTCCCTGCGACACCACTTCAGATTTGCTCCTTGATGATGAGCTGCGGAAGATATTCAAAAAAATTCCCAAGGGTGTTCGCCTGACCGTTATTTCGGATTCCTGCCACTCCGGTTCAGTCACGCGCAAACCGGGAACGAACCGGCGCAACCGCCACCTCGATCCACGGGTGTTTGGAGGCACAGTGCTTACTCGTGAACAACTGCAGGCGGCACGAGAAAAGAAGGAAAAACATCCTGAGTCAAAGATGAAGGAGATTCTGTTGAGCGGTTGCAAGAGCAATCAAACTTCCGCCGACGCCTACATTGCCGGCGATTATCATGGCGCGATGAGTTATTACGCCATCGAGGTTATCAAAGAGGCGGGTAGCGATCTCACGTATGCTGAGCTGCATAGACGCCTCGTCAAGAAACTCGACGACGAAAACTACGGCCAGGAGCCACAGCTCGAAGGTACTGACGACAACAAGAAACGGAAAATTTTTACTTAAACCTACCGGAAGTTTTGCGTTTTTTTCGTGTAATTCGTGGATCCTTTTTTGGCCGCATAAAAAGCGAACCACAAAACAAGCGACCACGCCAAATAACACGAAGGTCGCTGGGTTTAGACTTTTTTGAGCAAAGCTGAAGTTATAAGGAGCACTGCACATGGCTAATAAGGCCGTAAAGGGCAAAAGAGCTGCGCCGGCGAAGCCGCTCACGTTAGCAAGAGTCAAAAAATCACCAGCTAGAGCCGCGAGAACTCGCAAGCCTACTCTGCGCGTTGTCGTTACTCACGGCAGCATTACGGATGTCCCGGCTCCGGTCGTGGTCGTGGGAGCGTATAAGGGCATTGCTCCAACTGAAAGGAGCGCTCTCGGGGCCATTGACCTCGCACTTAATGAATGGATCTCGCGCGCGTGTAATCACGGTTTGATGGGCCTCGATCTGGGCCAGGTGTTCTTTATCCCGGTAACGCCGCAGCAGATGCGGGCCCAGTCTGCGCTGCTCGCTGGAATGGGAGACTACGGAGTCTTCGATTACAGCGATCTGTGCTACCTGTCCATGAATGTCTGTTACGCCGTATCCGCACTCAAGCAAGGTAGCTTAGCGACCGTTCTCATCGGCTCAGGCGAGGGCAATCTCAGTATTCCCGACGCAGTCAAAGGGTTGCTTTCAGGAATCTGCGATGCCCTGCATCACGTTCGGCCGGAAGAAAGAATTAAGACACTGGAGATCGTCGAGTTTAGTCAGGACCGGCATAAAGTGATACTCGAGAGCGCGCGACAAATTGCTGCAGACAAGATCATTCCACACATCAGCCTGAGCGTTGAAAAAGGAAAATCCTATCGGGTCAAGAAAGCCTCTCGGAGCCCGCGCAAGACAACCGCCGCATTGGCACGGGCAGAAAAGGCCAAACCCTTCGTCAATCGAATTACGATTGAACACAACAGCGACGGGTACAATTTCGCTGCTCTCACTGAAAACGCGGTGGTCCCTGTCCGCCAGATCGACGTGAAGAAGTACTTCACCGACGGCATCACCAAGCAATTGAAAATCTCTGACACCGCTGAGCGCCGCGAGCAATTTGGGTCACTGCTTCATAGATACGTGTTCCCTCAGGATTTCGAGCAGTTGATCGGCAACAGTCAACCACTCACCCTCGTCGTTGATAACACGACGGCCGTGCTCCCCTGGGAAATGGCCTGTTTTGGCGCCAAACACCGGCTCACCTACTTTGGCCGGGACCTCAAACTCACGCGACAGTTTCGCACCATGCTGGCCGGCGCTCCCGGAATAGCTCCACCACTCAACAGGAATTTGCGCGTACTCGTCATTGCCGATCCTGCTCCCGAGCCGGAGTTGCAATTAAAGGGGGCAAAAACGGAAGGCCAGAAGGTGGTTGAAATGTTACGGAAGTTCGAGGCCAAAAAATCGGGTGATCCTAATTGGAAGATCACCATTGAAGACCGCATAGGTTATGAGCGATGCGATCCCGTGGAAATCCTCGAACTGATAGTGAACGGTTCATTTGACATTATTCACTATTCCGGACACGGCGTCTTCGATGAGGACCATCCGAACAACGGTGGATGGGTCTTTGGCAAGGACACGATTCTGTCGGCCACGGAAATATTCAGGTTGCGGCAAGTACCGCGGTTGGTGTTTGCAAACGCCTGTTTCTCAGCAGTCCTCAATAACAACGTTTCCTTTTCGCCCCGGGAATCCAATCGCAAGTTAGCGGGGCTTGCGGAAGCGTTCTTCGAGCGCGGAGTTCAAAACTACATCGGTACTGGATGGGAAGTCGGTGATGACGCGGCGGAGACGTTTGCTGAAGTTTTCTATGGCCGCGCACTCGAGGGAGACTATTTGGGCGACGCTTTGTCGGCGGCGCGAACGGCAATCTTCAGTGCCGGGCCCACATGGGGCGCATATCAACACTACGGCCAATCCAATGCCCGCGTAGTTTTGCGAGACTCCGACTAATTGAACCTGAACAAAGAGAGAAGACATGTCGCAAGAGTCGAAAAAGATAACCGCCAGGAAGTCTCGTAAGCGCAAAAGCGCAACGAAAGACAAACCGCCACCGTTAAAAAGCAAAAAGGTTGTCGTTAAGCGATCGGTGAAGACGACCTCTGCGAAAGCACGTGGGCAGTCAACCCGACGCGTCGCGAGGGCTGCACCTGTTCGGTATGTTCCCGGTGGTCCAACTGACAACCTGGAAAAGATTGATCATATCGTCGTGCTGATGATGGAAAACCGCTCCTTCGATCATATGCTCGGCTACCTCAAGTTGGAGGGCGCTAATCCCGACGTCGATGGTCTGGTTGCCGGGATGTCCAACAGCGATGAAGACCAAAATCCTTACGAGATCAATCGACTGAAGGGCACTGTATTCAAACTCGACCCGGGACATGGACCAGACGAGATTGCCGAGCAGTTGGAGAATAACAACAGCGGCTTCGTAATTAACTACGCTAACGTCCACGATGAGAATCCGTTCTTCGATCCTGCGTCAATAATGGGTTATCACAACGCGTCGTCTGTGCCCGTTTACGATCATCTGGCGCGAAACTTTTGCGTCTGTGATCGTTGGTTCTGCTCAGTCCCTGGCGCCACGTGGCCCAACCGCCTGTATTCAGTGACTGGCCGATCCAAAGGCAAAGACAACCGGTTTCCGCCGGTCTATAACCTTCCTTCGTTTGTGCGGCACCTCGACAGGACCGGCGTTTCGTGGCGATGGTACGCGCATGACATTGCTTCACTTCGTCTTATCGATCGCCACTACCGGGTCGGAAGTGGTTCAAAGTTTTTCTGGTTTGACCGAAGCACATGGGTAAATAGGACGACGTTTCTCGACCATGCTGCGACCGGCGACCTTCCGGCGGTTTCCTGGATCGATCCAAACTTTGAAGATTTGCCGATCGTCGGTCCTAACGAGTCCAACGACGATCATCCTCCGGCAGACGTCATGGCCGGGCAGGACCTGGTTTTAAAACTCTACAACGCGGTGGTTAGTAGTCCGGCGTGGAAGAAGACCCTGCTGGTCATTGTTTATGACGAACACGGCGGCTTCTACGATCACGTGGTGCCGGAGGATGCGGCGGACGACGATCCGCAATTCAGGAAATATGGCGTGCGCGTCCCCGCGATTGTGGTTTCACCGTGGGTTGAACGCGGGAAAGTTTCTCACAAGGTTTTCGATCACACGTCGTTGATCAAAACTATTCTGCTGCGGTTCTGCCGGCGCGACGATGGCACCATTCCTGACATGGGGGCTCGCGTTATCAACGCCGAGCAACTCGGAAGTTTGTTGACCCTGGATACGCCACGAGACCGTACGCCCGTTGAGGCCTATGCGAATTTGATTGAACGGGTGGCGCAGTGGCGGACGGATAATTTTCGAAATCGAATGATGAATCAATCAAGGGCTCGCGCTCCCGAGAAGCCCAGGGACACGGAGTTTCAAAGGGGCATTCGCGAAGCTCAGGAATACCTAAGAGCTCAGGGACTACCCGACGGTCAACCGTAAAAGAAGTCCAATGTCCAATGTCCAAAGTCCAATGTCCAAAGTCCAAAGTCTGTACGCCGAAGGCGTTCGCTAATTTCAGCCCAGGGTTGCGCCTTGGCAACCCTGGGTTAAAATGCCGCAGTAGTTTCTTTGCAACTCTGAAAGAGTTGCAATCGCCTCGCTAGATCGGCCTGCCAACGCAACCCTTTCAGGGTTGTCTTTACTTATTAATTGCTTCAACCCAAGGTTGCCAAGGCGCAACCCTGGGCTGAAATTCGCGAACGCCTTCGGCGTACAGGCATTTGACGCGGCCTCGACATAGACTGCTCTTTCGACTTCGACATTGGACATTGGACATTGGACATTGGACTTTAGACTTTGGACTTTCTTTAGCATTGACATCATTATTCCGCTTCGATATTTTTGTTGTGCGGTCCCCGACAATTAAATCCGCTCTTGCCGGCCGGTTTATCTCACCTCTTTAAACCTACTTTCACGGAGTTGTTCTAATGAAACTAGCTATTCTTCTACTGTGCCTTGCGGCGACGTGTCTTCAACCACCCGTATTGAAGGCGTTACCAAATATCGACGATCATGGCGGCAAGATAGACTCGAAGTATGACGGTTTCAGTCATGAAACCATTTTTACCTTAAAGAAGATGAAGGTTACCTGCGACGGAACCAGGGGGAACTTCAAAGATTCCTGCGTCAGCATCACCACTTCCCTTCACTGTCCCGGGATTCAACTGGATTACGTTAGATACGCTCGGATTCAACTAATCTTCCAATCAAAGGATTGGGACCAACGCCATCCGGTTGATCAGAGGGATCTGTCGGTCGTCGCAGACGGCGTGACGATACGGCTGGGACGCATGGAATTGGCGGGACACAGCACGGACGTGATGATGACGGAAGTGCTCGAGGCCATCATTCCTTACAAAACGTTCCGGCAAATAGCCGACGCGCAGGTGGTAGAGATGCAGGTAGGAAAAAGTAAGTTTGAATTACGACAGAACAACCTGTTGGCGCTGCGCGATTTGAATAACCGCGTGATGACGAAAAAATAAATTCGTGTTTCGTGTTATTCGTGGACCGATTTTTCCCCCTCCGTTGGGAGGGGTTAGAGGAGGGCTTGGTGCGCAATTGAAGATTTTGTTTCTGTTGGAGGTGTCAACATTAGGTTAACCAAAACCTTGAAATCTTTTCCAGTGAGTATGGCGTTGTTATTCGCTCATCGATCTCAATGTTGACGCGTCCGCCAACGGAAAAGGTTGACAATTCGTAAGCCCTCCCCTAACCCCTCCCAAAAGGAGGGGAATTTACGTTTCACTTATCCTTGTAACCAACCGCAAACGTCATCACTCCCAACGTCGCACCGGTTGCGCGTTTCCCGGTAGCGATCCCGATCACCCGAAAATCGGAAAACAAGTTCTCGCGGTGTCCACGGCTTGCAGTGCCATCGTCAATAATCATTCCAATCACATCGTAGCGTGGCGTGCGGCTTTCGTAGACGATGTTCTCGCCATAGGAATCTTCCCACCTTCCAAACCGGTCCAGACGCTCACCTGGTTGGCTGCCGTCGGTTCCACGATGACCACTCCTGCCGGTTGTGACGAGGTCAGTCACATGAACTTTCGCAGCTTTGATCATCCCGCTTCGGACCTCGAGCGGCGGTAATGGTGTCTGCCGGCGCAGAAATAGAATGGCATCGTCGAGCGCGGCCACGCCTTCATTAGTCACCAGAACGCCACCCTCGGGATAATGAATTTCCTTGCCGCGGAAGTTTCTTCTAAACAACTCGAGCGCTTTCACATACTCGTGAGGATTCGCGCGTGCATAGTTGATCTCTTCCAGCAGTTGCTTTTCGTAAGTCGACAGTGTCGTCAGGACGGGACTGACGATCGACGCTGCTGACGGTTTGGCGGTCGACGCTGCTTTTGCCGTTGTAGCTTTCGCCGTTGAGGTTTGCGGAGGCGTGTTGCGCTTTTGTGCCTGGCCGGTCGAGTTGGCTATCACCAGCAAGGCAACCGCGAGAAGAAGTGTAGAGAGTGGGTTCATGGCGCGAGTTAATACTTGAAAACGTCTGCGGTGGTCAAACTTTTCGTGTTTATTCGAGTATTTCGTGGATCGATTTTTCCCCTCCTTTTGGGAGGGGTTAGGGGAGGGATTGGCGCAGACCTTAACTTTTTTGATTTGGAGGAAGTCAAGCTTCTTAGTTCAACTCGAACCTTGACGGGTTCCTCCCAAATCAACAAGCTTGACTTTGCCGCAAGCCCTCCCC
>DATEPF010000233.1:0-17627 GCA_035273325.1 Pyrinomonadaceae bacterium | reverse complement strand
CGGGCGAAAAAGCGATCAGCGAATTACACGAAAAACACAAATGGAACCATCGACCAGCAATCGCAATCTGAAATCTGAAATCGAATGAGAGATTGGGTAGCCTTAAACATGACGCCGGGGATTGGGCCGCGGGCGGCTGCGAAGTTGCTCGAGCGGTTTGGTTCGGCTGAAGCGGTCTACACCGCGACCCGTGCTGAGCTCGAAAAGGTTCGGCTGCTGCCGGAGGCTGTTGACAGCATCATCGCCCGCGACCGTCACGACCTGGCCGAAGCTGAAGTGGTGAAAGTCCGTGATCTGGGCGCGGAAATATTGATTCTGGATGACGGTGTTTATCCCTCAGCGCTTCGGGAGATCTACGATCCGCCGGTTGCGCTTTACGTGAAGGGTGCATGGTCAGAATGTCTTGACCAGCCGTGTCTCGCTATCGTCGGCTCGCGTAAGTGTTCGACGTATGGACAAAACGCTGCGACGATGCTGGCGAGGGACCTGGCCCAACGCGGCGTGACGGTCGTTTCAGGATTTGCGCGCGGGATAGACGCGGCAGCGCATCGCGGAGCGATCGAAGCCGGTGGACGCACGGTTGCAGTTCTGGGTACCGGAATAGACCAGGTTTACCCGCGCGATCATAAGAAGCTCGGCGAAGAGATTTTAGCGGCAGGTGGTGCAATGGTGACCCAGTTTCCTCTGCACACTCCGCCGGTCTCGGAAAACTTTCCATATCGAAACCGCATCATTAGCGGGTTGAGCTTGGGCGTGGTAGTGGTCGAGGCATCAGAAAATTCGGGCTCTTTGATTACGGCGCGACTGGCAATTGAACAGAACCGCGAGGTGTTTGCTGTTCCTGGAAACATTACTTCGCGCAATTCGTTTGGCACGAATTATCTGATCAAGGGCGCGGGCGCCAAGCTGGTCCAACAATGGCAGGACATCGCGGCGGAGTTGCCACCGCAAATTGCTGCGCGCTTGTTGCCGCCGCCTTTGACGCAGAAGAAAGAGAAGTCACTGTCTGATCAGTTAGCAATGGTGCCCGGTGGCTTGTCTGCATCTGAGCAGTCGGTTTTCAAGTTACTGTCACCGGACAATCCCGCGCACATTGATGCGCTGGTAAATGAGACGCGGTTTTCTATCACGGACTTAACGGCCGCTTTGTTGGCGTTAGAGATGCGAGACCTGGTGAGAGCACTACCAGGCAAGTGTTTTGTGAGGAAAATGTAAGTGGTGTTAGTTCGTGTATTCGTGTGTTTCGTGGATCGTTCTTTAAGCGTTGTTTAAAATCGATCCACGAATTACACGAAATAAACACTAAGGTTATTAAACTCAAGAATGGCAAAAAACCTAGTCATAGTTGAATCGCCGGCCAAGGCGAAGACGATAAATAAGTACCTGGGAAAGGACTATCTGGTTAAGGCTTCGATAGGCCATATCAAAGATCTGCCTACCAAAGGACTCGGCGTCGATATTGAAGACGATTTCAAGCCTACCTACGAGGTTATTCCTGATACTCGTAAGCGTAACAACAAAAAGATCGTTGCCGAGCTAAAGAAGGCCGCCAAAGAGGCCGACATTATCTATTTCGCGGCTGACCCGGATCGCGAAGGTGAAGCCATATGCCAGCACCTGGCAGAAGAGATTGTCCCGAAGCGACCTGTTAAGCCCACTTTTCGTGTGATGTTTAATGAGATCACGAAGCGGGCCGTGAACGAGGCGTTCGATCATCCCAAACAGATCGATCAAAACCTGGTTGATTCGCAACAAGCGCGCCGGGTGCTTGATCGTCTCGTGGGATACAAAGTTTCGCCGCTCCTTTGCCGCACAGTCGGCGGCAAATTGAGCGCCGGTCGCGTGCAGTCTGTCGCGTTGCGGATGGTTGTTGAACGCGAACGGGAAATCGAGCGATTCATTAAGACGGAGTACTGGACCATTGGCGCAAATCTGTCGGCCAGGTTGCCACCGGCTTTTGACGCCCGTCTTTTCAAGATTGGAGAACAGACAGTAAAGACATCTGGTTTTGAGCTCGATCCCACGTCTGGCACTCTTCTATTGAAGAAGAATGAAATTGCTATTCAGAGTGACACTCAGGCTGAGGAAATCGTCGGAGAGATACGCCAACAGACCTTCGTTGTCAGTGAAGTAACCAGGAAAGAGCGGAAACGTAACCCGGTTCCACCGTTTATCACTTCCAAGTTACAGCAGGAGGCCGCGCGCAAACTCGGTTTCGCCGTAAGACGGACGATGATGGTCGCGCAAAAACTTTACGAGGGCGTGGAGCTTGGCGCCGAAGGTTCTGTCGGGTTAATAACCTACATGCGAACGGATTCGACGCGCGTGTCAGATGCCGCGTTGGGCGAAGCAAGAGATTTCATCAGCAAACAGTATGGCGCTCCTTATTTGCCCGAGAAGGCCATTCATTACCGGTCGAAGAAAGACGCGCAGGACGCTCACGAAGCAATTCGTCCTACGGACGTTGCGCGGACTCCAGACTCGCTCGCACAGTATTTGAACAATGACGAGTTGCGGCTGTATCGACTGATCTGGCAGCGCATGGTTGCTTCCCAGATGACACCTGCTGTTTTTGATCAAACCACGATTGATATTGGGGCCGGACGTTTCATATTTCGCGCGACTGGTTCGGTGCAAAAATTTGACGGCTTCCTGAAGGTTTATCAGGAAGGCCGGGATGAAAAGACCGAAGAAGATGAAGAGGCTGAGCGCACCCTGCCGCCGGTGGAAAAAGGCGAAACGCTCGCGGTGAATAAGGTTTCGCCGGAGCAGCATTTCACTGATCCTCCGCCGCGCTTCACTGAAGCGACGCTGGTCAAAGCGCTTGAAGAAAAGGGAATCGGCCGTCCATCAACTTATGCGGCCATCATGACGACGATTTTGGCGCGCGAGTATGTCGAGAAACTCGAAGGACGGTTTCATCCGACCGAGCTCGGCAAGACCGTCAACGATCTGCTAATTGAAGGTGGCTTTGACGACCTTTTCAACGAAACCTACACGGCGCGTATGGAAGAGGAGCTCGATGAAATTGAAGAAGGAAAACTGAAGTGGACTGATGCTTTACACGAGTTCTACGGCAAGTTTGCTGAAGACCTGGACAAGTTTAAGCACCACGTTAAGGAGATCAAAGAAAAAGACACGCCGACGGACGAAGTATGTTTGAAGTGTGAAACTCCAGGCATGGTCCAGAAGTGGGGACGCTTCGGGAAATATCTGAAATGTCAGAACTGCGGTGCGACGCGTGACGCGGAACCTAAGGCTGGTTCCAACGGTGGGCCCGCTGCAGATGGATCGACTGAAGAAGCTGAACCGGAAGCTTGTGAGTTGTGTGGCAAACCGATGCAATTAAAACGCGGACGGTTTGGGCCATTTCTGGGATGCACTGGTTATCCGGAATGTCGCAATATTCGAAAGATTGCGAAGAGTGGTGTGGCTGCTCCCGCGCCGGTGGTCCTGGATGAGAAGTGTCCGGTCGATGGCTCTAATCTGGTGAGACGTCACGGCCGGTTTGGAGAGTTTGTCGCCTGTTCCAATTATCCGAAGTGCAAATACATCAAGCAGGAATCAACCGGAGTCTCTTGCACGCGACCGGGGTGCACCGGTGAGCTGGTCGTCAAGAAGTCAAAACGCGGAAAAGCTTTTTATGGATGTTCGGCGTATCCGGATTGCGATCGCGTCTATTGGGACAAGCCGGTGGTTGAGACTTGCCCCCAATGTAACGAACCATTCCTGTTAGAGAAGACTACGAAGAAGCAAGGCACGTTTCGCTATTGCTCAAACGCTGAATGCGGATACCGATCCGATGGCGGTGCGGCGAGTGCGGATGGAAACGAAGTGAAGGTTAAGAAGAAGAAGACGGCTTAACGGAGTGGTTCGAATTAAACGAAATCTTGCCCATCGCAGCTAACTAGTGAGCGGGTGTTAGCGCGCTTCTACGATGTCACCTGTATCGATTGCTCCTCTACTCACCCACCTGCTTCGTGATCCCAAAATCCGGCGAAAGTTGTTGAAGTAAGAAGGCAGTCCTTCCGCCGTTGCCGGGTCCGCACCATTTTGAAGTTGATAATGAGTGTGAACGAAATCCGTATTTCCCGAGAAACCAATTCGGGCGATCGCCTGCCCGCGTCGGACGAAATCTCCCTGCCGGACATTGAAACTTCCTGATTTAAGATGAGCGAAAAGGCTGAACTCACCGTGGCCATGATCCAAGACAACATAGTTTCCAAAAATGCCACTCGGTGTGTTCATCGATAACAGTTTGGAGAAGACAACCTGTCCTGACGCAAAAGTGTTGTCAGGAATACCATCTACGAGCGTAATTACCTTACCTGGTGCCGGAGAGTAGACCGAGGCATCATATCCGAACCAATCTTTAAGGTGGTCCCCCCTCCCGCGATAAAAGTCACCGTTCTCGTTGATTATGGTCAGGTCACTTCCGTATCGAGCGCTGTTGGTTTTGAGCCCCACCGCACGTGCAATTGGATGGGTGAGGTCAATTCGCCGGTGCGGAGCATAGAAATCATGACCTCCAACCACCATTACCCGCCCTCTTAAAGGCAGAGTGAGTTTCGCCTTGGCCGCATAGTGAATTGGCGCAACCGCAACTCCGATTCGGAACTGCGACGGCTCAGCATGGGATGAAAAGACGAATTCATAGCGAAGAGTCTCAAAAACCAATGAGCCGTCAACAGAATAGAATGGGTTGAACAAGTAGATGCTCTGTTCCGCTTCTATTTCAGTATTGGGAAGCGTGTGAATTCCAGGGCTAAGACCGTGTCGGTCCAGAATCTTTCTGAGCACAAGCTTGTTAGCGTGATCAAAAACGGCGATCTGAACGGAATCCAAAGTTATCTTATTCTTTGTTTTGTTCTCCAGTAAGAAATCAAAATGAAGAAATTGGTTTGAAGTTCCGCGTTCGATATAAACGCGCTGAGGCTTAACAGTAACTTTTACCGCGTCACCCCTGGTTTGGGTAAGAGTGAACAGCGCTGTCAGGATAAGGGATATGACGATCATGCCGTTTGCGGAGAGTAACCGATTACGGTTTTCCGGGTCCGGAAGTTCCGGCTGTATTAGTCAAACTATCGGCAGCAAATGTCCCATTGCCAAAAAAGAAAGGCGAACCACGAAGGTTCGCCTTTAAACTTTTGCCTTACCAGAGTGTGCTCGTTTACATCTGCGGCGCACGCTCGGGCGATGGTTGCTGGGAGACGCTGCGTGGACCTTGCTGCGACGCCATTGATGCCGGCTTGTCCGAGAGATCCAATCCTACCCATTCCTTGACCTTGTTCAGAAGAAACGGCAGCACTACGACGTGCGCCGTATTCGACAACTCGTCGATCACTCGATCGCCGAGAGAAGCGGCCTCTTTGCTAAGCCGATCATAAGCGGAGGTTTCCTTGAACTTACTCAAAAGTCCAGGACCTTCGTTGTCCTGGCCGTTCGACGGTGTCGCCGCCTGCGACGAGCCAGCGTAAAGCGACCGCCCAGACAGTGATTGAGAGTAGGAATCCGATGTGTACGCCGCGTCACTTGCTTCGTAGTTTGAATACGATTGATCGTCGCTGCTGATCGCGGAGGCGATGCCGTATCCTACAAAGAACCCTACACCCGCGGCCCCCAGGCTCCATGCCACCGGGCGTTTCTTGTAATGCTCGCGCCAATCGAGGGCATCCTTGACGCTCTCAACCTGCTGCGCAACGCTGTCTTTAATTTCACTCACAGTGTTGGTGATGGAGTCTCGCGCTACTTCCATGCGACGCTGCAGCGCTTCTTTGGAGGCTTCATCGTCGCCCAGATCTCGTGCGCGGGCTAATCCTAAATTTCGTTCTTCAGCCATTGCTTGTCCTTTCTAAGCTCTTCAACCGTCCGGTCCGGAACGAGATGTTGTTTGGCTAAACGGTTCTTCATTGCGAACACGATAATCGCGCCGACAACGAGATACAGGAGACCGGTCGTCAGGAAGCCAACGGCGTATTGGGCCGGCTGGCTCAGATCCGTTCCTGCGAACAACGTTGAAATGCCAAATGCGATAGCTACGTTGAGCAGCGCAAAACCGATGGCGGCAATAATCCCGCCGGCGGCGATCATGGCGCCGCTCTTGGCAACTGCACTCACCTCTTCCTTGATCTCCACCTTGAGCAGGCTGATCTTGGTGTCGAAGAGCTGCATCACATCGTCGCCCAGGCGGCCTACAAGCACCGGCAGGCTTTCGTTGTTGTCAGTTTTTGGTGTTAACGCACGTGATGTTTCACGAGCTGGAGTGGCCATCGCGTTACCTCCTCTCCAAACATTAAACGGGCGATGTATTAGTTACGTCGACCGCGAAGAATCAGTCCCACCAGCAGTCCCGCAGCGGCCGAGATCAGAATCGCCTGACCTGGATTTTTACGGGCGTAGTCTTTCGCGTTTTCTGCCATCTCGGCGAGGTCCGCGTTCTGGAGGTCTTTCACCTTGTCGCCTACCACGGTCATTTTGTCACTCACGTAATCTTTGGCGTGGGTAGCGGCTTCCGAAATTTTCTCACCGTAATCACGGGCGGCCTTCGCGAGCCCCGGGGCCGCGCCGGTGCCGGTCGCTCCGGTGGATGAACCTGTTGATGAAGATCCTAGACCTGTGGAACCGAGACCGGTCGATGAACGATCGTTTGAGGTTCCGGTGCTGCCGGTTGAAGTCGAGCCGGGGAAATCTGTTGATGATGAACTCATGCTTTGTCTCTCCTTTGAATTACTAAACGTGCTCTTTGGTTAAATCAGAATTACACACAATGTATCACTGACAGGTCAGCAAACAATGTGCCCATGCAGGACCGCGCAAAGTCGGGCAAACATGGCACTTTTTGTGCGACTCACCGGGGGGTCTTGTTGCGAAAGGGTACAGTGCTCAATCTACAGCGTCGGATCAATACAACAACACGTCTGGGGATTCGACTTATTAGTGTGACTTCATGTGTTTCGTGCAATTCGTGGATCTCTTTTAGTGCTCCGAAAAACTAGCCACGAACCCACGAAATAACACGAAACATGTTGAAGCCGGAGCCTTGACACAGGCTCACCCGGTCTGGTAAGTAAGTACTTACTTTGAACCCTGATCCGCTGAATGAGTAAAGCGATTACGACTGAAACGCCAACCTCCAACGTTTCTCGCATGACTGCCGAAGACCGGAAAGTGCAAATTCTTCGGGTCGCCGTCGGCCTTTTCTCGAAAAAGGGATTTGGCGGCACGACCACGAAGGAAATCGCACAAGCCGCCGGAGTCTCCGAGGCGATGGTGTTTCGCCACTATTCCACCAAACAGGAACTCTACACCGCCATCCTCGATCATAAAGCGTGTTCAGGCGACGCCATGGATCCGGAGGAACTGGTGGCCGACGCACTCCAGGAAAAGGACGATTGGGCTGTGTTTCATCGCCTGGCATTGGGCGCGCTCGATCACCACGAAAAAGATCCCGAGTTTCAACGATTATTGCTTCACTCGGCATTGGAAGGTCATGAGCTGGCGCAGATGTTTTTTGAAAAATTTGTGGAGCGTGTTTACGCACTGCTCGGTAACTACATCGCAGGACGCCAGCGGGATGGCGCGATGGCGAACATCGATCCGCGGATCGTCGTAAGGTCATTCATTGGGATGATCGTTCATCATTCTCTTAACAATAATCTCTGGGACCCGAGGCAGCGGCTGCTAAAGATCTCAAACGAAGAAGCCGCGAGGCATTTCACAGACATACTGTTGAACGGTATCAGCACAAGCAGGGAGCCCGGGGCACATGACAATGGCCGGAGGGTTTCACCCAACGTTTCGAAAAAAACATAACGATCATGTCAGTCCGCAGTCTCATCAAGCTTTTCTCTCTGGTTGCAGTTTTGTCCGCCCTGGCGGTCTTCGCTATGTCGTGCGGAGGATCCAAAGCAAACGTTACGAACAACGCAAATTCCGCGCAGCCGGCAGTGATAGAAGTCACTACCGCAACCGCAATCATGCGCGACCTTCCCAGGTTCTTCGAGGCCACCGGCAGCTTGACTGGCGACCAGCAAACAGACGTAGCGCCTTCGATTGCCGGAAAAGTTGTCTACATCGGTGTTGAACTTGGCAGTTTCGTTAAGCGCGGCCAGACGATCGTCAGGCTGGACGACGTAGATTCAAAGCTGCGTGTTCAGCAGGCGCAATCTCAACTAGAGCAGACGCGGGCGGCACTGCGGCAAGCGGAAGAAAAAGTCGGTCTGCGCGCTGGGCAACCGTTCGATCCAAATCGAGTCCCGGAAGTGGCGACTGCTCGCGTGGCCATGAATCTGGCGGAGAAGAACCTGCGGCGCGCGGAAAAGTTAATTGAGTCGGGTGATATCTCGCGCTCGGCTTTCGATGATCAGAAGGGGCGCTACGACCAGTTAAAAGAGGTTTACGAAGCGGCTTTGTCGCAAGCCCGGCAAAACTATGCAGCGGTGGCGACGGCGCGTGCGAACGTGGCAAACGCCCAAAGCGCTTTGGACCTCGCGCGCAGAACATTGTCCTACGCGAACGTTTTCTCGCCGATCGACGGATTCGTTTCAGAACGAGTCGCTGATCTCGGTGAATATGTTTCGCCGACGACAAAGGTGGCGACAGTGGTCCGCATCAATCCTTTGCGGGTACGCATCGACATTCCCGAGCAGGCCATTGCTTCGGTGGCGGTGGGCCAATCCGTTTCCGTAACCACCAGTGCGTGGCCCGATCGTAATTTTAGCGGCCGCGTGGCGCGGATTTCGCCGAACGTGACGCCCACGTCGCGCACCATGATCGTCGAAGCAGAAATTGAAAACAGCAGCGGTGTGTTAAAGCCGGGACAGTTTGCAACGATTCGCATTTTGCAGGAACGCTCGGCGCCGGCGCTGCTGGTTCCAGTGCGCGCGGTCCGCACCGAGGCGGGCGTTAGTCGAGTATTCGTAATGAAAGATGGATACGCGCGGGAGCGGATCGTACAGATCGGCCAGACTGAAGGCGATCTGATTGAGATCAAGTCCGGCATCGCCGCGGATGAAATTGTAGCCACCAGTAACCTCGAAGTGTTGAGCGAAGGTGTCGCGGTCCGGCAGTAATTTGAGATCTGAAATTTGAGATCTGAAATAGTTAATGCAAAAGCTAGCTGAAATTTGTGTCCGCCGTCCCGTCTTCGCGACGATGCTGATCCTCAGTCTGACGGTCGTAGGACTTTTCTCCTACAACTCGTTAGGTGTCGACCTCTTTCCCAAGATCGACCTACCGACTATCACTGTCACGGTCGTTAATCCGGGTGCCTCTCCACAGGAGATCGAAACCGAGATAACAGACAAAGTTGAAGGCGCCGTCAACACCATCAGCGGCATCGACGAACTGCGTTCGACTTCCGTTGAAGGCGTGTCACAAGTCTTCATTACGTTTCTGCTCGAAAAAAATCCGGACACTGCCGCTGCTGAGGTTCGCAATAAAGTTGATCTGATCGTCAACGAACTGCCGGTCACCGCCGAGCAACCAATCGTTCAAAAACTGGATACCGACGCCGCACCCGTTGTCCGCATCGCCGTTTCCGCACCGCGTTCGTTGCGCGAAGTGACGGAGGTTGCGGACAAGCGCATTAAGGAACACATCGAATCAATCAATGGTGTCGGCGAGGTGCGGATTATCGGCGGGCGCGATCGCGAAATTCAGATCTGGGTCGACCCCGACAAAATGCGCGCCTTTAATGTAACGGTGGCCCAAGTGGCCGACGCGGTCCGCGCACAAAACATGGAGGTGCCCGGCGGGCGTCTCGATGAGGGTTCACGAGAATTAACTGTACGGACGATGGGGCGGATCGCTTCGCCATCAGACTTCAATCATCTGGTCGTCGGCACGCGCGGTGACTACCCGGTAAAACTAAGCGACGTTGGTTATGCCGAAGACGGAGCTGAAGAAGCAAGGACTGAGGCACGGCTGAACGGCCAACCTGCGGTAACGCTAATTGTTTCCAAACAGTCGGGTGAAAACACCGTAGCAATCGCCGAAGCTGTTAAAGACCGTCTCCAGGAAATTCAGAAGACATTGCCGCCCGGCTTTAAAACACAGGTAGTCGGCGACCAATCCATCTTCATTAAGGCCTCGATCGAATCAATTCAAACGCACTTGATCGAAGGCAGCGTTCTCGCGGCCATCGTTGTTTTCATTTTCCTATGGAGTTTCCGGTCCACAGTGATCGCGGCGCTGGCGATCCCGACGTCGCTGATTGCCACGTTCGGTTTGATGGCCGCGTTAGGCTTCACTTTGAATTCGATCACGATGCTGGCCCTCACGCTGATGGTTGGTATCGTGATCGACGACGCCATCGTAGTTTTGGAGAACATCTTTCGATTCATCGAAGAGAAGGGAATGCCGCCGTTCCAGGCGGCCATCGAGGGCACGCGCGAAATCGGGTTAGCGGTCACGGCCACGACCTTGTCGCTCCTGGCTGTGTTTCTGCCGGTAGGATTTATGGGCGGCATTGTCGGCCGCTTCATGTCGTCCTTTGGTCTGACGTCCTCTTTCGCGATCGCTGTTTCGTTGTTGGTATCGTTCACTTTAACGCCAATGCTGGCGGCGCGCCTGATCAAACGGAGCGACGATGCCGAGGAAGGACCGGTCGAACGGGCCCTGGAGCCCTCCGATCACGGATCTAAACAATCGCGCTTCTATCGTCCTATCGACCGCACCTACACACGCTTGCTTACCTGGTCCCTGGGCCATCGCTGGGTGATCGCACTCGCATGTTTAGTGGCGATCCTCAGTATCGTTCCACTCTTCATGTTTGTCGGTAAAAACTTCTTGCCGGTTGACGACCAGTCGCAGTTTGAACTGAATGTGCGGGCCCCGGAAGGCTACACGCTCGCCGCAACTTCGGCGCTTGCTCAACGGATTGCCACAGACGTTAGAAAACTTCCCGGGGTCACCGATACCCTGACAACCATTGGTGGCGGCCAGCAGGAACAGGTTAACGTCGCCTCCATTTATGTAAAGCTGCAGCCCATCGCTGAGCGCGATGTGACGCAGGAAACTTTGATGGTGCGCGCGCGCACGGAAATTCTCGCAAAGTATCAAAAGGAATACCCGGGCCAGTTGCGAACGAGCGTGCAACAAGTCGCAGCGATCTCCGGCGGTGGTTTCCGAAACGCTGACATTCAATACGTCATCGACGGTCCGGATCTGGACAAGCTGACACAGTATTCCGAAGCGCTGTTGGAAAAGATGAAGACCATTCCCGATGTGGTCGATGCAGACTCCACACTGGTTACCGGTAAGCCGGAGTTGCGAGTGGTAATTGATCGCGCTCGCGCTGCTGACCTTGGCGTTCGCGTTTCCGACATCGCCCAGGCTTTGAACACGTTGGTGGCCGGGCAGGAAGTATCCACTTTCAATGCCGGAACCGATCAGTACAACGTCCGCGTGCGGGCAATCGGCGAGTTTCGTGCGAGCGTGGAGGGTCTGCAGAGAATGATCGTTTCTTCATCGCAGATTGGTTGGGTCAGTTTGGACAACCTGGTGCGAATTGAAGAGGGCACGGGTCCTTCTGCGATCGATCGACTGAACCGGCAGCGACAGGTGATGTTACTGGCTAACGTGAGACCTGGCGGTTCGCAGGCTGACGTGCTGCAGAGGATGGACGGGTTTGTTCGCGAACTGAATATCGAAAGCGGTTACAAGACCGGATTAGCCGGACGATCAAAAGAACTGGGCCGGGCCGGTTACTACTTCGGATTGGCATTCCTGCTGTCGTTCGTCTTCATGTACATGGTGCTGGCGGCGCAGTTCGAATCGTTTATTCACCCGGTCACGATCCTGTTAACACTGCCCCTGGCGATCCCGTTTGGCATCCTTTCATTGCTGATGACCGGACAAACGGTAAACATTTTTTCCGGGTTAGGACTGCTGCTGCTATTCGGTGTGGTTAAGAAAAACGCCATTCTGCAAATCGATCACACCAATCAATTGCGCGAACGTGGCATGCAGCGCTTCGAAGCGATTATTCGCGCAAACCGCGAACGGTTGCGTCCAATTCTGATGACCACCATCGCACTCGTCGCCGGCATGTTGCCGCTGACCGTTTCGAGTGGTCCGGGTTCGGGAACGAACCGCTCGATCGGCGTGCTGGTGGTGGGCGGACAATCATTATGTTTATTGTTAACGCTGCTGGCGGTGCCGGTTTTTTATTCGCTGTTTGACGATCTGGGCAAGAGCCGCGTGTGGGGGATGATTGGCGGACGCGTAAGCGGCGTTACCGGGTGGGTTCGCCGGAAAGCGGCTAGTGCCACGGCGTCGCTATTTAGTTTGATCTCAAAGAATTGAAAATGACTGAAGCTGTAAAGAAAAAACCTGTGTTCGTGTTATTTCGTGAGTTTCGTGTGTTTCGTGGATCGTTTCTATCGCAACTAAAAAGAAGTCCACGACATACCACGAGGCGTCTTATGTGGTCTGCCACATTTGTTTTGTTCTTAACCGCAGCCCCAGTCGTTTTCGGACAAACTCCGACAGCTTCGCCGGACGTGCCGCAGGATCTGCAGGTCCCTGCAATCGCGCCTGATTACAAACCTGAGGAACGCCCACTGCCGGAGCTCAGCCGCGTTGGGGTAGACATGGGCCGCCAACGTCCGTTGACGCTTCGTGAAGCGCTGACTCTGGCACTCGAAAACAACAAAGACATTGAAGTCGCCCGGCATAACGTGAAGATTGCCGAGTTTGATTTAACCACCGCGCGCGGAGCCTACGATCCGCGCTTTATTTCCTCTGCCTACTACGAACGCATCGAAAATCCGATCTCGAGTTTTTTAAGCGGCGCCAGCGACTCTGTTAGCCAGGCAAACTACACAGCGACGGCCCGTCTCGGTGGACAGGCCCCGAAATTTGGTGGGAATTACAGCCTCGACTTTTCTTCGGTTCGGTTAACCACTAACAACCAGTTTGCCGCGCTGAATCCGCAGTACCCGACGGCACTCACGTTTAACTACACGCAGCCGCTGTTGCGCGGTCTGCGTTTTGATAATAGCCGGCGGCAAATCGAAATTGCCCGGAAAAATTTATCGCTGACGGATGCGCAGTTTCGGCAGCGGGCAATCGACACAATCACCAGCGTTCAACGTGCCTACTGGGACTTGGTTTTTTCCTTACGTAATCTGCAGGTTCAACGAGACGCTGTCCGCGATTCAAGGACCCAACTTGAACACAACAAACGCTTGGTTCTGGAAGGCTCACTGGCGCCGATCGACATTGTTGCGGCTGAAGCACAGTTAGCAGGTTTTGAGCAGAGCTTGTTCGCGGCCCTCGAAGAGGTGTCGCGCTCTGAAAACAACCTGAAGAACCTGATCGCCGAAAACCGTCAGTCAGAAATTTGGAGTTTATCGATTGTCCCTACTGATCCGGTTGCCTTGACGATCCCGCAGATTTCTTTGCCTGAAGCATTGAAGTCCGCGATGGACAACCGTCTGGAGTTGCAACAGTCAAACCTGGCGCGCGAAATCAATCAGATCGATCAAAAATTCTTCCGGGACCAGACGAAGCCGGCGATAGATCTGGTTGGTACTTATGGGTTAGTTGGTTTGTCCGGTTCAGCGAACCCAGCAGGCAATAACCCCTTTGCCGGTTCCAATCTGCAATTGCGGGAGCGCGTCGATCTGTTATCCCAACTTAACGGATTACCGCCGCTGCCGGTGCAACCGGTGCAGGGAATTTCACCTGATCTAATCGGTGGGTTTAATCAGTCGCTGCAAAACCTGTTTAGTAACCAGTACAACAACGTTCGAGTTGGTGTTCAGATCAATTTGCCGTTGCGCAATCGCACCGCGGAAGGGCAGCTGGGACGATCGCTCGTAGAGGGTCAGCGCCTGGCCACCCAACGTGAGCAGTTGGAACAGGTAATACAGGTTGACGTCAGGAATGCATTACAGGTGGTACGCAGCGGCGAAGCGCGTTTACGAGCAGCCGTGATTGCTCGCGATGCGAGCGAACAGCAGTACCAGAGTGAACGGAGAAAACTAGATGCGGGGCAGTCGACTGTGTTTTTAGTATTGGAACGACAGACGGCGCTGACTGCAGCACGGGGGAATGAATTGAGGGCACAGACGGAACTTAACAAAGCAATCGCCGAACTGCAGCGAGCAACCGGAAACGCGCTGACAACTCACCAGATAGTCGTGCGTGCGAAATAATGCTTTCGTAGATCCGAGTTAAGCTGCGAAAAAACGATCCACGAATTAGGAACGGTTTGTCAGCCGACTCTTTCCAGAATTACAAAGCTTCCATAACAAACGACTAACACGATAATGGCAGCCACCAGGTACCATTGAACCAGTTTGGTACGGCACGCCGGACATCTTGTCCGGGCCCATCCTGTGCGTCTGCCACAAACGGGACACTGTATTTTCATAGCCGGGGTCTATCTGAAAATGATGCGGTAAATTTCGGAAAAAGTTTACCACATCAGGACCAACGATAGGCTCAGCGGGCTACCGTCGGTAGTGGGTCATTTTACAATTTTAAACAACTGAGATTTTTCTGCCGCCTGTTTTGTTGCACTACATGAATTACAACTTTGTGCGCATCCATCAATCGCTGCGATGTACTCCGGCAATGGCGGCTGGCGTAACTAAAAAGCTGTGGTCTATCGAGGACATTGTTGCATTGCTAGACTAGGCTTAGAATCGCCCGCATGGCGATCACAAAATCCTTGATCTACTTCATCGCCGCTGGTCTCTGTGAGATTGGCGGCGGTTATCTTGTATGGCTCTGGTTACGCGAGAACAAGAGTCCCTGGCATGCGATTGCTGGCGCGGTAGCTCTAGTTCTGTACGGCGTCATACCTACCTTGCAACCCTCTAACTTTGGGCGCATCTATACGGCTTACGGCGGCGTGTTTATCGTTCTCGCTATCCTGTGGGGATGGAGCGTAGATAAAATCACTCCCGACAAGTTTGATCTAATCGGCGGCGCGGTTGCGCTCGTTGGAGTCTTTATCATCATGTATTGGCCGAGGACCGTATGACAGAAAAAGAATCCCCGTTTGCCTGTGATATGACAGCCATTGCGCCACAAGAACGGGGCGCACACCTAGCGACAATCGAAAAGCTTTTCCGCTCAGTTAAGAGCATCCGCGAACTATCAGATGGCTACTCGTTTCAGCTTCCAAACGAATCTGAAACGCTCATGACAGCGGCACAATTTATCTCACTTGAATGCCTGTGCTGTCCGTTCTTCGACTTTGGTTTAGAGGTTGAGCGTGAAGGTCGCAAACTGTGGCTCACTCTGTCGGGACGTGAGGGCGTAAAACCTTTTATCTTGGCCGAGATTGGCGATCACTTACCCGCCGATGTTCAACAATGAAAATGACCCACTACCTTACCGTCGACGAAGTTGATGCTGAACCTTTTAAACTCACCGTGGTCCAGAGCGGCCAGTGATCCGACAGTTTGACTTGACGATCGATCCCATGGGCCCTGGCTTCGATGTTTCTTAACCAGATCCAATCCAGTTTAAGTTTTAGCGGGACAAAAAGAATTTGCTGACAAAAGGTCGAGTCGCCATCAAACGGCGTGTGAAATCCCGCGCCTTTGAAGAGTTTCACCGTCCGCGTGCCGGCGTCGGCTTCCCAGGTGTTTAAGTCGCCCATCACGATCGCAGGCAGGTGAGACGGATACCCGGCCAGATCATCGAGCGCGGCTTTCATCTGGGCCACCTTTTTATCCATCGACATTCGCGTTTCCGAATGGACCGAGTAGACGCGCAAACTGGTGTCGCCAACTTTGATCGTTGCGCCGAGACCTGCCCGGCGTCGTCCCCCTGGCCCGTCATGTGGCAGAACCAGTCGTTTCACTTCAGTCAATGGATAAGGACTCAACAACGCGACACCGGTTTCTTCTTCCTGCGTCGGTTTCGGTGAAGGCGGTGCCGCCCACGCGTAGTACATTCCCAAATCTTCAGCCAGAAGTTTGACGGTATTCTGATTTTTGGTGCGCTTCTTGTTTCGGTCAACTTCCTGCAGACCGATGACTACGGCGTTGCCAATTTCAGGATCATTACGAAGAAACTCGCTCAACTTTTTCAGATCGTCGCCGCCCCGCCAGCGAATGTTGAACGAAACTACTCTGATTTCCGCCGTCGATTCAGGAGGATTGCGCAGCTTGGTTGCGTGTCCGATTTCGAGCAGAGTTGAGTCGTATGTCTCAGCGCGTCGCGGGATGTATGGGCTGCTGTAAGAGGTTGTTAACGGAATCTCAACCGCTAATCCAATGAGCAACAGAATAAACAGCAACTGACTTTTTCCAGACATGCGTCTCCTTTTAGAGTTGCAAGCGTAAACCGTCGTACGCTTCCAGCGTTTCACCTTGCCAGAGCTTCTTTGCCTCCGCCACCAGATCCACGCCGTCCCATTCTTCGTATAGGTGTGTAAGCAATAGTTTCCGTGGGGCTGCAGTGCGCGCTAATTGTAATGCTTCATCGAGTTTCAGGTGCGTACTGACAGGTTTGTCCTTAAAAAAAGAACATTCCATCACCAACAAGTCCGCGCCGCGAGCAAACTCGGCCAACTCCGCCGAATAACCAGTGTCCGAGGTGTAGACCATCGCCTGGCCTTCCGTCGTTGTTAAGCGAAGCGCCATACTCTCCGGCGTGTGCGGGGTCGCAAACGTTCTGGCAGTAAGCTCAGGGAGAATCTCAAACTCTGCTCCGGGTTGTAGCTCAATGACGTTTAGCGGGAACGGTTGTTTGAATAACTTGTAATTGTTCGCGTCGTCAAACGCCCGCAGGATGTGTTCAAAACCAGTTCCGGCATAAATATTCATCGCCTTCGTTCGCTGCTGCGTTTGCGGAGCAGAGCGCATGCCAAACAGGTAAGGGGCGAGGCCGCCCGAGTGGTCCAAATGGAAGTGACTGATCCAGATGGCGTCGAGTCCGGCCCAATCTAACCCTTCCTCGGCCATGCGGTGAGGTGCATCGGCGCTGATGTCGAGCAGCATCGTGCCATGTTGAGTCTCAAGCCAATGTGCAGTGGACGCGCGACGCGGATGGGGAACAGACGTGCCAGACCCGAGTACGATGAGTTGCATGGGATTAGTTTAGCCTGTCTCTTAACCGTTCGACATGCTTTAGGAAGGTTTGGCAAGTTGATTGCCGGCTTGATTTGTCTTAGCCCGCGGAGCGCGGCGATGGCATAAAGCCTGGGGTGGAGCGGAGCGGAACCCCAGGGGTGCCCCGGCCAGTTTGAATATAAAGCGCGCGAAGCGTGCGATAGCGCTGACCGCCCAATTCACTGATGATCACAAGCTCTGTCGCCCACTGCGCGGGCTGTAAAGATATTCCATGCGAACCCTGGGGTTCCGCTTCGCTCCACCCCAGGCTTTATGCTAGCGCCACGCTTCGCGGGCTATGGCAACCGCGGCTGAGTTTGATCCGATCCTGGTTTATGTCATACATGGCGACAACAAGAAGTTTTGTCGGCCGCCATGACAAGCTGAAGCATGTCGAACAGCTTGACCAACGCTTGAGCATTAGTAAAACTCACGTAAATGACAAATTCAACTAACGAATTGGATGTCCTGGCTGTCTTCTCGCATCCGGATGATGCGGAGCTGTCTGTCTCCGGTAGCTTACTAAAACTAAAATCGCTGGGTTACCGCACA
>DATEPF010000232.1:0-12204 GCA_035273325.1 Pyrinomonadaceae bacterium | reverse complement strand
CTCCATGAATGGAGGCCGACCAGTAGCGGTCTCGGTTCATTCCCTGGCGGTTTGTAGAACATCATCGGCTGTTGAGTGTTGTCGGCAGTACTCAGGTAGGTAATGCTTCGCACCGCACTGTTCCAGTTTCCTCCTGACTCGGTGACCTCGCCTGAAGCGACTCTTTCAGGAACCTTAAGCGGGTCTATTTGCGGCGACGGAGAACCAGCGGGACTTGAAGGTGCGGGCGTTGCCGGCGGCGGACCATTGCCGTTGGCTTCGGCGGCGGTGTTTGGTCGAGAACAGGCAACACAGACGACGCAAGCGAACAAGATTAAGAACTGCGCATACTGGCGTGCAGGCGGGACTGAGGGAAACGCGATCGCAAGCGGGATACTTCTCA
Organism: Pyrinomonadaceae bacterium; assembly: GCA_035273325.1. Classification (GTDB taxonomy): domain Bacteria; phylum Acidobacteriota; class Blastocatellia; order Pyrinomonadales; family Pyrinomonadaceae; genus PSRF01. The sequence goes on along the minus strand of DATEPF010000232.1, from coordinate 11,822 downwards.
TGATTAATTAATCCTCTCGTGTAATTCGTTGCTCGATTTCGCCGCCATCGGAAAACGACCACGAATTACCCGAAACAAACGAACGGTCACGCTAGGGATACCGCACGACAGCGGGCCCCGGACCAGGCAGTGGAATAAACTCGGTCTCGTCCGGCACTCGCGCGAATTTTCCAGCCCGCCAGTCTTCCTTCGCCTGCTCGATTCGCTCTTTCGAGCTGGAAACGAAGTTCCACCAGATATGGCGCGGTCCGTCCATTGGCTCTCCTCCCAGCAGCATCATCCGCGCGCCGGACGAGTTATCTGCTCGCAAGGTGATCTCCGCCCCCGGCTTAAAAATTAAGAGTTGGCCCGCGCTGTACGATTCGTCATACGGTAAAAGCTTCACCGCGCCCTCCACGATATATGCGGCCCGCTCTTCGTGCCCGGTTGGTACTTCGAGGCTGGCACCCTGCGTGAGCGTGACGTCCGCGTAAAACATTTCGGAGTACGTCTCAACCGGAGACTGAACACCAAAGAGTGATCCAGTTATCAGGCGCACTCGCTTGCCATCACCTTCGATCACCGGCAACGCCTCCGCCCCGTGGTGAACGAACGCAGGCTCGGCCTCTTCGTACTTTGTAGGGAGTGCGATCCACGACTGAATGCCAAACAGCTCTGATCCTGAAAATCTCAACTCCTGCGGTGTTCGTTCCGAGTGTGCAATGCCGCGGCCTGCCGTCATCCAGTTAACCTCGCCGGGCCGAATTGCCTGAACGAAGCCGAGGCTGTCGCGGTGCATCAGTTCGCCTTCGAATAGATAGGTGACAGTGGCGAGTCCGATGTGAGGGTGGGGCGCCACGTCCAGGGCTTTCCCGGCACCCAGCACTTCGGGCCCCATCTGGTCCAGGAAGATGAAGGGGCCAACCATGCGGCGTTTGGCAGATGGGAGCGCTCGGCGGACCTTGAAGTCGTCAACGATTTCACGCACGCGCGTGACGATGACCATTTCAAGTCCAGACGGTGCTTCCTCCCCTTGCTTTGGTGGAATATCAGAGGACATTAGGTGTTCCCTGGGCCTGCTTACAGGTTGCGGGGGAATCCACGAAAGTTGAACAGTGCGGAGGCGTACAGAACCTACAGTCGACTCATTTCATGTGTGTTGGTGTAATTGATGGACGCGCCTTGCGTAGTAAAACAAATCCACGAATTACACGAGTCCACACGAATTGGGTCGTTGAAACGCTAATTTTCTTTTAGGGGGTTGGGAAGTTATCATACAAAAACTCAGTACTCAATAGATGCCCTCTTACTATCGGAACAGGGCTAACCAACGGCGCTTCCACAGAGAAGGTTGCGGCTGCAAGCCGTCTTCTACTCGATGAAGGCCCACTGTAAGCGTAAGCAGAATGGAAGTGGAAACGTGGAGAACAAATCTAAGCAGACGACGCCGGCTGGCCCGGCGAGCGAAGACAGGATCGAAGCGAAGATAGACCGGGACTTGCGAGATTCTTTCCCGGCCAGCGACCCTCCGGGGTGGGTGCTCGGTGTTGAAAAACGGCGCGACGTTCCGGAGGAAGAGGCTGCGAACGACGATAAGAGATCGAATTGAACCAGCAGCCACGAGTGGCAGTCTCTAACAACATTCTCGAACAATTGCTTCGTGGAATTTTCTTCGAGGGAAGGCGAGTCAATCATGTCCACCATCAGCGAAGTCTTTCTTCCCGGCGTCGGTCGGAAGTTTCAAGTCGAGACCATAACCGGCGACCGATTAGTCATAGTTATTCACGATGACGGTACGCGCGAGTTGTATCACTTCACGCGCGGACACATGGATCGCGCCGCCTCGGTCTTGAGACTTTCCGACGGCGAAGCGCGGCAGATCGCAGGGATTATTGGCGGACTGACCTACGTGCCGCGAAATCTTCCCATGGCGGAGGTGATTTTAGGGGACCTCGTGCTGGAGTGGTTCACCATTGAAAGAGGCGCGGCCTGTATTGGCAGAACAATACGCGACCTCGGAATTCGCACGCGGACGGGCGCCTCCATCGTCTCGATCATTGAGCCCGATCAAACGAAGCGCACTAATCCCGAAGCCGACACAGTTCTGAACGAAGGCGCAACATTGATCGCTGCGGGCGATAGGCAAACTATCAACTCGTTGAAGCGACTGCTGGTTGATGGAAGCCCGGAGCGATCTGGTGGATAACATCATCTTAGAAATCGGTCTGGCCCTGGGACTGATCGCATTTGCCATCGCGCTCGCCAACAAACTTGGCGTGTCCAACATTCCGTTCCTGATTCTGATTGGAATCGCGGTGGGACCTCATGCTCCGCAGTTCGGGGCTTTCGACTTTCGTTTTATCGAGACCGGCGAGCTCATTTCGTTTATGGGCCGGCTGGGTGTCCTGTATCTCCTGTTTTATCTGGGTCTGGAAGCAAATCTCACACGCTTGATTGAGGCTGGACGTTCAATCCTGGTCGGAGGGACGATCTACGTCAGCATTAATTTTATTGTTGGCTTCACTTTCGGTTATCTCGCAGGCTTTCCTTTGCGGGAAGCGCTGATCATCGCGGGGTTGACCACCGTTTCCTCGAGCGCCATCGTCGCCAAAATTCTCTTTGACTACCGGCGCATGGCAAATCCTGAAACCCAAATTGTGCTCGGGATTACCATGTTCGAGGATATTTTTCTTGCAGTTTATCTGTCGCTCATCTCGGGCATCGTGCTGAGTGGCGCAAGCTCGTTTGCGGGCGTAATTTCGTCAGGTGGAATCGCACTTGGCTTCATTGTCGGATTGCTGCTGCTGGGGCGCTGGGCCACTCCGCTTTTAAATCGCCTTCTTAGCATTTCATCAAATGAACTTTTCGTGGTCGTGATTTTCGGCTGCCTGTTTCTACTCGCGGGACTCGGCGAGACGATTCATGTTGCGGAATCCATCGGCGCACTCTTGCTGGGCTTGATACTCGGCGAAACAGACCACAGCGAGCGCATGGAGCGCCTCGTCGTGCCGTTTCGCGATTTCTTCGGCGCCGTTTTCTTTTTCAGCTTCGGTCTCTCCATTGACCCGTTCACTTTGGGGGGCGCTGCGTGGTTCGCAATAGCGGCAGCAATCCTCTCGGTGGTGGCTGTCATCATCGCCGGTTTCATCGTCGGCTGGCGTGCCAAATTATCGACCGTCGGTGCGCTGAACACGTCATTCACGTTGTTGGCCCGAGGCGAGTTTTCCATCATTATTGTCAACCTTGCGATTGCCGGTGGTTTGCTATCGGTGTTGCAGCCGTTTGCGGCTTTGTATGTATTGATCCTCGCAAGCGCTTCACCGCTGCTGGCGAAAGAGTCGGAACGCATCCACGATTTGTTTGTGAAGTTATTCAGCCGTCTTCGGCGGAAGAAGAAGGTGGACCCGGAAGTCGAAGATGAAGTCTACGATGAAGTCGAAGAAGTAGATTGAAGACGGGCCAACGACCGGTGCGTGGCAGGTTAACGCCAACTATGGATGCAAGGTTGGGGGGCCTAATTATGCAACTGCCTTATGGTCCCTTGGCGTTTGCGCGTCACTTATTTTCGCGTCGGTTTGCGGTTCTTTCCTGTTGACGCAGGCGCCTGGGCGGTTGAGTTGGGGCCCGCAGGTGATTTCTTTTTACCAGCTTTAGTTTTGTTCGCAGCGCTTATCGCATCGTCGCTTGTTGTTTCGGCGGCAATGCTTCCGCCTTCGTTCTCCCAGCGATCAAGCATTCTCTTCTTCAGCCGCTTCCTGGCCACAGGATCAGGCATCGATGTGTCCTCCACACTTTCTCATTGGCTTGCGACTACTTCCGCATCAGGTTAGCGGTGCTCCTGCTCCTGCCACCTGCCACCTGCCGACTGCCTTCTCTTGAGTGCCCCCGCAGGGATTCGAACCCCGAACCAACAGATTATGAGACGGTTTGAGGGGCATCAACAAGGCGAGACGAAACGAGATGAAGCAGTATTTACCGAATCCGCAGCCGTCAAAGTAAGTTACATCTTGCTACGTCTGGGCACGCCATCGCGCCATAATCGCGCCAACTTGCGAGGGCGAAATCGATGCCTACTGGCGACGGAACCGCTCAGTTGATTTGGGCACGCTCGACCAATTGGGGCCAAGAAAGAACTATGGCCATTCGCTTTGAAAAGGTCACGTCGCCAGCGCTGGCACAAATATGAACGTTATCGTACGCCCGGCGATGCCAGATTTCCAAGGTTCGTAACTCTCAATCATTGCCCAGTCGACTCCAGCATTCATTCTTTCAGAACGAAATCACGGTTACGCTGTCGTTCGGGTGGCTGCTCGGCTGTCAGCGTATTTTCAGCGCAATTAACAGCTCTCCTTCGTTTGAGATTTGGAGCAGGAAAAACTCCGAACGGAGTGCCCGTGCCCGTTCGGAGTTTTTTGAGCCAAAAGCGATAGTGTCATTCCTCGGTTGTGCGCGGCCTCAAGCCGCTTTTTCTTCTTTCTGGTGATCCACCTCCTTGTGGTGAACATTCTTGACGTGTTTGACCTTTCTTACCGCGTGTTCGTGACTGCTCGCTGCTGCCTCTTTGCTCGGGTGGTGATTGGTGCGTTCGTGCTTAGCTCGAGGTTGTTTGGCAATATCGGTTTTAGCCATAGTTAGAAAACCATCCTTTCGCTTTTCAAATTTGTTTTTCTCCCTTTGCGGGGTTCGTAAACATAACGACTTAAGAGAAATGTTTTTGAAAAAACCGCGCCAGGCACTCTTCGTATAATTCCCGCTCCCAACCAAAGCTGATCGCCGGCCTATCCCCAGGCACAGGCGACGGCATTTTCGCCCGTGCCCCGGCGTGTCGTTGAGTCGGAAGTGCTTCTGCGTTTCAGGCTGCTTTCTTAAGCCCAACATTGCTCAAAGGTGCTCTGGGAACAATGCCGGTTCCCATCAGGTAATTGACGGCATTTGAGCCGCGGCGATACATTACCAACCCGCGTCCCACGCCAAAGGTGGCGCAAACAGCAAATGCAACCGGCGAAATCGGTCCCTCATGCGAGCAGTAAGCAACGACCGGCAGCACCAGCGTTATTGCTATCAATGACAAAAACACAAAATGTTCTCTCATCACTCCTGAAGCGTGCGTGCCTCGGTAAGTGATAAAGAGTTCTCCACGCCTTATCGAAACCACGTTACCCATACGTTCTCCTTTCGATGAAGAGTCATCATTTGGGGATTGACGTCGCACCTTAGGCTGTCAACGTGAAAGTTTTTGCTGACGAGTTTTTCTTGCCCCCAATGCGATGCTGGTCTAAAATTCTGGCAGTTACTTTCATCTGGTTCGCTTTCCTCGCGAACTCTAAAGGTGATGACCCTTGAAATATTTTTTTTAAAACCTCTTCACCGGCGTCACTGTATCTGAAAGGCTTTTCCGACCGGCGGTAGGCCCCTTGTAGAAAAAAGAATCACGCTGGAGCAGGCAGCGTTTTTAGCATTTAGTCTCCTTGAACCGGCAGCAGGACAATGAGTGTTGGTGTTGGTCCTTCGACCAAACACGCGTCGTCGTCCCATATCTAAAGACGGCCGTGACGAACGTTCTAAAAAGGACTTGCTTGCGCGGCAAGTTGAGCAGGAATCGAGAATAAGTTCTTTGATAGTTCAGGGAAATCGAGACTGAAACAGCCAAAACTCTGTGCTGGTCAATAAGGTTTCGAGTTGCTGCGATCGGTGTTCATTGCAATCTTAGTTTCTCCCCGACCGCAGTAACAGTGAGGAGGTTTAAGATGAAAGAGGACGAGAAAAGCAATAACGTCCGGAATCGTCTCTTTTGGGAACAAGCGTGTGAGAAATACAAACAGCGCTTAGCCTCCTATGCTCGTCGGCTCGTCAACGGGAACGTTGCTGACGCAGACGACTTAGTGCAAGAAACCATGGTTCGCGTCCTGGTCAGTTCCGGCAATCCCGCTGGAATTGAAACCCCGATCGCCTACTTGTACACGGTCATGCGAAACGCATGGATCACCAAGTGGAGAAAGGAACACCCGGACATCATGGACAGCCTGGATGATTTAGTAACTCGAAGGGCCCTGAAGAACCAACCGGCAGTAGAACCCGACGTGCTCCTCGTTTTGGAGAACCAGGAATATCAGCAGGATCTTAAAGTTAGAAAAGGCCCGCTGAACGATCGCGAAAGCAGGATACTGGAGTTGTATTTGGACGGTTACAAGTGCAATGAAATCGCGGAGGTGCTCGACGAAGACAAACGCATTATCAGCGTCGAACTCAATGCCGTGAGAACCAAAGTACGTTACCGGCTGAAAACGAAAGGGAACAGCAAGGCCAAAGGCGTGTGACCAATGCGCCCAAGCTAAAAGCTCTCTGAAAAACCAGTTAAAGGACTCACTCAAAGATGGCCCTAACCATGGCAACAACTGAACGCACTGCAAACTCCACTCTGCACGAGCGGAGCGTTCGCTCAGTTGTCTCTTACCAAATCCAACCGTTAACCCCACAACCAATACATGCAAACTCAGGTGTAACGCATCACGCTCACTAAAACCTCGGCAACTCCGGGCAATGCTTTCAAACATTGACAGGACTGCCGAGGTTTTAGCCAACGTCTTGAAGGACCTCACCGAGCTGATGAATCGACAGTTACCCGGGAGTTTGAATCATGAAAACTGAAATTACAGAAATCATTGCGAACTTAGTTGTCGAAGAAGATCCCGAGGTTAGGGAGCGACTGGACTACCAGGACGAGGCATTAACCGAGTCAGTCTGTATCAACCCGATCATCGGACGCTGGATTGAAGAAAATGACGTCAAGTACTTGCTGGCGTCGCTAAATTTGCCTGATCACGATTTTGCGAAAAAGTTTCCGGCAATGGCGAGTGTCTCAGGGCATTTACGCGGCAAACTGATCGGGACGTTCGAAACTCACCTTCAGCACTGCAAACATTGTTCGTTGAAAACCGGTTACGATCTCGAGCTCGACGCTCGCATCAAGCAGTCTTGCCTGGCCCATAGTGGTCGCCTGCTGCAGCACCTTAAAGAAGAGAAATCTGAAGCCGTAGATGAGGATGGCCATGGTAATGTTGGCTTCGAAGAAATTGTCTGGGCTTAATTCTAATTGTTACCCGCTCGAGCTTGAGTCTTAATTTTCGCACGACTCTTGAAGACCCGCTCCAAATTAGCCGCTAGAAATACACAACACTAACGGGCAGCGGAGTCGCTGCCCGTAAATTGTTCAAGCGATTGGCGCCCCCGCAGGGGTTCGAACCCCGAAACAACAGATTAGACGGGTTGAGGGGCATCAACAAGGCGAGATGAAGTGAGTGAAGCAGTATTTACCGAATCCGCAGCCGTCAAAGTTAGTAACATCTCGCTACGTCTCAGCACGCCATCGCGCCATAATCGCGCCATCGAACGAAGCGCGCAGAAGAAGGACATCGGCTATCTAACAGTGGAAGTAAGGTGTTAGAATCGCGGCGAAGTAATGTACGTGCATCACGATGATCGAAGACAGCGACCTTCCAGAGCTAGACATCTACCGCCGATTCGAGCGGCGTTTTCCTTTCACAGTTGATCTCTCTTACGGACCTTATGTTTCGCCGGCTCGAAACGAGAATGCTCCCGTTCATCGATGGTTTCGATACAAGGAAAGTTTTTCAGCGAATCTGCTAAAAATTGTAATAGAGAAACTTGCTCCTGATTTAGGCACTAAGCTTCGATTGTTAGATCCGTTTTGCGGCGTCGGCACCAGCCTAGTCTCGGCCCAACAGCTAGGTGCGCACGGTTACGAAATCGCAGCGACGGGAATCGAAAGAAATCCGTTCTCAGTATTCGCTGCTAACACCAAGATCAACTGGTCATCAATCGAGGGTGATCGGCTATCTGAAGTCGGCGCAGTGGTCCTTGATGCGACACCGCTTCATGAATCGCGCCTCCCTGAGCTGTCTAGTGTGCGAACTGGTCGTTGCATAACGCGATCCATGGCTAGGAAGATAGTTGATTTACGAGACGCGTTGCTTCGATTGGACGACGAGACCTTGCGGCGGACTCTTCTACTTGGCCTTGCAGGTGCCGTTGAACCGGTAAGTAAGGTTAGAAAAGATGGCAGAGCACTCCGAATCGTAGAAAAATCACACGCGCCGCTCGCCCGAATCCTTCGCCAAAGGTGGGGAGACATGGGCTACGATGCAGCGCTCCTTCAAGAGCTACTTCCAACACCAGTCTCACCGAGTGTAATTGCCGGCGACGGGAGAACGCCGTCAACTGCGTTGCCTAACCGCTATGAACCCTTCGATCTCATTCTGACTTCGCCCCCTTATCCGAATAATATCGATTACAGCGAAGTATATAAGCTCGAACTCTGGTTATTGGGTTTCATCAGCAAGCAAACCGATTTCTTGGAGCTTAGAAAATCCACCTTTCAAAGCCACCCAACCGCAGACTTTTCAAAGATGTCTAAGGAATTCAATAAAGAACTCTGGCGAGGACGTTTGCAAACTGTCCTCGGTAAGTTAGTGCGCCGTGTCCGTCAGTCAGATGAGAAATGGCGAGCAAGACTCATACAGGGTTATTTTTCAGATCTTTGGATTTCCTTGCATGAACATTACAAAACTTTAAGATCCGGTGGTTATGAAGTATTGATTGTAGGAAACTCACTCCACGGGAAATCTGGGAATGCGTATTTAATCCCAACTGATATTTGTGCTGCCAGGATCGCGGAGTGCGCTGGTTTCACCGTCGAAAGCATTATCGCAGCGCGAAGTTACAAAAGGCGGATCCAAGGAAACCATTTTCTAAGAGAATCGATCGTCGTGCTCAAAAAGAAATGAGTCCTGAGAATCAGAAGCTCACCTTTGAAGCTTCGGCATACCTCCAACGGCTACTCGGTCGAGAACTCATAAGCACCGAAGAACTGGCCGTCGTCGAGCTTGTCAAAAACGCCTACGACTCTGGCGCTGAACGTGTCGTCGTTACGATTCAACCTCAAACTGATCGCGAGCCTGGAGAAATCATTATCCGCGATGATGGCCAAGGAATGTCTTTGAGTGCGCTTCGACGGATCTTTATGTTTGCCGGTTACAGCGAACGGCCGGACGAGGTAGAAAACGCGCGGAGGATTCCAACCGGTGAAAAAGGAATCGGTCGATTTGCGGCAGACAAACTTGGGCATGAAATTTCAGTCACAACTAAGACGGCGGATGCGCAGCAGGCGCTAAGAGTTGAAATTAACTGGGATCTTTTCGAAAGTCGAAAGAAGAAGTTTAATGAAATTAGAGTTCCATATCGCACCGTAGGCGCATCCGAAATTAGAGGTAACAAGAGCGGTACGATTCTTCGCGTCACTCGCCTTCGCGCGCGCTGGGATCGGAGGAAACTTGAAGCACTAAGAAAATCGCTTCAGGATCTACTCGATCCTCGCAATCCCCCAACCGATTTTCAAATCGAACTCCAAGTTCCGGGAGCAGTCGCGCTTACTGGAGTCATTTCGCCGCGGCAGCTTGCCGAGCCTGACATCAATGTAACATTCAGCATTCAACGAGGTGGAAAGGTCAGGCGAGCCTTACTTGCGCCAGATTTAAAGCTCAAGGAAAACACAGACAATGCGGGAAGCTCGGCTGACACATCATTGTTGGTTGGCTTACGTGGACAACTCGCCTATTTTTTAAAAAAGCCAAACAAGTCACAAACGGCGGGATCAGTTCCAAGCGTTCGTCTATATAGGGACGGGTTCCGCGTTGAGCCGTTCGGTCAAGATTGGTTGGGCGTCGCCGAGAAGAAGGCGCGACGCGCCGGCCACGCTCACGTTGTTCCATCGCACCTTTTTGGGTTCATAAGCATATCGCGGAAGCGGCAAGAAGAACTGCGCCACACGACGAGTCGCGAAACGCTTATCGACAACGAGTCGCTGCAAGCTCTCGTCACTTTTCTGCGAGAGCAACTTAGCTATCTGGAAAACCACATTAAGACCGTTGTAACCGAGCCGAGGTGGAAGGAGAGCAAGGTCAGGCAAGCGGCCGACTTCGAGCGTGCGCGATTTCAAACACTCGGAATCATGTCAGTGGGACTTGCTCACGAATTACGTCAACCTTTGCAGATGATCCGTAGCGAGGCCGACAACATTAGAGAGCGATTAGAAAATCTTGGAGTTAAGGATAATCAAATACGGGAATCCCAGCAGAGTATTGATAGCAACGTTGAACGCATCGATCGCAATATTCAAAACATTGCTCGCATTTCTAGCGGGAGCACTGAAAACGTAGAACAGATTGAACTGGCTAACTTCGCAAGGGAGCAATGTGACCTGCTTCGGCCGCGTTGCAACGCCCTCGGTATTGCCTTGAAAGCCAAGTTATCCAATAAGCATCCGGCACAGATCAACGTCATGACGGTAACAACCGTAATGCTTAATCTGATCCAAAATGCAATCGACGCACTCGAAACCCAAGAAGGAAACCATCATAAGGAAATCAGTGTTGTTCTTACGAAGGTCAAAAACAATCACGTAATTGAAGTTTCTGACAACGGTCCGGGGATAGATGACGACGTTCGAGAAAACATTTTTCGCCAATTCGCTAGCAAGAAAACCGGTGGTTGGGGTGTCGGCTTGTATAACTGTAATCTCCTAGTCAAATCTCACGGCGGATCAATAACTTTCAAATCGAAGCGCGGCGGTACAACGTTTCGTGTTGAATTGCCCGACTCGTATCGAGGTTAAATCAATGGCCTTCAGAATCCTATTGGTCGACGACGAAACCGGCATCTTAAATGCATGGACACGCGCTCTACAATCGTCAGGTTACATCGTCAAGACAGCGCAGACAGCGAAAGCTGCGATAGAACTCTGCGAAGAATACGCGTTTGATGTGGTCGTACTGGATTACATCATGCCAACAATGAAAGGCTTGGAACTGCTCACTCGAATCCGAAAGATCCAACCATTGATTCGATCCATTCTTGTATCGGGAAAACTCGATACGGGATATGACGACGCGACGCTTGCGACGGAACTACGTGAGAGCGTCGAAGCTGACGACTACCTGCACAAACCCGTCTCGAATCAAAAACTCCGTGAGTCGATCCAATCGCTTCTCGCCGATAGCTCGTCAACGGAGTGGAAAAGCCTCGCTTCAAAAACCCTGAAGTCAAAAGCTGTCACTATTGAAAAGGCGAAAGCTGCAACCAAGAGATTAGATACGATCCGAAAGAAGCGTTGAGACACAATGCCGATCTATTTCTTTGACACCTCAGCGCTGCAACATCGGTATATAGACGGCCCGTATTCCAAGCGCATTCGTAGAATCATTTCAACGGGCTCCAACGAATGTTTCATTGCTGACATTACCGTGTTGGAGATTGCGAGTGGTCTGGGCAGACGATGTCGGCAAGGGAACCTTCGTTATCAGCGTTATGACCAGGCAGATGACCGCTTTTGGAAAGATGTTGCTGACGGTAATCTGATCGTACGCGCAACAACGCAGCGCGACGTGATGCGTGCTCGTACTCTATTGCGTTTTGCAGGTGTTCTGAGGAGAAGAAATCTGGGCAGCTCTGATGCATTAATCGCCGTAACCTGCCTAGAATTAGCCTTGGAGCGACAAAAGCCGATTATCTTTTACACCAGCGATTGGACTCAATTCGACGTTCTTAGGCAGATAGACGCGTTTAATGCAGTGCTCACGCTTCGCCTAGCCGGGACGCCGAAGGCATAGTCACTCGATCGTGGTGGGTTGCAGGTTGACGTTTAGGACGTTGCGTAATGGGACTTTGAAAGGGTACTAGACCGAGAACGTATAGAGATGTTAGACAGCTTATTGAACGCCGACATATTTGCGCCAACGGGAGCATCACTTGATCTCTTAAGTGAGGTT
>DATEPF010000231.1:0-6733 GCA_035273325.1 Pyrinomonadaceae bacterium | reverse complement strand
AGAACGATCAAATCCTTTATCTTGTCGGCCTGCTGGAAAGCAGCCGGGGGCGATCAGCCGAAGCCGTCGTCGCACTTCGCAAAGCGATCGAGATCAATCCTAAAAACCTCCTGGCCACTTACAAGCTCGCCGAAGAGATCGAGCGGCAGGGTGATCAGAACAGCGAAGCAGAATACCAGCGCCTTATCCAAAAGATTCTGGACGTTCAACCCGATAATTTGGCGGCCTGGCTTGAATTAGGACGCATCGCGTCCAAGCAAGGAGATGCTGAGACTGTACGCGGTGTGGTCAACAAGATTAGCGCGCGCGCGTCTGGCTGGCCTGAGGAAGTTCAACGGCAAGTGAGCCTGGTCCAAGCTGCTGCCAATGGCGCAGATGTAAAACAGGCAGCCACCCGATTCTCATTCCTGAGAAATGTGCTGGTACGCGTAGTTGAATACCGGCGCGATCTTAATGAAATCAAACGACCGCCCGGTGAAGAAGCGACACCGTTCACACATTTTTTGAAGCTCGAGTCTCCGGCCTTTACGCCCGCGCCCGCGGATATGGATATCAGTTTTTCACCGGAACCCGTGCCTAATGTTACGGCCGGCAAGTGGAGCTGGATCGGCGCCGTTTCACTTAACGGGGAAGGCGTGCCCTTGGTCGTAGTAGCTAACGAAAGCGAGGTGCACATAGGCAATTCGATTTACCCTTTTCCCGGCGGATCGTCGACGGCAGTAACGCCCGAGGGAATTGCTGCGCTTGATTTTAACTACGATTTTAAAACTGATTTGCTGCTGGCGGGAGCCGGTGGCGTGCGGCTGCTGAAACAGGAAAACGCCGATAAGTTCACTGACGTCACCTCGGCAACGAAACTGTCGCCGGCCATCTTGACTTCAAGCTATACCGGCGCCTGGCCTTCTGATATTGACGCTGATGGAGATCTTGACATCGTTTTGGGCGCGGAGAATGTCCCACCGAGAGTCTTGCGCAACAACGGTGATGGAAGCCTTGTGGAAATTTATCCGTTCACCGGCGTTTCAGGACTAGGAGGATTCGTCTGGGCCGACATCGATGGCGATGGGGACCCCGATGCGTCCCTGATCGACAGTCAATCGCGGATGCATGTTTTTACCAACGAACGAAGCGGACAATTCAGTGAGCGAACGCTGCCAAAAGACTTCGCGCTGGTAAGTGCAATCAGTGTTGCTGACTTCAACCATGACAGCGTTCTGGATCTGGTAGTGCTACAGAACAACGGAATACTCATCCGATTATCTGATAAGAACGAAGGTCAGGAATGGGAAACTGCAGAGATCTCCAGGCTCAACGCAGCACTGGGTCCTATCAACGGCACTTTTCGACTGCGCGTGTTTGACGCGGACAATAACGGCGGAAACGATTTGATGCTGGTTAGACAAGTGCCGGCAGGAGGGCATGGTGCAGCAGCTCATCTGTGGCTGGTTGATGAACAGGGCAAACACAATGCGCTCAATAACGCAGTCGCACCATCGCTAATCTTTGACGCGGCAGATCTGGATGGGGATGGCAGACAGGACGTACTCGGTCTAACGAATGAAGGCCAACCCATCCGCTCAATTAACCATGGAACGAAGAACTACCACTGGCAGACGATTCGTCCGCGCGCCGCACAGGCGACCGGCGATCAGCGCATTAACAGCTTCGGGATCGGTGGTGAGATGGAAATCCGCGCCGGGTTGCTCGTGCAAAAGCAATTGGTCACGGGCCCGGTTGTTCATTTTGGCCTCGGGGAGCAAACCGGGGCCGACGTGGTGCGCATTGTCTGGCCCAACGGCGCAGTGCGCGCGGAATTTGAAACCAAAGCGGATCAATCCATCCTCGCCGAGCAACGCTTGAAAGGCTCATGTCCGTTTCTGTTCGCCTATAACGGCAAAGAGATGAAGTTTGTCAAAGATGCGGTGCCCTGGGGCTCGGCGATCGGCCTACGCATAAATACGCTCGGCACCGCGCGAGTCGAAGCGACTGAAGAGTGGTACAGGATCGGAGGCAACGAACTCGCGCCGCGTGATGGTTTCTACGACTTGCGAATCACGGCTGAGCTTTGGGAAACCTACTACTACGATCAGCTGGCGCTGATGACCGTGGACCACCCAGCGGGAACAGATATCTTCGTTGATGAACGTTTTGTTATTCCGCCGGCGAAACTCGCTGTCACCGCAGTTGAGCAGCCGCACAGGATTGCGCGGGCGGTAGACGATAGCGGTAACGACGTGACTGACATTGTCAGTGCTCTCGACGAAAGGTATCTCGATAACTTTGGACGCGGCCGTTATCAGGGCGTCACCCGTGACCACTATGTAGAAATCGATCTCGGGAAGGACGCGCCGCAGGGTGGTCCGTTGTGGTTGATTGCTAAAGGCTGGATGCATCCCACGGATTCCTCGATTAACTTGGCGATCAGTCAGGGTCAGGAAGTGCGAGCGCAGGGGTTGAGCATGGAAGTTCCCGACGGCCAGGGCGGGTGGGTAGTGGCGCAGCCAAACCTTGGCTTTCCGGCGGGGCGCAAAAAGACCTGCCTATTCGATCTCACGAACGTGTTCCGTGCCGGCACGCCGCGGCGCCTGCGGCTGCGAACTAATCTGGAAATTTTTTGGGACTCGATTGAGTGGGCGAAAGGACTTCCGGAGACGAAGTTGAAGACGGTTCGTATTAGCCCTGCGACGGCCGATCTTCACTACCGCGGTTATTCAGTAATTTCCAAGCCTGATGCTTCTTCTCCTGAAGTGCCGAATTACGATCAGATTGGCAGCTCGAAACAGGTTTGGCGCGACTTAACCGGCTACTACACGCGCTTTGGCGATGTTCGCGAACTGCTTGGGAGCACTGATGACCGGTACGTGATCATGAATGCCGGTGACGAGATGACGTTCCGTTTCCCGCAGCAACCACCGCCGCCCGCTGGATGGGTACGCGACTATGTCCTCATTGGCGACGGCTGGATTAAGGACGGCGACTTCAATTCCACCTGGTCCAAGACGGTGCAGCCGTTGCCATATCACGCCAAACAGGAATACACGACCCTTCCTGGTAAACTCGAAGACGAGTGGGTTTATAGACGATATCCTGACGATTGGCAGAAGTATCACACGCGTTATGTCACGCCTGCGGTTTTCCAAAATGCGCTAAGGGCAGGGAGAGGTCGATGAGAGCCGGCAATCTCGCAAAAATCGTACTTGCCGTTGTGTTCGTCGCGCTGCTGGCGACGCCCCTGGTGCTGAAACGTCTGGCGGCGCGCCGCGAAGCCGGCAGGACGAGACTCGACGCGAGTCAGGCGCTTACGCGCTACGGCTTTCATTTTCAGGAAGCGGCCCAGGCTGCGGGCATAAACTTCGTCCATCAAGCCCCGACGCTGGACCGGAAACTCGATCACATCATGCCGCAGGTTGCGTCGATGGGCGCTGGTGCCTCCGTTGTCGATTTTGATCGTGACGGCTGGCAGGACATCTATCTCACCAACAGCGGCGAAGGCAGCAAGAATTGTCTCTATAAGAATATGGGCGATGGCACGTTCAAAGACGTGGCCGGCGCGGTTGGGATCGCGGATGTTAATCATCAGGGAACCGGTGTGTCGATGGGCGCGGTCTGGGGAGATTACGACAACGATGGCTTCGAAGATCTTCTTATCTATAAATGGGGCGCACCGGAGTTGTTTCACAATGACAGCGGCACCCATTTCACGCGAGTCACCCAGCAAGCCGGTTTCCCGTCCTGGATAAATGCGAACACGGCGATCTGGTTCGATTACGACGGTGACGGGCTACTGGATCTCTTCATCGGTGGTTACTACTCGGAAGACGTCGACCTCTGGCATTTGAAGACTACTAAAATGATGCCCGAGAGTTTCGAGTATGCGAAGAATGGAGGTCGAAAATATCTCTTCCATAATCTGGGTGACGGAAGATTCGAAGAGGTTAGCGCCAAACTCGGCATTGACAGTCGTCGCTGGGCCCTGGCGGCCGCTGCTGCTGACCTAAGAGGCACAGGCCGCCAGGATTTGTTTATCGCGAATGACTATGGTGTTTCCGAGTTGTACTTCAACGATGGCAAGAGATTCCATAACGTGGGTGAACAAACAGGTGTGGGTTTTGCTCCCAAGAGCGGAATGACAGCCGCCTTTGGCGACATTTTGAATCGAGGCCAGTACGCGATCTACGTCTCGAACATTTCCGAAGATGGGGTGCTCATTCAGGGAAATAACCTTTGGGTCCCAGATGAAAATACCTCCGGGGATGGGTTGCGCTACGAAAATCTGGCTCGCGCGCTCGGTGTCGAAATGGGTGGATGGAGCTGGGGGATGCAGTTTGCCGATCTCAATAACGATGGCTGGTTGGATATCTATCTAACCAACGGTTACGTTTCCGCTGATCGAAACAAAAGCTACTGGTACGACTTCTCAAAAGTTGCAGGCGGTAACAGCACGATCATAAGCGATGCCGCCCACTGGCCGGCGATGGAAGGGCGGAGTTTATCGGGTTATCAGCAAAAGCGCGTGTGGCTAAATGATGGTGCAGGCAAGTTTAACGACGTCGCCCAGGCCGTCGGTGTCACAGACACATATGATGGCCGCGCGGTCGCCGTCGCGGATCTATGGAATCGGGGCGTGCTGGATGTGATTGTAACGAACCAGCGCGGTCCATTATTGATCTACAAGAATACTGTGTTGGCGGAAAGCAGATGGATCGACTTTGAGCTGGAAGGGACCGCAAGTAACCGCAGTGCGCTGGGCGCTGAAGTGAGAGTGTTTTGGAACGGCCGGCAGCAAGCGCAGACTGTTTCCGGCGGTAGCGGGTTCTGCGCTCAGAATCAGAGACGTTTGCATTTTGGTTTAGGGAAGAATGTACAACTCGAGAAGGTCGTCATTCGCTGGCCGTCTGGAAAAATGCAAACAGTTGAGAATCCGGTGCTAAGCCAGGTCAACAAGATTAAGGAGCCTGCATGAGCCAGTCTGCCGGCGAATCTGTTATCACACCCCCGATCGACGCAGGAAAACCGCGACGGATCCGTTTCGACAATCGTTACGTCGCTCCTCTTTTCATCACCTGCATCCTGCTGATCGGACATCTTTCCTACGGCATCCTCGAGAGTTACGACAAAACCGCGCTGGCCATCGCGTCCGCTATCGTGGCCGAGTTGATTCTTGGCCGGATCTTTTTCGGAAAGTGGCTCAATCTTGCGAGTGCTTACATCACGGGAATCAGCGTTGGCATACTCGTTCGGTCTCCAGCCTACTGGCCCTTTCTGCTATGCAGCGTGATTTCGATCATGTCGAAGTATGTGCTGCGCGTGAAAGGACGCCATATTTGGAACCCGTCCAACTTCGGAATTGCGGTGTTGCTGTTTTTAACGCCTGAAACAATGGCGATTCTTAGTATTCAGTGGGGTAACAATCTCTGGCCGATTATCGTGATTTGGACTTTGGGCTCGATCATAATCTGGCGCGCGCGCCGTTTTCACATTAGCGCTACGTATGTCGTTTCATTCTTCTTGTTTGCCTTTCTTCGCAGCGGGATTACCGGCCATCCCTGGCAGTCGGAAGTGGCGCCCATCACCGGCCCTATGTATCAGCTTTTTGTTTTTTTCATGATTACGGATCCGAAGACGACGGTGCGAACCCGGATGGGCCAATGTCTGGTTGCGTTTTGTGTGGCACTCTGCGAATTTTTTCTCAGGTTGAATCAGGTGGTTTACGCGCCCATCTACGCACTGTTTCTGGTAGGGCCGACGGCACTTCTAATTGAGATGTGGCTGGACTCGCGGAGGCAAAAAGCTGCCGCGTAATACGGTCGAGACTACCTCGGGTACGCGCGTGGGAAACCGCGGCTCTGCCGCCCGATGTGCGGAAGGGCTCTGCCCTTCCGCCACAACTGATTGGATTGGGGGCTGCGCCCCACGCAAGGGGCGTAGCCCCGAAATTACTATGAGCTCGCCCGGTGGGGCGAGCCGCCACCGCACATCAGGCGGCAGAGCCGCGAACGGGGCGCTGGTCACGACACAACGGAGATAACCAACTTTGATGCGACGTTATCAAATCATTAGCTGTCCGCTACTTCTCTCGCTGCTCCTAATCTCCGCGTGCAAACAATCAGCGACACCGGTGACTGCCCCCACGGCCGAAGTCGCAAACCAGTTACCATCACCGTCACCAAGCCCGACGCTGCCGCGCCCCTCTGGCCCAATCGAATTTACGGATGTGACAGCACAGGCGGGAATACACTTCAAACACAACAGCGGCGCTTTTGGAAAAAAGTATTTGCCGGAAACCCTCGGGAATGGTTGCGCTTTTCTCGATTATGACAATGACGGCTGGCAAGACATTTTGATCGTCAATTCAACTGCCTGGCCCGAACGTAAAACGCCCCGTTCGTTTCTGGCCCTATACCACAACAACCAGGATGGTACGTTCACCGACGTCACGCGGCAGGCAGGGCTCGCAGTGGAAATGTATGGCATCGGCGTCGCGACTGCCGATTATGACAATGATGGCAACCAGGACATCTATATTACTTGCGTTGGCCCAAACCACCTCTTTCGCAATCTCGGCAACGGTAAATTCGCAGACGTTACGGCACGCGCAGGCGTTGGCGATCCCAGTTTCTCTACGAGCGCGGCGTGGCTTGATTACGACAATGACGGCAAGCTGGACCTGTTTGTAGCAAACTATGTGGACTGGACGGTAGAAAAGGACCAGCTCTGCTCGCTCGACGGGAAA
>DATEPF010000230.1:0-4329 GCA_035273325.1 Pyrinomonadaceae bacterium | reverse complement strand
ATCGTGATGCGACGACATTCGGCTGAGGAGAGAGTTAGGCAGTTGTCAACTTGATAGAAGCTGCTCTCGAATTTTAGAGCACCGGGTGCGTCGCGTTTCGCTCGAAGGTAAGAAGCTCCCCGCTTGCATCTGCGATCTTGTTCCCGCGCTTCATTCGATCTAAAGGATAAAAACAGACATGGGTACGAAACTTTATGTGGGAAACCTCTCGTTCCGCACAACCAGCGAGGAACTAAAGGACGCATTTGCGGCCGCAGGCACAGTGGAGTCGGCATCAGTAATTGAAGACCGCGACACTGGCCGCTCTCGAGGATTTGCATTTGTAGAAATGGCAACTCCGGAAGAAGCTGCCGCAGCTATTGAACAATTTAACGGTAAGGATTTCGGCGGCCGTAACCTCACGGTCAACGAAGCCAAGCCAAGAGAAGATCGAGGCGGCCGCGGTGGTTATGGCGGTGGCCGTGGCGGCGGTGGTGGTTACGGTGGCGGCGGCGGACGCGGTGACCGTGGCGGTAGCGGCGGCGGCGGTTACGACCGCGAACCACGCTGGTAGGACAAAAAAAGTGATGAGTGCTGGGTGCTAAGTGATGAGAAGGCGGGCAATCGCCATCAACACTTCGCACCCATCACTGTTCACTCTTCATCACTCCTCACTCATCACTCAGAACTTACTTTCGCGCTGCCGGCGTAAGTTTCAGCGTTAATCGCTCAGTTCCTCTCAACACTTCAACTTCATACTCGTTATCGGCTTTCATCTCGCCCAGCGCTGCGGTGTAATCGTAGACATTGCGAATATCGCGGCCTGCCAGTTTCATAATCCGATCACCCGCTCGGAGTCCTGCCTTAGCAGCCGGCGATTCTTCGCGCACACCATCCAGCAACAAGCCATCAGTTGAATCCGAATAATTTGGAATCGTCCCCAGGTAGACTCGAAATCCGGTCGAACGTCCAGCACCGGCAGGGCTTCGGGTTGCTGAATAGGTTGGCCGTTTGTCTGACGCATCAAGTTCGCGAACTATTTTCGAAACAACAGAAACAATTCGAGCGTGGTCCGTATAGTTGATCTTGTCCGCAGTATCTGACGGTTTGTGATAATCCTCGTGCGTTCCAGTCCAGAAGAACAGCACCGGAATCTGCTTCGCGTAAAACGAAGAGTGGTCGCTTGGTCCAAAGCCATCTTCGTTCATCGTAATCACAAACTGTTTAGAACTGTCACTGGTGACTATCGCGCGACCGTTGCTTGCTACCACCATAGGAAAGTTTCTTGCCGAGGTTGGGGCGCCGGTTGCCGAAACCGTGATCGACTGCATGAGGTTCGCGGTTTCGATTATGGAGCGCCATTCCGACGCGGTACCGACTCCGCCAATCACGAGTTTGTTTTCTTTCATGCGGCCAATCATGTCCATGTTGATCATGGCAATTGTGTTGGCTAGAGGAACAGGCGGATTATTAACGTAGTAGTTTGAGCCGAGCAGTCCTTCTTCCTCGCCACTAAAAGCTGCGAATACAATCGTGCGTCTTGGTCTATGTGCCGCAAAAATTCGTGCCAGCTCCAGAACAGCCGCTGTGCCTGAAGCATTGTCGTCAGCGCCGTGGTGTACCTCGCCTGGTTCCGGCGCCAGACTTCCTTCACCTCCGCGTCCCAGGTGATCGTAATGCGCGCCGATAACGATAGTTTCATGTTTCAGTGACGGATCGGAGCCTTCGAGAACGCCGATGACGTTGTGCCCCGGCGCCTGCTGGCGAACAACGTTGGTCGACAGTGTGACCGCGGAAGCAGGATTTATTTTATGAACATCAGCTGCAGCGGCAGGCACTGAGCTGACGGCGTTATGTTTAATGCTCGATTCCAATCGTGCCAGTGCTGCGTCGTTTGGCAAGTTAAGCAGTTTTAGCGCTGCCTGGCGTGATATTGCGATCACCGGAATTCCGGCATCGCCGGCGCTGTTGTCAAAATGAAGTCTGGAGAGATGGGCTTCATTGAAATTTGCTGCTCTAACGATCAGGAGTAACGCCTTTGCACCGGCGTTTCGTGCTGCCACGGCACGCCACCTCGGATCTTTGTAACGCGCGAAACGACTATGCGGATTGTCTTCGTCCGGAGTAGCAGCAAACGCAATTGCCACCTTACCGGTCGCACTTATCCGTGCGTAATCGTCATAGCTCAGATCTGACGCGCTAATGCCGTAGGAAACGAATACGGCTGGCAAATTTCCAACACGGCTGTTCAACGAAAATCCGAGCGGCATCCAATCTTCGCCAACGCGCAGCTCAGACGCACCCATTGACAAGCTGTTTCCTCTGCCAAGCGTGACGCCCGCTACGAAAGGAAAGGGTTGCAGATATGACTTCGAACCGTTGGCTGCCGGTGCACGCAAACCGAGCCGTTCGTACTCGCCGGCAATGTATTTAGCGGCAGCCTCGACACCCTTAGTTCCGGTGCGGCGGCCTTCAAGTTTTTCGGAAGCCAGATAGGTTACGTGTTCGCGCAGACGATCAACGTCGGCAGTTGCGGTCTGAGCAAGTCCCAGGGAGAACGCGCTAGCAAGAATGACTGTTGAGTAAAAAAGTTTTCGTAGCATATGTACCTCAGAGCGGGCATAGCCCAACGAAAGGTTTCGCTCATCGGAAGGTCAGAGACCTTCCGCACATCAGACGGCAAAGCCGTGCGATCCGGAATCCGAAATCCGCAATTCGAAATCCGAAATTCTACTCCACCCAATCGGCGATGAAGATGTTGGTATCTCCGCGCGCGGCGGCGTTGCGGTTTGAAGCGAACACCAATTTTTTGCCGTCTGGAGAAAACATGGGGAAACCGTCAAACGTTTCGTGTGTTGTGATGCGCTCCAAGCCGGTTCCGTCTACGTTGATTTTGTAAAGATCGAAATTACGGCCTTTCGGATCGTCCATGTTCGAAGAAAAGATAATGCGCTTTCCGTCAGGAAAAAAGAACGGCGCAAAGTTCGCCTTGCCATTGTTTGTCACTTGCTGCTTGTTAGAACCGTCAGCGTTCATCACCCAGATATCCAGTTTCGTGGGCCGGATCAAGTTCTGTTTCAGTAACGCGACGTAGTCGGCTTTTTCTTTTTCGTCCTGCGGATGGTGGGCACGATAAACGATCTGCTTGCCATCATTTGACCAGAACGGTCCGCCGTCGTATCCCAGCTTATTTGTCAGACGTCGAACATTCTTCCCGTCTGCATCCATCGTGTAGATGTCGAGGTCTCCATCCCGCGTCGATGTGAACACTAATTTGCCATCGCGTGAAATTGTGGTTTCGGCGTCATAGCCCGCCGTCGTGGTTAGTCGCTTCAAACCGGACCCATTGCGTTTCGCCGTAAAAATATCGAATTCAGGGTAGATGGCCCAAACATAACCTTTTGAAAAGTCCGGTCGCGGCGGACATGCTTTACCGCCCAGATGTGTAGACGAATACAGCGCGCGATTCGACTTCGGCAGAAAGTAAGCGCACGTGGTGCGACCTTCGCCGTTCGAAATCATGCGGACGTTCGTACCATCAATGTTCATCGTGTAGATCTGATCGCACTCGCGCCCGTCGCGGGTTGACTGAAAGATCAACTGCTTACCGTCCGCGGAAAAATACGCTTCCGCGTTCTCGCCGCCAAACGTCAATTGTTTGATGTTCCTGAGATGTTTTTCTTCAGGCGTAGACAGCCCAGCCGATTGGTGCCGGCCTACGCGCTTGTTTGTTGAGATTAAGGAAGAAATGAAGACTATAGAGACTAAAGTAAGAATCGTTTTCATGGAGATGATATGTCGTGTTGTTTCGTGTATTTCGTGGATACGCTTTTGATCACGGGGATAAGACGATCCACGAATAACACGAAATGAGACGAGAGCTTGGTCGGAATCCTAGTCTGCTTGCGGTTGCGGTTTCGCGTCTTGCTGCACGGCCGCTGACTTTTCCGAAACCCCGAGCGCGTCGGCCAGTAGCTTTTCCTGTTCAATCTGGTGAATCGCGTAGGAGCCGGTTGCCGGACTCGCGGAAGGCGCGCGGCCCACGTAAGTCAACTTACGTCCGGCCGGCAGAACATTGTCGAAACGCTCCCGAACAAACGTCCAGCCACCCATGTTCTTTGGCTCTTCCTGGGCCCAAATAAACTGTTCGGCAGACTGACACTGCGCCAGGATGTCACGCAATAGTGTTGTCGGAAACGGATAAAACTGTTCGAGTCGGATCACAGCGACGTTCGTTACGTTCGCCTTCTTACGTGCTTCAAGCAGATCGTAATACAACTTCCCACTGCAAATAACTGCGCGGCTGATCGACTGGCTGTTTACTTCCGCATCGGGTATGACGGGTTGAAA
>DATEPF010000229.1:0-4976 GCA_035273325.1 Pyrinomonadaceae bacterium | reverse complement strand
TGCAAACAGGTCGTCAAGACTTCGTTCGCCAATTTCCGAGAGGCTTGTGTGAAGGTCCGTGAAGCAACCGCTACCGGCCAGCGCCGCAACAGCCTTGTCACGATGTTCGGGCCGGACACAAAGGTCGATATCACCCGCCGGTCGCAAGTCCTGTTGCTCATAAAGAATCGCCGCGGCCCATCCCTTAACCAGGAGCGCTTCAACTCCGGCTTCCCTGAGAAGCCGAAACACCTTCTCAACGGCCTGTTCATGGGCCACCGACTTAAGCGATTGAAGGCGGTAAGTCTGGCGGAGTGTTTCGCCGGAGGGGGACGATGCCAGGGTAGTATCCTTAATGCGTCTCCAGGCGAGTGCGGCAGCGCCAGACCGGCTAAGCAACGCCGCGACGTCTGCTAGATCCTGTTCGTTGATCCTGAGGGCTGGGTAGTTATTGCTGCGCCACGAACCCGCTAACACCGCCGCTACCAGCGGACCCTTTTGTAAACCGTTTTGAGAGGACATCACGCGTCAAAAAGTTCGACGGTCCAACTTTCTCAAAATCAGTGGAGCTGTTTGTTCCGCTTCACCGCGTACGCCCTTTACGACGTCGGCGGATGCAACGACGTGGCGCAGCGCGTTGAGTGCCGCCTCCGGATCGCGACGTGCCGAAACTGTATTGTTGAGCAACTCCAATACCGCCTTTCCTGACGTCAATTTCCTGGGGCGCCAGGTAGCGTCTGGTTTGTATTTGGTGATCAATACCAGACCGACGGGTAGTGACTCTGTTCCTTCGTGGCCGCCGAGCGAACTGACGTCAAACTTCGACTGCTTATTGGTTCCCTCCGCTCGCAGTTCGATTGGCTTGAAGTAGGGATGCACTCGACCGCTGGCATCGATCACCGCGTATTCGTCGGAGTAGTACGTCGCTCCGGCGCGCACGAGCGCGGCAACCAACGTTGACTTGCCGCTGAAGCTGCGTCCAGGAACGACGATGGCCTGGCCACTCCAGCCAACCACGCCGGCGTGAACGAAGACGCGATCCTTTGCAAACTCCGCCACGAACATCCGAACGTTTGATTCAAAGGCCTCGAACAGTTCGTTCAGATTGTCTGAACGCATGAGCCGGTCAGCGTTGGTGTAGACGGTGCTTTGCCTGCGGCTGCCTTCCCCGGATCCGTTACGATGAAGTATGGAGTAAACACGATCTACTGCCGGTGTGTTGATGCGTTCCCAATAGGGTGGAAGGTGTTCAGCGACACGATGAAGCGTTTCAGGGTCGTTTGATCTGATCCCAATATCTACTCCAAATGCACGCAAAGAAAAGCCAGCTACCCATCCCAGCCGATCCACTTTGGCCATCCCGGGCAGCGGCATTTTCAGTGCCGGGAGTGGTGGTTCGGAAATGATCATTTTCTGTGACACAGTTTCAATCCTTGTCGCCGACTACCGAAGCGCTACTTCACTTGTTCAATTGAAAAGCTGTCTAAAGTAATCGAACCAAAAATCGGGCACGGCGATGATGGACACCGTTCCCTGGTGACACTAACCGAAATAGCCTGGGTAGCGGCGGTGGTCGCAAATTCGATGCTGAACGAACGCCAGCCGGTAGTGCCTTTATCAAGCGGCGCAGACTGCGCCAGCTCAGCGCCACCCGGCCCAGCGCTGGTGACGGCGACGAGTGGTCGCGCTCCGGTTACAATCTCGCGCGAACGACCAGCAAAGTGGATGCGGTATCGAGTCAACGGCTTGACCAGTATCAGTTGTGAAACCAAACCAGAGTTTTGGGGTTCACCGCCAAAATCGATGCGCAAACTCCGATCGCCGCTGTGTGGTTCGTTTGGATCAACGGAGAAACTAACACTGGGGGTTTCGGGCACGCGCCAGCCGAAACCTGCTTCAGTAGTCCTTAACGAACCTTCGAAGCCGCCATCGTGAATGCTGGTAAGGCCGGTGGCGTTCGATCCCAACTCGCCTTCCAACCAAACATGATAAGCCTCCGCATAAGCATGTTTATCGAGTAATTGGCGGACCATCTCGCGGCGTTCTTTATCATCAATTTTGCCTGCTGCTTTCAGTTGCTGCATGGATTCGATCGGCCTCCCGCGTAACGCAAGGAAACGGGCGAAGGTCAAACGCGCTTTGTCAGTCTTCAATTCAACCAACTGCTCTGTTAATTGGGCGTCGCCACGCGTTACTCCCCAGGCAAGGTCGATCAGGTTAACTACTAATTCCGGATTGCTTTGTGCGGCCAAATTTAAATCCGTAAACGCCGCTTCGTATTGACCCGCGCGCAGCAGAACGTTGCCACGCTGCCAACGAGGATGCGCGTAGAACGGAGCACGTTCGACCGATCGATCGAGGGCTTCGAGTGCGCCCTTAGTATCACCCGTGCGATCACGCAATTGGCCCAGAGCCAGCCACAGTGCGTAGTCATGTGGTCGCAGCGAAATCGCCTGCTCGACGGCCACGATCGATTCCGCCGGCTGATCGAATTGGCTCAGCAGCGCGGCATTGGCGCGGTGCGCTTGCGGATCCGCGGGCGTGAGGGATGCCGCGGACTGCGCAGCTGCCAGGCTAGGCAAAGCCAGCGCCGACCGAGTCAGCAAACGCGAAACGCCATAAGCGGCGGACACCTTTATGGCCCACGCACAGAGTGTGATGGCCACGACGGCGAACAACAGTCGCACATACCGGTGCGAGAAAATCTT
This sequence comes from Pyrinomonadaceae bacterium, assembly GCA_035273325.1. Lineage (GTDB taxonomy): Bacteria > Acidobacteriota > Blastocatellia > Pyrinomonadales > Pyrinomonadaceae > PSRF01. Next base: position 2,289 of record DATEPF010000229.1, on the reverse strand, counting down.
TTCCTGTGTGGTGCTCAATTGTTGTTGACGAGGGCACTAAGAAAAAGCGTGCCGCCCCAGGGGAGCGGCACGCTTTTAAGTCGCGCGAGAGTTGATGGTGTTAACCTGCCGGTTGCCCGTCGCTGGGGTTATTGCCTTCATCGAATATCAACGGCAGCGAAGCAGGAACGATTGCGGCCGCAGCCAGAATGCCTACCCATCCAGGCCACCCAATACCTCCACCCGGCAGGGCGCCGATTGGTGCCCCAGGCTTACAGTAGTTGAGGACACCGCCACCCTTCTTCTCGTCGTCGTCATCGCTCTCGGCAACCTTCTCCTGGTTTTCGAGTACGACGTCGTGCTGGGAACCTTTCTTGTGGTTCACCGTGATACAGCCGGCGAGCACGGTAGTCTTCACTTTGCAGTTTTCGGGGTCGGGATCGTTTACCTTCTCAGGCGGACATTCAAACTCGATCACGATCTTTGCGCCGGGATGCAGATCGATTGTGCCTAGTGGACCCAGGTCAACGGTCGACGCCACTCCAGTACTGTCGATAGTCGTGTTGGTGGCAATGCTGGAACCACTGGGAGAACTAACTCCATTGATAAAGATCGGCGAACCGTCTTTGGTGGTTACCTTTGCCAGGATGCCCTGAGGAGGAAGTGCGGCGAACGTTGATGAACGCGGCGCTGCGAAGCCCAGTTGAAGGGATATCTGGACCAATGCAAAAGCCAGAATCACGGCTAACGCACTGAAACCCTTTCGTCGAAGTATGCTCATAGTTAAACGAGTCTCCTTTTTTGGAGGTCGAGCGGAGACCGGGTCAATTGGTCTTCGATTTGGCCCGAAGTGTACTTGCCATGTGCAGCAAGGTCAATGGTTAAATGTCTAACCCAAAGGCTTTTGCGTAATTCAAACCCGAGCCACTGGCCTAAAGGTTAGTTTCTTAGTTACTCTTCAAAAACTGATTAAAGAATTTCTCGGCCAGCGCCGGATCAAGCTTTCGCAGAATCTCATACTCAGCCAGCGCTGACTTCCTGTCCTTCAATGCGAAGTAGGTAAGCGCCAGGTTGTGATGCGCTTCCGCGAAGTCTGGCTTCAACCGAATCGCGTGCTTGAACGAAGTGGCCGCGTCCGAATAGCGCTGTGTCCGGAAATAAACTTTACCGAGATTGTTGTGGGTCTCAGCGTCGTTCGGAGTTAACGATAGCACCTTTTGGAATGCGGCGATCGCCGGCTCAAATTGTTGTGCGCGATAGAGTGCAGCGCCGAGGGTGTTATGTGCCTCGACGAAGTCGCTTCGTAGTTTGACCGCCTGCTGCAGGGCAACCACAGCATCTGCAAACTGACCCTGATTGTAATAAGCAGTGCCGAGGTTGTAATGGCCTTCAGGAAAATCATTGTGAATTTGCACGGCCTTCTTCAGGGTCGCGACTGCGTTCGGATAGTCCTTCAGCTTGTTGTAAACGAGCCCGAGGTTGTTTAAGGCTTTCGCATAGTCCGGCTTGAGGCGTACTGCCTCCTTAAACGACGCCAGCGCCTTCCGGTAATTCTCAACTGCCGCAGTATTATCCTGCGCATCGCCTAACTTCAAATATGCGTAACCAAGATTGTTGTGCGCCACTGCCTGGTCCGGCTTCAAGCGAATCGCCTCCTGGGCCACGGTGATTGCCTGGTTGAAATCATCCATGGCAACCAACAGACCGCTAAGGTTGGTGCGCGCTTCCGCATAAGCCGGGGCCAGCTTAATTGACTCGCGATAGGACGCCGCGGCTTGCGGATAGTTCCCTGCCATATAGTTGGCATTGCCGAGATTGAAGTGAGCATCGGCGAAGTCAGGTTTTAGCGAGACGGCCTTTTGGAAAGTCTCGATCGCTTTCTGGTATTGCTCGGTGATGTAGTATGCCGCGCCGAGATTGTTCAGAGTCTCAGGATCGTCGCCCTTAAGACGCGTCGAGTTTGCGAAGGCGATGACGGCTTCCGGGTAGCGTCCATTCTTGTACAACGCAGCACCGAGGTTGTTATGGGCCACCGCGTCATCCGCTTTGAGCGCTACCGTCTTCTTCAGCGCATCGACTGACTGAGCAGACTGGCCCAAACGGTCATACGCATATCCGAGGTTGCTAAACGCGTTCGCATTGGTTGGCTGAAGTTTCACGACCTGCTCGTAAGCTTTTGCGGCTTCGGCAAACCGGCTCTGGGTCAGGTAATTATCTGCCAGCGAGTTCCATGCTTCCGGCCAGTCGGCTTTCAACTTGATCGCAGCGTTTAACGCCTCAATGGCTGCCGCCGGTTGATCAAGTGAGGTG
>DATEPF010000228.1:0-4803 GCA_035273325.1 Pyrinomonadaceae bacterium | reverse complement strand
TTGAACACAACGAATTTTCGGTAGGGCATCTGAGCCGCACCCGCGACGATCGGCGCGAACGTGCGCACAATCGGAACAAAACGCGCAATGATGATGGTTTTGCCGCCGTACTTCTCGTAAAACGCATGGGCCTTTTGCAAGTGACTAGGGCGAAACAATAATGATTTCTGGCGTTTGAAAAGACGTGGACCTAAGCGGGCACCAGTTAAATAACCCACCGCGTCACCGAGGAACGCCGCGACAAACAATGTGCTCAGCAGAATCGCCAGGTTCAACTTTCCGGCCGCCGCAAAAAGCCCGGCAACAACCAACAGCGAATCTCCCGGAAGAAAAAAACCAACCGCTAAACCGGTCTCTGCAAAAACGATAAAGATAAGTCCCACATAAACGAAGATGCCGCCCTTCGCCAAAAGAGTATCAATGATGGTCTTCGGGTTGAGAACATCTTTAACCTGGTGAAACAGCTCGTAAAGTGAATCCATATGAATGCCGTTATTGTGACGCCCAACCGTGCTGGCCGATCAGCGGAACAAAAGCACAGGCCCCATGGTCTTCCTGCTTGCTCCCGGTCTCAGTTTTAATTACTCGAATGAGGCGTTGCTGTTCCCGGGTTTCACCGACCGGCACGACCAGCCGGCCACCAACCTTTAGTTGGGTTACCAGTGGTTGCGGAACTGTTGGTCCGCCCGCGGCGACTAGTATCGCGTCGTATGGAGCGTTTGCGGCCCAACCAAGCGTCCCGTCGAAACACTTAACAGTCGCGTTGTAGATGCCAAGCTCCCGAATTCTTGCTTGTGCCTGTCGCGCCAGGTCGCCGATTCGTTCGATCGCGTAAACCTGTCCTGAAACTTTTGACAGCACCGCGGTTTGATAACCGGAGCCCGCACCGATTTCAAGCACACGGCTATTTAAGTCAACTTCCAACAATTCGGTCATGCGAGCGACGATATAAGGCTGAGAGATGGTTTGACTCGCGCTTATCGGCAACGCGTGGTCGCCATACGCACGGCTCTGCAGAGCTTCCGGGACAAATGCGTGCCGGGGCACTACGCGCATTGCTTGTAAGACTTGTTGATTCTGGATTCGATAATGGTCGCGCAGACGTTCGACCATTCGCTCGCGTGGGATGGAATAATCCTGATGTCGACTAGAAGACTTTTGGCCGGTTGTTTGCACGAAAACTCAATACATCGTTTCGACATTAACCCTTATAGGTTAGTTCTGATTCTTTTAGATAATTCCAGGTCTCGATGGCCGTCAGCGCTCGGTGGTCCGTCATATCACTCTTCAACGGCGTGACTGAGATATAACCTTCATGGATCGCTTTGTAATCGGTCCCGTCGGCGGCAGCATTATTAAAATACTCTTCGCCGATCCAAAAGTAAGGTTTCCCTCTGGGATCTATGTGTTCCGAGATGACCGGGCGCGCGTTCTTTATTCCCTGACGGGTAACCCGTACCCCGGCGACTTCTCGAGGAGGAACGTTCACATTTAAGAGCGTTCCCTCCGGTAGCCCTTCGGCCAGCACTTTTTTCACCGCGACAATTGCAAACTGCGCGGCTTCACGAAAATCAAACCTGTCGCGCGCTACCAGGCTGAACGCAATGCCAGGGACCCCGAGAATCGTCGCCTCGAGTGCGCCTGCCACCGTGCCAGAGTAACTAGCATCGTCCCCTAAGTTTCCGCCGTGATTGATACCAGATGCACAAATGTGCGGCAGTTCTTCTTTGGGAAGAATTTTGTTGAGGGCTAACGTTACGCAATCAGTAGGTGTGCCGTCGACCGTCCAATGCCGTTCATCTATCTGTCGAATACGTAATGGCCGCGCCAGTGTCAAACTATGAGCGGCGCCGCTCATCTCGGAGGATGGGGCGACGACATAAACGTCGCCGACTTCACGCAGCGACTTCTCCAACTGTATGAGGCCGTCGGACTGAATGCCGTCGTCGTTTGTAAGCAGAATTCTTGTCATTACCAGATTCGCTCCACCGCCGTCCTCTCCGAGCTGACCGGTTAAAAAGGGAGAGCAGCGCGCGGGAAGCGCAAAACGGAAATACTAGTCGCGAGGCGTCGTGCGCATACGGCCCTTCTTTTTGTTCCGCTTGCGCGCCAAGGCTGATTTGAGTTTTGCTTTCTGGCCTGGTGGGATAAAGAAGGCGTGCTTCTTCGCATCCTTGATAATTTCTTCCGTCATTACCTTGCGCTTGAAACGGCGCAATGCGCTCTCAATTGATTCGCCCTGATTAATCGTGACAATTGCCATTCGTAATCTTCCTTAAAAGTCTTAGTCTTTAGTTCAGTCGGTCTCGCAACCCCGCTATTTAAACGTCGAAAACCGTCATGGTCAAGTAACGACGCGACTTTTGCGAGCCTATTTACGTAACGAACCCCGCGAACAGACTGCTCGCGGGGTCGCGGTTTTAGTGGAATTGCGGATCAGACCAACGCGGGTTCCGCAGTTTCCTGTTTCTTACGGCTCAAGCTCTTAATCTGAACCGGCTTGTCTGCTTCCTTCACATCAAGCTGTTTCTTGAGCACCATCTCCTGATACAGCTTGCGCATCATCACCGCTTCCTCATGAGCCGTCTTTGGACCTTCCATCTCCGGCTTATCCGGGCGCGTCAGATCGATCGGGTTCAGCACCATTCCGTGGGTCTTGTCGGCCATCTGCACTTCCTTGCCACCTGCAAAAATTTCGTGGCGTCCGTGCTCTTCATACCACTTCGCGACGGTCGCATTCTGGTGCATGTTTTCGATGATGTTTCTCCAACCGATACCCGTGTTGTATGCGCAGAAGGAAATCTCACCTTCCTGCGTGCCGTACGGGATGATGCACATCTCCGTGCGACGGAAATCGTAGTTGAATAGATCCTGGAACCACATGCCGGCGATAAACAGGAAGTTCCAACGATCGGACCGGCGCTTCTCGATGTCGTCTTTAGAGCGATCACCCGAAACCTTGCCGTACTCTTTCCCGGTCAAGCCAAACGACTTATCAAACTTCTTGAAAAGCTCATAAAGCGTAAACTGCGACGGCGACTTGTACGGATTGTAGTGTTTCAATAACGCCAGCCCCATCATCAAGTTTGACATCCACTTGCCGCGGGCTGCGTCAGTGATCTTCTGCATGTCCTTCACCAACCCCGGAATATTTAAGAACTCCGGCACCGGTCGCATTTCACGAGTTTCCTTGTCAACCATCACCGCAGTGCCCACACCACAGTTCGGGTGGCAGCCGCAGGATACCTGACCCCATTCCGCCTGTGGCCCGTGGACCAGATCTGCGAAATCGGCAAATGCGCCCATCAGCGAAAGCGGGAACCAGTCACGGGTAGGTTCCGTGATGCCGACCTGTTTCTTTACGTCGTGCGCAAGGTGCGAAAGGGTATAACGCTGTTGCAGACGACGCTGCGGCGTAATCTCTTCGTCACGGCCGGTAAAAGAAACCGGTTGGAACGAAAGGAACGCAATCTTCTTGGGATTGTCCAACGCGAAACGAATGATAGATCCTACCTGGTCATTGTTAATTCCGTTGACCAGCGTCGTCACCAGCACTATCTCAACACCTGCTTCATGCAAGTTGTTGATGGCGCGCATCTTCACATCAAACAAGTTACCCACTTGGCGATGGCTGTTTGCGTCGTTACCGATACCGTCGAACTGAAGGTAAACATAACGCAGTCCAGCTTCAGCAGCTTCACGACAGAACTCTTTGCTCTTGGCAAATTCAATACCGTTCGTCGCAGCCTGCACACTGTTGTATCCCACCTTGCGCGAATACTTAATCGACTCGATGAAGTGTGGAGAGATCGACGGTTCGCCACCTGAGAACTGGACCGACATCTGCCGGCGTGGCTTGATCGAGATCGCGTTATCCAAAATCTCTTTAATCTCGTCCATGCTCAACTCGTGAACGAAACCAACCTGGTTGGCGTCCATGAAGCACGGGTCGCACATCATGTTGCAACGATTTGTCAGGTCAACTGTAAGCACCGCACCACGGCCATACTTGATCGTGCTTGAGCCGTGGTTGTGAAGCTTCTCGTCGGCGTGCGCGTCGATGTCGCGGCCAGGAAACATCTTTTCGATGTGCGTGAGAAACTTCGCATCAATGGCCATCATGTCTTCGAAGTGGCCGTGAACCGGACAATCCTTGACCATCCAGATTTCGTTGTCGCGCTCGATAATCTGCGCCTTGATTTCTCCGACGTTCTCGTTGATCAGGACACTAACGTCTTGCTTACCGCTGATGATCTGTTCGCGTGCTTCGATGACGCAGTTGGGACAAAGCGAATCTGTAGTGCGCGGCCAGCCGAGCGTTGGCTTGCTCTTCTGCCATGACTTCAAAAGAGGCTTCTCTGACCATTTGGGGGTAAAAGACGGATTGGGCTTGTACTTGTTAACTGACGCTATCGCGTCGTGAATGCCGCCGGCTGCTATGGTCAGTCCTTTTTCGGCGCGCTTGATTAGTCGCATGTTCTCTCCTCGAAATACTTGTTTTTTAAACCGGATACGTCGCCTGAGGCAGGGGAATGCACACGTCACCTCACAACTTCCTGGAACTGTTGGCAACGGCTATGCCGTCTGGCCGTCAATTTCACTTACTTAAGTAAACATTACACTTAGCCCTGTGCCATTCCGGCCGAGCTAAGCTACAGGACGTCGCTTCGCGTGTCAAGACGACGCGGCGGCGCGATTCCTGGCTTTCGCGTAGCATTTTGTCTCAGCGGTTATGTGACTACTTGGCAGGAGCGTAGTAACCAATGCGAGCGGAAACACGATGTGAAGGAATGTTGGTTTCGA
>DATEPF010000227.1:0-6506 GCA_035273325.1 Pyrinomonadaceae bacterium | reverse complement strand
CTCCGCATCAAAAACGTCGATAAAGACTTTGCCGATTCGCTTTCGCTTCTCTTCAGGATCAGTCACGTCCGATAACGCACCGAGGAACTGGTCGCCCGCGCGAACACCGCGAACATTGAGTTTCATCCGCTGATTCAGCAGCGCCAACGTCGCTTCAAACTCACCTTCTCGCAACAAACCGTTATCGACAAAAATGCACGTCTGTCGATCGCCGATCGCTTCGTGGACGAGTGCTGCAGCAACGGTCGAGTCGACGCCCCCTGATAGACCGCAGACGACGTGTCCTGTTTTACCTACCGTATCGCGAATACGTTCGACTTGTTCCTGGATGACAGCCTTCGGTGACCAATCTCCCTTGCACTTGCAGATCTCGAAAAGAAAGTTGCGTAGCAATTGTGCGCCGAGCGGTGTGTGGGCGACCTCCGGATGAAACTGCACGCCGAATATTTGCCGTTCAGTATCTTCAATTGCGTTCAACGCGTCTTCAGTCAACGCCGTCACGCGAAATCCGGCCGGCACCGAAGTCATGTGATCACCATGACTCATCCAGACATCCATCTCTGCAGGTAGCCCCTGAAACAATTTGCTGTTGTCATCGAGCACTTTCAAACGGGCGTAACCAAATTCACGGTTGTCGGAAGATTTCACTTCGCCGCCCATATCGAAAGCCAGTATTTGAAGTCCATAACAAATTCCCAACAGCGGGAAATTAATGGACTGCAGTAGTTTCGAATCCGGACGTGGCGCACCTTCCTGATAAACGGAAAAAGGACTGCCCGAAAGGACCAGACCTTTCGGTGAGCGCGCGATGATTCTTTCGGTTGGGGTGTTGAAAGGGAGGATTTCGCAATAGACGCCGGCTTCTCGAATTCGACGTGCGATCAGCTGGGTGTACTGCCCTCCGAAGTCCAGTATTATGATGGTTTCGTGTTGATTAAGCGTCGTCAAAAAGAAAACCTCAGGACAGCCTTCTGCGTCAAAACAGATTCGATGGTTAAAATGAACCGGGGATTATACATAAAGTTAAAAGTGAAAGGTGAAGAGTGATAACCCAGTTCCTCATTCGGTTTTCCATAGCTCTGTTGCTATGCCCGGTTGTGTTTGTGGCAGGCCAGGGCGGAGTGACTGTTGCTGACGAAGCGAAGCCGGGAGGGGTGCGTCTTAGCGAACCGCTGACTGTTGGCTGGCGTTACGACACGCCGTCAACCCTTAACCTGACACCGGCGTTCGATAGCGACCGCGTTTATCTGCCGCTCGCGGAAGGTGTGATTGTTTCACTCCAGGCAGAGACTGGGCAGTTGAATTGGCGTGCAGAGATGGGCGGTGAATTGTCCGCGTCTCCGGTGGCCGACAATCACATGGTCTACGTGGCGTCGGAAACGGGCAAACCGGAGGCCGGCGTGCGTCGCGCGACCGGCGCCTTGCGCGCGCTCGGACGTGAAGCGGGAGTTACGCAATGGATGCGCACGTTCGAAATGCCCTTGCGGGGGACGTTGACCCTGGCGAACGGGAACCTGTTCGCAGCCAGCAGCAACGGGCTGGTCTATTCGTTTGACAGCAAGACGGGCGCGGTGCGTTGGTCTTACGACTACGGACGACCCTTCAATGCTCAACCCGTTGTCAGCGGTTCGCGTGTGTACGTTGGGAGTGAAGACGGAAACTTACTGGCCCTGGATGAAGCGACCGGAAAGCTACTTTGGTTTTACAAGACGAAAGGGCCGGTCCGTGGGCCAGCCGGAACGGGAGGCGATCAGGTTTATTTCGGATCAGACGACGGGCATGTGTACGCGGTAGCGGCATCGAATGGAAGACTTAAATGGCGGAGCCGGTTGGGAGCGGGCGTGCAGGCTGTGGCGATGGTGGGCGAGGATTTGCTGGTGGCGTCGCTCGATAACTTCGTTTACAAATTTTCTTCGGCGGGGACCCGTCTTTGGAAAAGACAGATGCCGGGTCGCATATCTTCACAGCCGCTGATGATGAGCGCGGAAGCGCTTTTTACGCCGCTGTCGGGATCTGCGGGAGTGGTGTTGGAGTTACGAGACGGCAAACAGGTGAACACGTTACCGGTGGGTGAGGAGATTAGTAATTTAGCGTCGCCGGTCGCTGTAGCGGGCGCTGTTCTCGTAACAACGGAATCCGGTTTACTTGCCTTCATGCGCCCGCGCGACAAGAAGCCCTGATGAACAGAGACGATCCACGAAACACACGAAGCACACGAAATGTTCGTGTTATTCGTGTATTTCGTGGATCGCTTTCGTTTCTATTTACTTCTCGGTAGCTGGTTGAGTTGTTATGTCCGTGCGGCGGCGAAACATTCCGATCAGGCGTGAGAGCAGTCCGTGCAGGATGTAACCAGACGCCAGGGCGAGCAGTACGTATCGCGAGTACAAAAAGATAATCGTCCCGACGGCCACCACTAGAATTATCGTACGCATGCCACGTGGCCGGTTGCCGACGGATTTGAAACTCGAGAATCGCAACGTGCTGACCATCAACACACTTAACATTCCAACCAGCGCCATCAATAACAACGAATAAATGTGGGCACGATCCGGGCCGTAGTAAACCAGCGGCATCGGCGCAAAGTGGATTAGAGAGGCAATCAAACCGCCGGCAACCGGAATCGGTAATCCGACAAAACTTTTCTTGTCGGTTTTGATTGTTCCTTCGGCAAGAATTCGGGGCCGCGAGGACTGCACATTGAACCGCGCCAGACGAAACCCGCCGCACATCAAATACATGAACGACAAAAACCACGCCAAACTATGCAGGTCGCTTCCCTCCTCCAAGCTGGCGCCATAACCCCACACGTAGGCAAGGATCGCCGGCGCCAAACCAAACGTGATGACGTCGGCAATGGAATCGAGTTGCACACCAATCTCGGTCGTGGTCTTAGTCATGCGCGCAATCCGGCCGTCGAGCATGTCAAAAACCACTGCCCAACCGATCGCTTTGGCAGCACTGTTGAGATGGTTCGCAGCCTGGGCAAGGTCTGCCTCAACACCGCTGTCCACCAGTTGAAACCCGCGAATTGCCGACATGATTGCGTAGAAGCCCATCCCGATATTCGCCGCGGTAAACACCGACGGAATCAGGTAAACGCCTTTGCGCAAACCGCGTCTCTCAGGGTTTTTAATTTCGTCGTCCATGTCGTTTCGCGATTGGGCGGCGTCCATTAACGGATGCGGCCGATGATGGTGATGGCTCCGCGTACGCGTGTGCCTACCGTCACCAGGATCTCAACGTTGGGCGGCAAAATCAGATCAGTACGCGAGCTGAATTTAATCAACCCGATTCTCTCACCCAACGTTACGTTGTCGCCGGCGCGTTTCCAGCAAACTATTCGGCGCGCAAGGATCCCGGCAATTTGCTTGCAGACGACTGTGATATTTTCGCCTTTAATAGTCAGCACGTTTTGCTCGTTGATGACGCTGGCACGCGCGTCCGTAGCTGGTACAAACTTTCCGCGCAGATAGGCCACACTGGTAACTTCGCCGGCGATCGGGGAACGATTGATATGCACGTTCAACGGCGAAAGAAAAATGCTGACTAAGGTGGCGGAATTTTCATTCGCTTCTTCCAGTGCACTAATGCGAGTTACACGTCCGTCGGCAGGACTGACAATCACGCTGGCGTCGATTGGCGGCTCTCGCTTCGGGTCGCGGAAGAAGAATGCCATAAACGCGGCCAGCAGAATAAAAGCAATTCCCACGGGCCAGAGGCCCAGCCAGAAAAACAGAATTGCCAGTCCGACCGGCGGCAGTATGAAGATTATTCCTTCTCTGGCGATCATAACGTTGTCACAACCTGACCCGGACGTTGTTGTTTTTCCTGCAAGAAAGGGGACGTGGAGGCACGTCCCCTTCATCGAAAATAACTTTCGAACCTTTCTCCGCTATTTAATGGCTAACGTTTTGAGATTTCTGATGCTGCAGCATCATTGAATACATCTGATCTTTCAGGGCCAATTTCTTTTTCTTCAGAGTTACCTCTTCCATTTGTTCTTCGTCGCTCGGATACGCCAGAGCCGATAATTCACTGAGCCGTTCTTCGTAACGCGTGTGTTCGCGAGCCAGTTCGCGAAACTCAGGATCTCGATTTATCAACTCTTCTTTCAGCATATCCGTCGTAGTCATGTCCATTTCTCAGGTATCTCCTTTCAGACGTTGAAACAGGGGGGCAGATTTAGGTTGAAGAGAATTTGGAAGAAAACCGCTCGGCATGTGTCAGGCACGAAAAAATGGTAGCTGAATTAGGTCACGCAATCAAGCGTTTCCACGAAGATCAATAATCATTACCAACGCATCCTCGACGGGATCCGAATAATAATTTTTCCGCCGCGCGGTGACCCGGAATCCCGACTCCTGATAAAGCGCCAGTGCGGCCTGATTTCCGGCACGCAACTCGAGATAGGCCGCGATCGCGCCAGACTTCTTCCCTTCCTCGAGAATGCGATCAAGCAGTCGCCGGCCGATACCTCGACGCCTGAAATCTTCCCGCACCGCGACGTTGTTGATGTGTAATTCATCCGCTCCGAGGCGGGCCACGATATATCCAGCGAGCTTCGAGCGGCGACTCTTTTCCTGCCCATCGATACGCGCCACCAGCATCAAATGGCTGTTTCTGCCTTGCAGCTCCGCGTAGTAAGCCGACCAGCCCCAACGACTAAGACCGGACGCCTCCTCAATCTCCACGACCTCCAGTAGATCGTGTTCGGTCATGTTAATGATCGGGATTGTGTGTTCGGTAGTATCTAATGCCGTATGGGTTATCGACATAGTTCTTTCAGCTCAGGGTCTGAAGGGCGCACATAAATCGCACTGAGGGATTGCGCGGATTGTACCGCGCCCTCGTCATAAGCGCGTAGCGCCAGAGCGGCGACGTATTGCGCAAGGTCGTCGACTTTCGGCGCAACGCGCCATCCGGTCACGGTTTCTGTGTCATCGACGCGAAAAACAAGTCCGCGAAGAGTGGCCTGCTCCGCAAGGAAGGTACGTTCGTTGTGCGCGCCGTTTCCTGCCCACAATACGTGTTCCAAAACACCGTAGCGCGCCATAAGCTTTGCCGGGGAAAGATGCGCGGGCTGATCCTTTTCAACTACTGCATCCGCCGACACTGAAAACATCTGCGCGAAAACTTCACCGCGTCCCGCCGGGAGTAACGACACTGTAAGCGGTGAGGGGCCTGCGGCCCGGGCCACCGCCTGCAGCGTTGGAATACCGATGCAAGGCCGCTGCAGTGTGGCTGCCAGACCCTTTAACGTCGCAATGCCGATGCGGAGTCCCGTGAAACTTCCTGGTCCAGCGGCACATGCAAACACCTCGACGTCCGAAAGTGACACTCCGGCTTTGTTCAAACATTCGTTGATGTCACTGAGTAAGCTATTGGAATGTGAAACGTCCGCGTTCCCAATCTTCGAGGCCAGCTCTTCTGCACCACGTCCCAGAAAAACACTACCGCCGATGTTAGCGGTGTCCAGGCTCAGGATTAATGCAGTTTTAGACATTATTGGCTTTGCCCTAAAAGCCGCTTCCTAACCGCATCAGACGTTTGAAAACACGGCGCGATCTGATTAACACCGCGGCTTCAGCCCGGTGTCCGAAGCGATCTCACGACTCCTAACCGTTTGAACGGTTTCACTGAGCGCGGAAAAACCGTTGAAACGGTTGAATAGGAAACAACGCTCTCGGTTTCACCGGGCTGAAGCCACGGTGTTAATGAAATCGCTATCGCGTAATAATTTGTGGATTGTTTTTAGCCCTGCAAAAAGGCGATCCGCGAAATACACGAAGTAACCAGAAGATCCTTTTTTAGCCTTCGGACGACGCAAACATGAAACGAAATCCGTTACGCAGAAAGTCTGCCAGCTGATAGGGGAAGCGCGGGAAGTTGTTGACGCCGCCTTGAAGATTAAAGGTAGCGGTGATGGGGTCAGGCCATCTATCTACGATGCCTTTGAAGACGTTCCGGCGCTCCCGCAGAGTAATCGACATCAGCGGGGCTGCCTGCATTGGTAATGCGTCTCCGGGGAACAGTCTTGACCAGTGATAAAGCACGGTCCCGGAGATCCAATCAGGAACGCGCATCTGCTGACGGTCTAAAGGCACGCGACTCAAATCCGTCTGAAGCAAGCGTTCCGCTAACCCGAGGGTGCAAGCTATCCACCTGGCCCTTTGTTCATTCGTACCCAGGCAAGTGTCCCAGTTGAAACCTGCGGGCAACGACTCGACTGCAGCGCTGATGTCGCACAACCATAACGGGCGCCAGCCGCCGTGTTTCAGGAGATGGATGCAGAGCAAAGCGAGGTGATCTTCCGTACCCAGCACGCGCACCTGTTCCGCTCCCAGTGGCACAGTTTTGGATCGTGCAAACAGGTCGTCAAGACTTCGTTCGCCAATTTCCGAGAGGCTTGTGTGAAGGTCCGTGAAGCAACCGCTACCGGCCAGCGCCGCAACAGCCTTGTCACGATGTTCGGGCCGGACACAAAGGTCGATATCACCCGCCGG
>DATEPF010000226.1:0-4166 GCA_035273325.1 Pyrinomonadaceae bacterium | reverse complement strand
AGATTGCCGCCAGCGATAAAAACCCGACGACAAAACTACCCGATAGGGCTTGAAACAAATTGGTGTCCAGCAAACTCGGAAATCCGGAGCGGCCTGCGCCGACGATGTGTTGCGAAGTAGCCCGAATGGCGACAGTTTTCGGCTCATTTGGTTTGCTGAACCGTTGCAGCAGGCGAAATTTAGGGACATCGCGGATGACGAGAACGACCAAACTCAACAACAGAATTACGGCTGTGGCAATCCACTGCCCGACTATCGCGGGAACAGTGTTAGTACGCACTATCGACTCGCCCAGCAGTGACAACAGGTAATAAAGAACGACGACCCCGATAGCCAACAAGACGCCGGCTGCGCGGCCACCGCGCCTGATGCGAAGTCCCAGCAACGCGCCAAATAACGCGAATAGGAACGGCGCGACAGACAACGCAAGCCTGCGATGAAAAGTCCGCTCCGCCTCATTTCTTTCTTTAGCTGTGCCGGTCGCTGCCATCTCGCGCAGCTCGCGCCAGTCCATCTCTTCGGCACTGGTTTCATCTTTGCTGATCTGATCGAGCAACGCGGCGCGGCCGGTGTCGATCGCGATGCGTAGCTGCTCAAGCCGCTCAACCACGTAAGACTGATCCGAATTTCCCGGTGCCGGTATCTTTAACGCCGAGGCATCACTCAATACCAATTCTGATTTATCACCCGAAGAATCTATCCGACCCGATCGCGCTGTCACTACTCGAGTTGACCCATCCGGCTGTTGAGCATAGATAAAGACGCGCGCCCATGAGCCCTGGGTCTTGTCGCCATCCCTGACGTAAATAACGTATCCGGGAATCTCCGTGTTAAAGGTGCGTGGCTCGACTGGTGATTCAAGCTTGCGCAGCGCCCCCTGCAACGCCGCACGGCGAAGATCGCGCGCGGCCTGCGGCGCCTCCTTCATATGAAGAAACGTCGTGGCGGCGGTCGCGATTAGACCAAGAAGCAACGCCGGCCAAACGAGGCTCCATGTCCCGATGCCGGCCGCGCGCATTACCACGATTTCGCTGTCGCTGCCCATGCGCGCAAAGCCGATGACGATTCCCGCAAGCACTGCCACCGGTAGTGTCAGAACCAAAACTCCCGGGAGCAGCGCAGCTCCGATTTCGATCACCAGTGAAAACGGCAGATCTGCATACAAAGCAATTTCAGCGAAGCGTCCAGCCTGTTGGGTGAGAAGGATTGCGGTCAGGAGGAAGAGAGACAGCAGGACATAGGGCACCGCACTGCTGATGACGTACCGCGGGATGAGCTTTCGACCGGCAAACATCTAAAGTAGTTTCTCAAGTGACGAGTCACTGAAAGTTTGGTCTGAGGCGCGGCTGCCTTTCCAGTACTCGGGCGATTAGCTGGTGCGTTAATTCCGCCATTTCCTTATGGATACTCGCCGGGACTTCACGTGATTCCTGAGCGAAAACAAACGGCGGCAGCTTTTGCGTCGCGCGCAATTGCATCTGGAGACGGCGCGAAACCGCGTTGCCACCTCCGTTTGTACAGTCGCGACAGCGGAAACTGAGATCCGATGCGAGAAAAGCTCCCCGGGTTTCGTCGAAGTCAGAGCCGCAATCGCCACAACGTTTCAAATCGGGTAAGTAACCTTCGAGTTTAAGCAGCCATACCTCGAAGTAACGAAGAATCGTTGGCATGTCCTGCGGTGACTGTGAGATCGCTTCGAGGCATGCTTTAACCATCCGGTAAAGCTTTTCGTTAACGTGATGCGGCGGGGAAAACTCGAGAATCAGGTCGCCCATGTAAGCAAGGCCGGCAAGTATTTCAGCGTGACTGGATAAATCGAAGTGTGAAGTTACGATTTCCGCGGTGCTAATCGAGGCCAGCTCCTGGTTCTCTTTTTGATAGTAGGTAATTTTTGCAAGGGTGAACGGCTCAAGCGCGGCGCCAAACCTACTCTTCAGCTTGCGGCAGCCTTTTGCAACACCACGAATGACACCCGCGTCACGAGTCAGACAAACCACGATCTTGTCCGCCTCAGCGAAGTTGTATGTTCGCAAGATTAGCGCTTCGCTTTCAAACACCGCCATTGAAAACTCCCAGCGACGCGAACAGTAAAACTACGGAATGAAGTACAACACCCAGGCTAAAGCCAAACCGATGATCAGGAATTCAAGAAATACTTTAAGTCCATAGGAAATCCGCTCGCTCTTGGTGTCCTTAGCGACTGTGCCAAACACCACCGCAGCCAACGCAGCGAATGCAGTCATGACGAGGAAATGTCTCATTCTTTCCTCCCTGCTGCGATATCAAATGCGTCGAGCATTGCCAGGTAATTCAGGAGGCCGGCGATGAGCAAAAACGTGTTGCCATACTCGTACGTCGCTTTAGCTGCGTTCACCGCATCATCGGCAAAGCCGGTGTCCAGGACCCAGCAGATTAAATAAAGAAGACCGGCGCCGAGGTTGGCGATCATCGGCGGTAATTGGTAAAGAGTTGAAGTCTGGCCATCCGATTTCAATATAAAGAGATGCCCGCCCATTGCCAGACCTGCAATAAACGCTGCATATACAGCGCCGCCGAGAATGGCGGCACGCACCCAACGCCCTTGCGCTGCATGTCCGGCGCCAGGCACCAACCAGGCGACGAGCCCTATCAACCACGCGCGCGCCGGCGGCCTCTCAACTAACTCAAGTTCTGTTGCCTTTGCCAACTTAGTCTCCCTTGCTCAACGCTAGATATGAAGTCAGTAGCACCTGCGGTAGCGGGTGGGTTTGACTGAGCGCGGATGGTTGTTGCCGATTGTGGAGTATCCGTTATGAAATCCGCAGGCACAAATCAGCGGCCCTGAAATGTCCAAAACCCACCCGCTACCGCAGGTGGTACTGACCTCATTACCCGCGATAAACCTAAAGTCTTACGTTCAGATCCTGGATAAAGTTACTTCAGCAGCAACCTTAACGGTCGGCGCCCCGACTCTTAAACCCACATCTTAAGTTTCAATACAACAGATAGTTCTCTCGAAGCTTCTTAAACTCGTCTAGGTTGGGTGTCCACCAGGACCACAAGTCTTCAACTGAACCACCTGACTCGATCACTTCCCGTATCCGTGAAGTTCCCGCGATTACGTCGAAAGGGTTGCGGTCGTAAACGTACTCGTACGGCGGCTCTTTCCAACGGACCTGATCCGGGTAAAGTTCATAAGCTACTTTAACCATCGCCACACCTGTCGAGACGGGTTCGAAAGCACGGCGATCGAGTACATGAATCTGGACACCCCCGCAGCTGACGCCCCCATGCTTCTGAAAGGTAGGCCGGAACACACAGCTCCTGAAGTAAACCCCAGGGAGATTCAGTTTGTTCATACGCTCCGCATACTTCTCCGGATCAATATAGGGCGCGCCGATCAGTTCAAACGGCCGGGTCGTTCCTCTCCCTTCAGAAATTTGCGTCCCTTCAAAATGCACCGTGCCGGGAAATACAGTTGCCGAGTCGAGCGTAGGAATATTTGGCGACGGCAGCACCCACGGAGTGTCCGTTTCATCCAACCAACAGTCGCGCTCCCACCCTTCCATTGGAATCACTGTTAAATCGCACGCGATTCCAAACTTGTCATTGAACAGTTGCGCCAGCTCGCCCAGCGTCATGCCATGACGCGTCGGCATTGGAAACAATCCAACAAATGATGCCTGCTCGGTTTCCAATACGTTTCCTGCCACATCGCGACCATTTATCGGATTCGGTCGATCGCAAACAATCACTTTCTTCCCAAATCGCTTTGCCGCCACCATTGAATTAGCCATCGTGTAAGCAAACGTGTAAATGCGGCAACCCACGTCCTGCATATCGAATACAAGGACGTCAACATCGTTCAGCATCGCTTCAGTCGGTTCGCGAGTCTCGCTATACAAGGAATAGATTGGCAACCGGGTAGTGGGATCGACCGCATGATCTGTTTCGATCATGTTGTCCTGCACGTCGCCCCTTATGCCGTGTTGCGGGCCGAACAGCGCACGGAGATTTACCTCGTTGTGCTCAGAAAGAAGATCGGCGGCATGCCTGAACCCATGATCGACCGACGCCTGATTACAGATTAAACCGACGCGCTCACTGCCAACATGGCGCGATGGCTGTTCAAGTAACGTCTCAAGTCCGAGTTTTATTTGCCTTCGATTCATTCTGTTAAGGTAAAA
>DATEPF010000225.1:0-4189 GCA_035273325.1 Pyrinomonadaceae bacterium | reverse complement strand
GGATTCAACACCGGCTCGCCGTTTGGTTGCGTGGCGAACCCGCGCATGTCTTCGGCTTCGTACCAGAGATATTCGACCGTGCGAGATTGATTTGAACTTTCGGAAGCCGGAGGAATAAAGAAACCAGTTACCATCAAGAAGAAAACGATCCACGAAATAACACGAATCACGAAAATGCTTTCGTGTAGCTTCGTGTAATTTCGTGGATCGTTTTTTCCCGTGACGAAGAACAACTTTGGCCTCAACCTAAGGCTTCGAGGCATTCAGCTAAGGAGCGCTGTCTACAGGTAAACATCGGCGTGTCTCGCAGAGTGTAAGAGCTGGCTTTGGTCTCGCGCAGTTCCTGAACCAGATCGAGAAAATCGGCCGGGTGGTCAGTCTCAAAGGCGACCACAAATTCCTGATCGTCCAGTCCAAACGAGTAAGTCGTATGCAGTTTCACCGAACGATACTTGCTGCCAATCCGAATGTGTTCGTCCATCATCTCCTGGCGCTGGTCGGCGGTGCGCGTGTACCACTCACGCGTTTTTACAAACGGATAAACGAAGAGGTAATCGGATTTGCCGGGAATGATGTGCAGCCGATCTTCGACGTGTTCAGGATTATCTTTGTCGATGTACATCGAACGTTTGGTCATCGACAAAAATGATTGCGCAGTATCCAGGTACTTAGCCATGCGCGTGTGATTCAGACGCGAAGTCATGTCCTGGATCGGATCGAGTTCGTAACCGATGCGCCAGATCATGAAGTCAGCGTTCGTGCGCAGACCGATCGTGGAGTAAGTGTGAATCAGTAGTTGAGGGCGAAACTCGTTTACCGCGTTAACAAATTCAGCCCTACATTCCTGCTTTTCGCCATCATCGAGCAGCCGCCATTCAGGCCGCGCGTGATAAAAGGTGAAATTAACAAACTGCCGTGGCAGCTTGGCTTTCTGTTCTTCGAATTCAACGCAATTCGGAGCCAACCGTAAAGGGCTTTTCGGGTTTTGATCCTTGTCCGAACTCATTTTGTGTGACCTCGACGGGAACGTGCATCCGGAGACCGGCGAAAGATTGAGATGGCGCAAGTATTCTGCCTACGGCTCGGATCGATTGCAACCGAGCAGGTCAAAGAAGTCGAAAAGCGTCGGTTGATTTTTATTTCGTGGTACTTCCTGTGTTTCGTGTAATGGGTGGATCGTTCTTGTGCTGCCTAAAAGGCGATCCACGAATTACACGAAACACACGAATTGAACACGAAACGTGTTGAACTCGACTTTTGAGGCAAAGCAACTTTATCGGAGACTCTTGTGTATACTGCCCGGGTTCCAACATCATTCTATAAATGAGAAATCGAATGAGAACCACAAGGCTTGTTCTGTTCGTAGTTGTCACCTTAGGGTTTGGCCTCGCATGCAACAATCCAGCAACGAATGGACCAGCTCAGTCACCGCCAGCGGCAGGATCGCCGCAGACGAGTGCGGCGGTGGATGAGTTTGCCGCCACACGGGCAATCTTCAATGAGAACTGTGCGAAGTGTCATGGAGAAAAGGGAGCGGGAGGACGGGTCGAAATCGCAGGACGCGAGATCAAGGTACCGAACCTTACCGGCGAGCACGCGCGGAAACCGGCAGATGAACGGCTGGCGGCGAAAATTTCAGAAGGTGATGACGAGATGCCGGCGTTCAAAGAAAAGCTGACGCCCCAGCAGATTCAGGATCTTGTGCGGTTTATCCGGAAAGAATTTCAGGGTCCGTAAAGAAGTCCAAGGTCCGAAGTCCAAAGTCCAATGTCTGCCTTTGGTAAGTTGGATCGGTCCGTCCGAATTCGAGTAACAACTATTTCTCAAGGTTTAGCGACTTTACGATTCACCTGTCAACATTTACCATTCACTAACGTGCACCCGTAGCTCAGCTGGATAGAGCGTCTGACTTCGGATCAGAAGGTCGCAGGTTCGAGTCCTGCTGGGTGCACCAAGTAAATAGGCAGAAAGCAGAAGGCAGAAAGCACGAACGACTTGTGTCGCGCTTTCTGCCTTCTGCTTTCTGCCTACTGCCTTTTAAGCGCTCACCGCTTCCGTCTTCCCGCGCTGGTCGATCGGGATGTAATTCCTGCCCCTATGGCCTAAATAAATCTGCCGTGGTCGCGCGATCTTCTGATCGGTGTCCTCCAACATTTCCACCCACTGGGCCAGCCATCCAGACGTGCGCGGGATCGCAAACAGCACCGGGAACATATCGACGGGGAAGCGCATCGCCTGATAGATGATCCCGGAATAGAAATCGACGTTCGGATACAAGCGCCGCTTCACGAAATACTCATCTTCCAAGGCAATCTTCTCGAGCTCCAGTGCGATGTCCAGAAGTGGATCGCGGCCGGTAACTTCAAACACCTCGTCTGCAACTTGCTTGATGATTCGGGCACGCGGATCGTAATTCTTGTATACGCGGTGACCGAATCCCATTAAACGAAACTCGCCGGCTTTAACCCGCTTGATGTAATCCGGAATGTTTGCGACTGAACCAATCTCTTTCAGCATGCGCAAAACCATTTCATTCGCGCCACCGTGAAGTGGTCCATAGAGCGCAGCCGCAGCGCCACCCATTGACGAGAACGGATCCGTCTGGGCGCTGCCGATACTGCGCATGGCGTTAGTGCTGCAATTTTGTTCGTGGTCGGCGTGCAGAATGAACAGTACGTTGAGCGCCCGCTCGAGCACTGGATTTGGTTGATACTTCAGTTCGGTGGTCTTGAACATCATGTTCAGGAAATTTCCCTCGTAACTGAGATCGTTGTCGGGATAGGAGTAGCGCATGCCAATCCGGTGACGAAACGCGAAGGCGGCGATCGTGGGGACCTTAGCGATTAGCCGGTGAATCTGTTTCTGCCGGCATTCGACGTCGAATATGTTCTTGGCGTCGGGGTAAAACGTCGAGAGCGCGCCGAGCGTGGCTTCAAACATTCCCATCGGATGCGCGTTGTAATGGAAACCGTCAATGACCTTCTTAATACTTTCATTGATGAAGGTGTGGTAGGTGATGTTGCGTGTGAACGTTTGCAGCTCTTCGGTTGTGGGCAATTCGCCATTCAGTAACAGGAAGGCCACTTCCAGGTAAGAACTCTTTTCCGCGAGTTGATCTATCGGATAACCGCGATACTCGAGGACGCCCTTATCACCATCGATAAATGTGATCTTGCTTTTGCAGGAAGCAGTGTTCATGAAGGCGGGGTCGTAGGTCATTAAACCAAAGTCGTTGTCTTCGACTTTGATCTGACGCAGATCCATCGCCTTGATCGTTCCCTGCTCAATTGGTATTTCGTACTGCTTCCCGGTGCGGTTGTCCGTGACGGTCAGACTGTCATTACTCATATTTTTCTCCGGCCAAAGCGAAGATGTTCAGAGTCCAAGCTTTAGCTTGCTTTCTAGCGCGGCCGAGCAACCTAAAGGTGGGACTCTGAACGTCTTCGCTTTCACTTAGCGTCAATAAGTTCGATATCAAATAACAACGTCGAATTAGGGGGAATATTTGGAGTCCCTCTCGCTCCATATCCGAGCGCAGCCGGGATAACTAACTTTCTTTTCCCGCCAACCTTCATGCCCAGCAAGCCTTCATCCCAACCTTTGATGACGCTGCCACTGCCGAGACGAAACTGGTAAGGCTTGCCACGATCGACTGAGCTATCAAACTTGGTCCCATTTTGCAGCGTGCCGGTGTAATGGACCGTCAGCATCTGCCCGTTTTGTGTTGTCGTGCCAGTGCCTTCTGCGACGTCGGTGTACTTCAGCCCGGAAGCGGTGACCACTTCCGTCCCACTACTGCTGCTATTGCGATTAGCGATCAGGTAGGTGACTGCTGCTGCAGCCAGTGCGATCACTACCAGGATGGCTATTAATCTAGCTTGCTTGTTGCGTTCTGATGGTGCAGCGGTTTTGGCGGCCGGATAAAGGCCTCGGGGCCGTTTTTTCGCTTTCCCGGTTTTTCGGTGTCTGCTTTGAGGCACTTCGAAGTCTCCCGATCTGTTTTGATTGCTGTGGTCTACTTTATAGCTGGTTTCTGCGAGCGATTCAATTTGGGGATTGTGTTCGACATGCTTCAGCTTGTCGTAATCTGCGATAAGGTCAACTCCGTTACTGACGACAAACTATAGATAGTTTGTCGCACGTCATGACATAAACCAGGATCGAATCAAACTCAGCATCGGTTGCCATA
>DATEPF010000224.1:0-14518 GCA_035273325.1 Pyrinomonadaceae bacterium | reverse complement strand
CATTGCTCTACCAACTCGCCAAATCGCACAGTCAGCCGCCGTATGCCAGGCAAAGGCCTCTCCTGCTGATGCCATCGAATCGCACTTGAAGATCATGCTAAATCTTAAGTCCGAGTTCATCTTTCAAAAGTTCCGAGACGCGCAAAATACTTCGATTGAGTGTAATAAGTTATTGAAAGAATTATCCGGCCTGGTGAGAAAGCTGGAACTGGAAATCCTGAAAACGGATCGCAAGCGTTTGAAGAACCACGTACGGCGGATGACAGACTTAACTACTGATGCCGAACGAACCTTTCGATTCGGAAACCCCGATCTTTTCGTCACCAATCCTGCGCAACTCAGATACATCACCGATGAGCTGAGCGAAAAGGCCCAGGAGCTTTTGCCATCGGGCCGGAATGTCTTGAGCGCCGCAGCTACAGAGCTTCTTAATGAAATCATAAAGTTAGTTCGTGATTCCGCTCCGGTTCGCGAAAAACTGGAATTACAGCAAGCCAGCGCCGACCTCGAAGCCAAACAAATTCGTAAAAGCTTTAAAGATGCAGAAGATCATTTAGAAAAAGCCATCGATCTTGTAGACGCAGGATTTCAACAACCGGGAGCAGATGACCTTTCATCGGCATCGAAGCACGTTACCGATGCGGTGGCCATTTTGGAAACCCTTAAAACTGATCCGTCCGGCAAGAAATCTGCCGGCTCGTTCGACGTGGTCATCACTTTGTTAGAGGGCGTAGCTTACTGGATCAAGAATCCGGAGCAGATCGTAATCCCTGATGTAACACGGTCGGACAATAACGTGGATTTCGTTAATGCTGCACTCTCCAGGCCCGGCCATCACGCCTCCGTGCCAGTTCCTCAAACACTGCTGGACGCCTTGGGAAAATTTTGCTCGAGGGATTCACTTCAGCAATTTGCAATTGCTACCAGCGGCTTGGTGTTGCCTCTTTCCGCATGGAAGGGTGCGAGGGCCTTTTTCGGTAGACCGGTTTCGCCTGGAGAGTTGATTTCGAAAATAGAAAACACGCTGAGGGTCTGGGTTCAGAATGTTCAACGCCCATGCGGCAGGCATGTCAATCTTCGATCCATCGCCGAAGCCCTGGCGCGTTTCGTTTAAATCGATCTTCGCACGCCTATCGCCTCGCCCGGCGAGCTAAGTAACTCATGCTCATGAAGCTTATCGCCGTCCTATTGCTACTGCTGGTTGTTTCCCCGCCCGTCTTTCCCCAGTCACCGCAACGCCCACTGGCGGACGAGGTCCGCGCCGAGTTTCTTCACGCCTGGAATGGTTATAAGAAGTACGCCTGGGGCCACGACGATTTGAAGCCCCTGTCGAAGTCGCATCATGATTGGTATGCGCAACCGCTGCTGATGACTCCGGTCGATGCGCTCGACACCATGATCGTCATGGGCCTCAAAGAGGAAGCTGACGCGACGCGCAAGTACATCGTTGAGAATCTCTCCTTCGACAAAGACATATCTGTTCAGAACTTCGAGGTCACTATCCGGCTGCTGGGCGGACTGCTTTCCGGTTATCAGATGACCGGGGACCAGCGTCTTTTGAAACTGGCAGAGGATTTGGGAAACCGGCTGCTTCCAGTATTCGATTCACCGACCGGAATTCCATATCGCTACGTAAACCTGAAAACAGGAAAAGTGCGCGGCGAAGTTACTAATCCAGCGGAAGCCGGAACTTTGTTAATCGAGTTCGGCACGCTTGCAAAACTAACCGAGCGTCCCATCTTTTATGACAAAGCTAAGCGAGCACTCGTTGAAGTCTACAAACGTCGTTCACCAATTGGTCTGGTCGGTACTCGCATCAATGTCGAGACTGGCCAGTGGACCAACAATGATAGTCATATCAGCGCGGAAATCGACAGCTACTACGAATACCTTTTGAAGTGTTGGTTGCTGTTCGGCGATCAGGACTGCAAGCGCATGTGGGAAGAGAGCATTGTGGCGGTCAATAAACACCTCGCGGATGACTTTGATCGCAGAGTCAGCCGGCGAATGCAGTATGAGCTCTGGTATGGCCATGCCGACATGACCACCGGCAAACGGACCTCGACCACTTACGGCGCACTCGACGCCTTCTTCCCTGCGGTATTGGCTCTTTCAGGCGACATTCGGCGTGCTCAGCGGCTCCACGAGTCATCTTTCAAAATGTGGAACTTGCATGGCATTGAACCCGAGGAGCTCGATTACAAGGCCATGCACGTGAAGCATGCTGGATACCCGCTGCGTCCCGAGATCGTTGAATCAACTTACTATCTGTATCACTACACACGTAATCCAAAATACCTCGCGATGGGTGAATCAATGTTTCGTGATTTTGTGAAACACTGCCGCACTGAGGTGGGGTACGCCGCCTTGAAGAGTGTCATCACTAAAGAAAAATCTGATTCAATGCAAAGCTTTCTCTTCGCCGAAACCTTCAAGTATTACTTCTTGCTCTTCTCGCCACCGTCCACGTTGAATTTCAAAAGGGTCATCTTCAACACCGAAGCGCATCCGATCCGAAAGACCTGGTAAGCTCAACTCATTTCGTGAAGTTCGTGTGTTTCGTCTAATTCGTAGATCGACTTTTTGTTGAGCTAAAGAGCGATCCACGAAACACACGAAATACGAATGCCACATTTCTTTCAACGTCCACGGCAGCATCCGGGTTAAACACTCTTGCCTGCATGATCCTCACCCATTAGACTCCGGCTCATGCATTCGACTGCCGACGCGCTCACGTCGTTGCGCCAGCATTTTGGATTTGACGAATTTCGCGAGGGACAGCGCGAAGTAATTGACGCGATCCTTGCCGGTAAAGACGCTGTAGTCGTGATGCCCACCGGAAGCGGCAAATCGCTCTGCTATCAACTGCCCGCGTTAATGTTGGATGGCGCCACCGTTGTTGTGTCACCGTTGATCGCGTTGATGAAAGACCAGGTCGACGCGCTCCACGCGCGCGGACTCCCTGCCACTTTCATCAACAGTTCGATTGACGAACGAGAACAACACACGCGCATCGATGGATTGCGTCGCGGCGACTTTAAAGTGGTCTACGTTGCTCCCGAACGCTTTCGCAGTAGCAGGTTTCTAGATGCTTTGAAGTCAATCAACGTTTCCCTCTTCGCAGTTGATGAAGCACATTGCATCTCAACCTGGGGCCACGACTTCCGCCCTGACTATCTTCGCCTGAAGGCAGTCAGCCAGTCTTTGAGCGCGCGTCAAACTCTGGCGCTCACCGCCACTGCTACCCCCTATGTGCGCCAGGACATAATCCAACAGTTAGGATTAACTAAACCAGAGACGTTTGTCAGCGGATTCGACCGGCCAAACCTGAGCATCGATGTGGTCCACACCGAAAAGGAACGGCAGAAGTTTGCGCACATCAAGCGTATCGCCAGGACGCATGACGGTTCCGGAATCATCTACGCTTCGACACGCAAGGCAGTGGAACAGGTAACGACCGAGTTGCGAGAGCACGACTTGAAAGTCACGGCGTACCACGCGGGCATGGGCGATGCCGCACGGGTGAAGGCCCAGGAAGAGTTCATGGCGGGCCGCACCCAGATGATTGTGGCAACCAACGCATTTGGAATGGGTATCGACAAGGCTGACATTCGGTTTGTGATTCACTATCAGATGCCGGGTTCGATTGAAGCTTACTATCAGGAAATTGGCAGGGCTGGTCGTGATGGTCTGCCTTCATCCTGCGTGCTGCTATTTAACTATGCCGACAAGAATACGCATGACTTCTTTATCGAAGGCTCGTATCCATCCCGGGAAATGGTCCGCGACGTCTACCAAACTCTGGTAGCACTGGGACAAAAGCGTATCGAATTATCGGCGACGGAATTAGCGAAGCGTGCCGGAGTGCGTAATGACATGGCAGTCCAGTCGGCGCTTTACATGCTTGAGCGCGCTGGCCACATTTCACGGGTAGCGAATGTATCAGGAGGTCCGAATTCAGCGCCGCCTTGGGGCGGCTCATCCACTGTTTCATCAAACGAGAAAAATTCGCCTCGCCGCGGCCGCAGCATAATCATGCTCGATGCGCCGGCGGGTATGAACCCTCGCGTTAACTTCGCCGAGGTCGAGCGCCGGGCGGCCCTCGAACGGCGAAAGCTTCGAGAGATGATCGAATTCTGCTACACCGAGTATTGCTATCGCGCCGGCATCCTGGACTACTTCGGCGATCGGCATCACGCACGAAGCTGCGGATCCTGCGGTAACTGCTCCCCCAAATCCGCAACGAGAGTTCCGCTCACCAGTGAAGAAACATTCGACGACTCGCCTCGTACCGGACGGACGCGCACAAAACGCCCGGTGCCTGGCTATTCACTTACTCCCCGGGTTCTTAGTGCAGACCAGACGCAGTGCGTGCGAAAGATTCTTGCGTGCGCCGCACGAATGAAGGGACGGTTCGGGAAACATATGCTTGCGGCCACATTGCGCGGTTCCAGTGCGAAGAACGTTCTGCAGGCCCACCTCAACGATTTATCCACCTATGGATTATTAAGAGAGATGCGGCACGAAGACGTTACGCTTTTCATCGACGCGCTCTGCGCCGCCGGTTGTTTGCAAGTGAGCAAAGGCGAATATCCAACGGTTTCGATTACTGAACTTGGCGATCGTGTGATGCGTGAACAGGAGATGATAGAGCTGGCGCTTCCGGAAGATGGACACGCTCCACAGAAAGAAGAGGATGGCGCGCCACCAAGAACGGCGTTTCAGACTCTGTCGTTGCATCGTCAGGGATTGTCAGTGGGAGAGATTGCCGCGCAACGCGGTCTGGTACCGAATACGATCGAGAGTCACCTGGAAGAATGCCTGAGGGCAGGACTGCCGGTGGATATTTCGAAACTTGTTTCGCCTGACGCGCGCAAACAAATCGAACGGGCCATCGAGGCACACGGAACAGAGAAACTGAAACCAATCCGCGAGTCGCTGCCGGAAGACATCACTTACAATCAGATTCGATTAGTGGTTGCTGAACGGGGAAGAACCAGGAACGAGTAACGCTGTTTCACGCATAAGGCGTGACAGAAAGTAGCCGGTGGTCGTAGCGAAGCGAAGACCACCGGACACCAGCCTAAAAAGAATTCGCACCCTGGAAGGGTGCCAGAAAATTAGATTCTTGAAATGTTCTTGCACCCTTTCAGGGTGCCAGAAAATTACGCGGCGTCTGTCCGGTGGTCTGCGCTTCGCTGCGACCACCGGCTACTTTCTGCCACGCCGCCGGCGTGAAGACGCAACTAGCAGGGAAATCAACGAACAACTCCAGCGATCGGGCTTGACGCGCTGGCATACAAACGTTTTTGCATGCGACCCGCCTGGTAAGCCAAGCGTCCTGCTTCAATCGCCAACTTCATAGCGCGGGCCATCTTCGCTGAATCCTCAGCTTCCGCGATCGCGGTGTTCATCAACACCGCATCCGCGCCCAGTTCCATCGCAATGGCTGCGTCACTGGCAGTTCCGACGCCCGCATCGACAATGATCGTGGCGTCCGGCAATTGTTCACGCATGATGCGAAGGTTAGCGGGATTCTGAATTCCAAGTCCCGAACCGATGGGCGCCGCCAGCGGCATTACCGCCTGACACCCCGCATCCAGAAGCTTACGCGCCATGATCAGATCGTCACTGAAATACGGCAACACAACAAATCCCTCTTTGACCAGAACACGGGCAGCCTCGAGCGTCTGTTCGTTATCAGGAAACAGTGTGGTCTGATCGCCGATAACTTCCAGCTTCAGCAAATCCGTATTTAAAGCTTCGCGCGCCAATCGCGCTGTACGAATTGCTTCTTCCGCGCTGTAACAGCCGGCGGTGTTTGGAAGAATCTGCAGGGACGGCTCCAGGTGGTCCAGAAACGATTCACTGCTGCGATCGAGCGGGACGCGTCTGACAGCCACCGTCACCATCTCAGCCCCGGACGCCCTGTGCGCCGCCTTCATCTCGTCATAACTTCGATACTTGCCGGTGCCAATGATCAACCGTGAATTGAACACACGGTTGCCGATCCTGAACGTGTCCGCCTTTGTTTCCAAAACTGTCGCCATGAAGGAATTATAACAGCGCCAGGTGTCATCCGCAGATTGCGCAGATTACACAGATTTCGTTAACGAGTTACAGAAGATGCTTTTCGTGTTTTTTCGTTTGATTCGTGGATGTAGTTTCCTAGTCCACAAAAGCGATCCACGATTACACGAAGTCACACTAACAGTCTCAACTTAGCTGTGTGTGAACCACCTGTGTAATCTGTGTAATCTGCGCACAGATAACCGCCGCCGACGAAGTGAACGATTTCGACAGTATCACCTGCAGTCAGAACTGTTGACGGCCATTGCGCCCGGCGCACCACACTCCGGTTTAGTTCGATTGCAATTTGTTCGGGCTTTAGTTTAAGGAGGGAGACTAACTGAACGAGAGTGGTTTCGTCGGCAACGTCGCGCGGTTCACCGTTAACTTGTATGTGCAAGAAAACTTCTACCTCACTTCGCTGCGTGGATCACTCGTCGCGTCTCGGTCGAACGACCATCGATCGCAGCGGCACGAATCAAGATCGCCGCCCGGCCCGAAGTGAAACGCGGAATTTGAGCCGACACAACGGCCACGCCGTCGCGTTCAGTCTTCACCGAGTAAAGCTGGGGGCGGAATGTCGTACCGAGGACCTTGACCGAGAGTGTGGCGCCAACAACCGGTTGCTCCTGCTGGTTAACGCGGTCCCCTACCATGATTCGAATATGAAAATTGCCACCTGCCCAGAAGTCCTGTTCATCGAGAATCGTAATGTTCAATCCCTCCGGTTGCGGGGCTTCGCCCAAAGGCGAATCTCGACGCGAATCATGAACGGTGTAGGGCGAAGCGGTACCGGTCGACACCGTCTCAGCTTCCGCTGCCGAAGCTTCTACATCAGGCTGTTGTACAACTGTTGGCGTGGCCAGTACGCTCGCATAGTCCGACGCATTGGTAACGATCTCGAGGTCGGGAGTGCCCGCCTCTTCTGACGCCGGCGATTCAGCGCTCGCTGCATAGTCCGATGCGTTGTCTACGATCTCGATTGGTGGTGGTGGCTCACTAACTGCTGCCTCGTCGGATGCATTGTTTACTATTTCGAGTGGGGGGGCGCTCACCTCCGGCTTTTCATCGCTCCGGTCGCCCATCCGCTTCAAGTCGTCGATCCGTCCCGCATTTATCGCCGCACAGATCAACCGGTGCTGACGCTTCAGCCGTTGCGCCAATGCCTGCTCGTCAAAGCCCGAAGCAATCAAGTCTGCATATGGCGACCGCTTGCTGGCCAGAATGGCGCCGCCCGCGTAGACGAGCGACAGGATCAAGGGTGACTCAAGCCCTTTGTCCTCAGTCTGGACGTGATAGACGACGCCCTCGTATTCGATATCGGTATTAAAGCCAGTGATCACAATGTTCGAAGTGCTGGATAGGATGAACGGTGGTACGAGAGAAAGGTAACAACCAGGCGTAACTTCAACGCTGAACTTCTACCGCTATATCCGCGCCTTTCATACGCTTGTTATCAAGTCTCTATTGTCTATTACAGTGCGGACCCTGACCAGTCGGTTTTCCTTGGCATAAGGTCCGTATCGACCGCGCTTGAATCGAAGTTATCACAGCCATTTTTGCAGGGTCAATTAACAATTTCTGAACTCAATTTATGCAAAAGAACGTTGCTTGACACCCCAGATCACTTCGACTACGATGCGGCTTGTACAATGATTCTCAAACTTGAATAGTTTTGATCGTTGCTGACCCCTATCAGCGTCAGACGCGCACCGATCTGACCGCGTGTGGGTGCCTTAGCTTATGACGTTTCGTCTCGAACAATACTTGCCCGTGCTGCTGATATTCATCGTCGCCGCGGGTTTCGCTGTCGGTAACATTTTCATATCGCAGTTTATCGGGCAGCGAAAACGTACGAAGACGAAGATGATGCCATACGAGTGTGGCAAGGATCCGGTAGGAAGTGCGCGAGAACGGTTCTCGGTGAAGTTCTACCTGATCGCAATGATCTTCATCCTGTTCGATATTGAAGTCATTTTCCTCGTGCCCTGGGCAGTGGTTTTCAGAACGATGGCTGGTCCGGCCTTTGGGTTACGAACCCTGATTTACGTTGAGATGATGGTTTTCGTTGGGTTGCTGCTCGCCGGCTATGTCTATGTAATTAAGAAAGGCGCAGTCGACTGGAGCTCAGGAGCACGGCGCGAGGCTGAAGGCCAGGCGCGGTTGATTTCCGACATGGAGAAGCGCAAGCGGCGTGAGATGCGCACGGCCGCGTAAGAGTTATGGGTCTCGAAAATATTATCGCGGAAGCTTTACCTGAAGTGCTGACGACGCGTCTTGATTCGTTGATCAATTGGGCGCGCAAGTCATCCCTGTGGCCGGCCACCTTTGGTCTGGCCTGCTGCGCCATCGAAATGATGAACGCGACGTCTTCTCGCAACGACCTGGCCCGTTTTGGGTCCGAAGTGTTCAGGGCAAGCCCGCGGCAAGCCGACGTAATGATCGTTTCCGGTCGTGTCTCCCGAAAGATGGCGCCGGTCCTGCGCCGAATCTACGATCAGATGCCGGAACCCAAATGGGTAATCTCGATGGGCGCTTGCGCGACATCGGGCGGAGTTTTCGACAACTATGCAATCGTGCAGGGTGTCGACAAGATCGTACCGGTTGACGTGTACATTCCCGGTTGTCCTCCACGTCCGGAGATGCTGATACATGCCGTCATGATGCTGCAGGACAAAGTAATGAAAGAAACTGTACGTGATCGTAAAGACGTGCCGGAAGACGAAGCACGCGCGGCCTTCGTTCCTGGCACTTTGCCGGTCACCGATGGATCGACAGCCCTCCCGAATGCACAGACTGAATCGCGGCCTTATTCAATTGCGTCGCGACACGAGCGTCGCCGTTCGTCGTAACGCAAACTGTTCATGACCACCGGGGCAAACAACGAAAGCACCCTGTCACAGGCTGCTGAACCAACAAGGCCGACCGAGTCGCGGCTCCTGGCTCGGCTGCAGCAAACCCACCCAGACTGGATCACCGAAATCATCGAAGCGTTCGGCGAAGTGACTGCGATAGTTCCGCGTAGTCACATCGTGGACGTTTGTTCTTATCTCAAGACCAGTGCTGAAGGTGAGTTTAACTTTCTGTCTGATATTTGTGGCGCGGACCGTGGTGTCGAAGAAGAACCCCGGTTCGAAGTGAACTATCACCTCTTTTCCATCAAGAAGCATCACCGGGTCCGCTTGAAAGTTTTGTTGAACGAAGAAGACGTGCACGTGCCGACGGTGACAGGGGTTTGGAGAACTGCAAACTGGCACGAGCGCGAAACGTTTGACCTGTTTGGGGTCGTCTTTGACGGCCATCCCGATCTACGAAGGATATTGTTGCCGGACGACTGGCAAGGACATGCCCTGCGTAAGGATTTTCCTTTGCGTGGGTATGAGCCGTACTCGCTGAAATAGTTCCGAGTTTGGAGTTTCGAGTTTGGAGTTAATTCAACTCTGAACTCGAAACTTAAAACTCGAAACTCGAAACTATTACAGACATTGGACATTCGACACGTATTAACATGAGTTCTACCGTAAACATTCCGCCGCAATTCGAAATCGTCGATCGGCCGCTCGATACGCAGATGACGATCTCGATGGGCCCACAGCACCCCTCTACACACGGCGTGCTGCGCCTGGAGTTGGTGCTCGACGGTGAAATGGTAGTCAAGGCGACGCCCGATATTGGATATCTCCATACCGGAATGGAGAAGCTCTTTGAATACAAGAAGTATCAGCAGGGCATCGTTATCACTGATCGGATGGACTATCTCAATCCGCTGGGGAACAACCTTGCATACGTAATGGCGGTGGAAAAACTCCTCGGTCTCGAGATTCCAGAGCGTGCGCAAACCATTCGTGTGCTTTTCTGCGAGTTGCAGCGAATCGCATCGCACCTGGTCTGGCTCGGAACGCACGCGCTCGACATCGGCGCGATGACAGTTTTCTTCTACTGCTTCCGCGAACGCGAAAAGATCCTCAACCTGATCGAAGCGGCGTCCGGCGGACGACTGACGCCGTCCTACTTTCGCATCGGCGGATTAATGATGGATTTGCCGGCGGGTTTTGAACGTCGGGTCCAGCAGTTTCAGGATGGATTTTTGAAATCGGTTGACGAGTTTCACACGTTATTAACCGGCAATCGCATTTTCCAAAAGCGGACGCAGGGTGTCGGGTACATATCTGCCGAGGATGCGATCGATTGGGGCCTGTCGGGTCCGTGCCTGCGCGGCAGCGGCGTGGATATCGATATCCGGCGGGCCAACCCGTACACCAGTTACGAACTGTACGACTTCGAGGTGCCGGTTGAGCACGACTGTGATGTTTGGGCGCGTTACATGGTGCGAATGCGGGAGATGAAAGAGTCGCACAAGATTGTGCAGCAGGCGCTCGGTCGTTTGCGGCCGGGACCGGTAAAAGCTGATGCGCCGAAAGTTGTGCTGCCCGATCGCGAGGCGATGAAGCGTCACATGGATGCGCTCATCCACCACTTCCTGATCGTGGCTGAAGGGTTCGACGTGCCGGCGGGCGAAGTTTATCACCCGATCGAAGCGTCGAAGGGCGAACTCGGTGTGTATGTGAGATCGGAAGGTGGTCCAAAGCCGTCGCGCGTACATTTCCGCGGACCCAGCTTTGTGAACCTGTCGGCGCTGCCGCTGATGTCGGAAGGGGAGATGGTGGCCGACATAGTCGCAATCATCGGCTCGCTCGATATTGTTTTGGGCGAAATCGATCGGTAAGTTTTTATTTCGTGTTACTTCGTGCACTTCGTGGATCGCTTTAAAAACGCTGAAAACACCGATCCACGAATTACACGAAATGATAGAAGAATGAGCACGCAGCCTGTTCAAATTCAGCCGTTATCGCAGCCGGTGGAAATCGGCGGCCCGGCGACTTTTTCACCTGAAGTGGAGAAGGAGATCGACGCGCATCTCGCCAAGTATCCGGTGATGCGCTCGGCGATACTGCCGATCATGTTCATCGTGCAACGCGAGCGCGGCTACCTGGATCCGCCTGGAGTTGCTTATCTCGCGAATCGACTAAAACTGCGCATCACCGATATTTGGGAAGTCGCAACGTTTTATTCGATGCTGAACACGACGCCGGTCGGCAAGTATC
This sequence comes from Pyrinomonadaceae bacterium, assembly GCA_035273325.1. GTDB lineage: Bacteria > Acidobacteriota > Blastocatellia > Pyrinomonadales > Pyrinomonadaceae > PSRF01. The sequence continues at coordinate 3,344 of DATEPF010000224.1, read as the reverse complement.
ACATTCAGATTTGCAAGACGCTTTCGTGCAAGATCATGGGTGAACCCGGCATCACCGAACACGTGTGCAATCGTTTGGGAATCAAGCCCGGCGAAACAACAGCAGACGGCAAGTTCACTGTTTCACTTGTTGAATGTTTGGGCTCTTGCGGAACGGCGCCCATGTTTCAGATTAATTTTGACTATCACGAGAATCTGACCCGTGAAAGAGTCGATCAGATCCTCGATTCGTTGATCTAAACCGCTGCTCCGGCCGGCGGCGCTGCCGCAATCGGTGCGGAAAGGCTATGCCTTTCCGGATAGTCTTCTTTTTTTTAGAAGCTGTGCCTCCGGGGCGGAGCCCCAAGATTTTTAACAATGGTGACGGAAAGGCTGAGCCTTTCCGCACCGGACGCGGCAAAGCCGCAAGACCATTGACGAGTCACCAATGTTTATAGGCGCCATCGGATGTGAACCACTTCAGCTCGCGCGAGTGCACTTGGAAAACTCGCAGACGCTGGACGTGTATCGCCGCCACGGAGGTTATGAAGCACTCAACAAGGTGCTGACCTCCATGTCGCCCGACGATGTGATCAACGAAGTCAAGAAGTCGGCCCTTCGCGGCCGTGGCGGCGCGGGCTTTCCGACGGGCATGAAGTGGAGCTTCGTCCCGAAAGACTCGCCGAAACCAAAGTACGTCGTCTGCAATGCCGACGAATCAGAGCCCGGCACATTCAAGGACCGCTACCTGATGGAACGCGATCCACATATGCTGATCGAAGGCATGCTGATCGCGGCTTACGCCCTCGGCGCCAAGATGAATTACATCTACACGCGCGGGGAGTATCGCTACCTGATCGACATTATGGATGTGGCGCTTGATGAAGCGCGCGCCGCGGGCCTGCTGGGCGACAAAATCCTTGGTACCGCGTTCTCCAGCGAGATCCACACGCACACTGGCGCCGGCGCCTACATCTGCGGCGAAGAGACCGCTTTATTAAGTTCGCTGGAAGGCCTTCGCGGCCATCCGCGCATGAAGCCTCCCTTCCCTGCCGTGTCCGGTCTTTATGCCAGCCCCACAGTGGTCAACAACGTGGAGACGCTTACGGCCGTGCCCGACATCATCAAGATGGGCGGCGAGGCGTATCAGAAGCTGGGAACGGAAAAAAGTGGCGGCACGAAGTTGTGGTCCGTGTCTGGTCACGTGAATCGGCCGGGAGTTTATGAACTGCCCATGGGTTACGACGACATGGAAAAGTTCATCATGGAAGATTGTGGCGGAATGCTGGGTGGCAAACAGTTGAAAGCGGTCATTCCCGGCGGTTCGTCCGTCTACATCATGCGCGCCGATCAGATTATCGGGAAAGATGTACGCATGGACTACGAAGGTCTGGTTGCCGGCGGCTCGAGCGTTGGTTCAGGCGGCTTCATCGTAATGGATGAAACCGTGGATGTCTTCGAGTCAACTAAGAACCTGACCGAGTTTTACAAACACGAATCGTGCGGTTGGTGTACGCCGTGCCGCGAAGGCACCGACTGGTTGGTGAAAGTGTTCAAGAGAATTGATGCCGGCGGCGGTCGCATTGAGGACGCGCAGTTAATGCTAGACCTCTGTGACAACATCGAAGGTAAGTCGTTTTGCCCGCTGGGCGATGCCGCCTCGTGGCCCATTCAATCGGCGATTAAGAGGTTTCCGGAAGATTTTAGAAAGCATCTGAACGGTAAAGAAGTTTAGAGTTTGGAGTTCAGAGTTTGGAGTTCAGAGTTTGGAGTTGGGAGTTCTGGTTTGCGACTCGAATTGTGTACTCCGAAACCTAAACTGCAAACTTTAACCCTGAACTTTAAACTCTGAACTCCGAACTCTGAACTCTGAGTCTCAGAAGTCGAACCTCGAAACTGGAAAAAGATGGAAGTAATCAAAGTCACTATCAACGGTAAAGAGTTCGAAGTGCCTAAAGGCGCGCGGCTGATCGATGTGTGTCGCGAGAATGCTTTTGATATTCCTTCCTTCTGTTACTACTCCGACCTCGCTCTCCAGGCCTCGTGTCGCATGTGCATGGTGCGCATCGAAAAAATGCCGAAGCTCCAGACGTCGTGCACCATCACCTGCACTGACGGCATGGTCGTCACGACCCAAAGCGACGAAATTGAGAAAGCGCAACGGTCAATGCTCGAGTTTCTGCTGGCCAACCACCCGCTTGATTGCCCGGTTTGCGATCGCGGCGGCGAATGCGAACTGCAGGAAATGACCTTTGATTGGGGTGGACTGGAAGAACGTTTTACCGAAAAGAAAAACTACTATCCGGAAAGATACCTGTCGCCAATGGTGGCTAACGATCCGCAGCGTTGCATTCTCTGCAAGCGTTGCACGCGCGTCTGCGACGAGTGGATGGGCGAAGACGCCATTGAAGCCGGCGGCCGCGGAGTAAATACAGTCATTGGAACTTACGGTGGCTGGCTTGATTGTTCGCAGTGTGGCAACTGCATCGAAGTTTGTCCCACCGGCACATTACTCGACGGAACTTATCGTCACCAGGCACGGCCATGGGAACTCGCGCAAACTATTACTACCTGCAGTTTTTGTTCTGACGGATGCCAGATGTCGCTCGGTTCGCGCGGTGGCGAGGTGATGCGCGCGGTCGCGCGTGACCGTTACGTTAACGGAATTAACGGCGAGTTCCTGTGCATCAAAGGGCGCTTCGCACACCCTTTCGTAAATCACGAAGATCGCATCCGCACACCACTGATTCGCTACAAAAAAGGTGGCAAGCTTATTCCGTCGACCTGGGACGAGGCCATCAAGCATGTCGCGGGTAGGCTGGACGAGATTGTCGATGCGAACGGCCGAAACAGTCTGGCCGTGATTGGTAGTCCGCGGATCACGAACGAGGCAAACTACGTTCTGCATAAGTTCGCAACTGAATTGGTTGGAACGGATAACTATGGCGCCACAGACTGGTTCAGTTTGAAGCCGTTTTTCGACAATCTCGCGGCTCCGCTGGCGACCCACCGCGATATTCGTTACGCAAAAACGATCCTGATAATTGGTGGCGAACCTGAAGAGCTTCAACCACTCACCGGCAGGCAGATCAGACAGGCTGTTCGAAATGGTGCGGCGAACTTGATCGTTGTGAATAGCCGAAGAATCCGGCTGGTCGAACAGGCGCTTCAGTTTGTTCACATCAGGCCGGGAAGCGAAGACGCTTTTGTCCTGGCGTTGGCTGATAACAGCAGTGACAACTCCACGACCAACAGATTAGGAATTGAAAGTGCCGACCTGGACGCAGTGCGTCAAACTATCGCGGGCACCCAGGGCGACATCGTGATCATGTTCGGTGGTGAGTTAAGTCCTGCGGCACAGGCTGT
>DATEPF010000223.1:0-6993 GCA_035273325.1 Pyrinomonadaceae bacterium | reverse complement strand
TATCCATTCCGGAGAACCCGATGGTAAGGACGCCGGACTCGCGTTACTGCGCGACATCGCTATCACCAAGACGCGCGCGGGTCTGCTCGATAAGGTGGTCGTGTTGTTCATTCCCATTTACAACACAGACGGCCATGAACTAGCAAATCCTTACAACCGCATTAATCAACACGGTCCCACGGATATGGGCTGGCGTGCCACCACCACCAATCAGAACCTGAATCGCGACTACATGAAGGCCGACACCGCGGAAACGCGTGCGTGGTTGGCCTTATGGAACAAGTGGCAGCCTGACTTGTTCATTGATTGTCATGTCACTAACGGCGCCGATTACCAGTACAACATTACCTATCAACACGAGCATCATCAGGGCGTGCCTGCGAGTGTGCTTGAGTGGGAAAGAAAAGTAGTGGGCGGCCGCGTGGCCCCCGCAACTGAAGCAGCGGGAAACATTGTCTCGTGGTATTTGGAGTTTGTAGACAATCGAGACTTCTCGAAGGGCATACGTGACTTTAACGGCAGCCCCCGGTTCTCAACCGGATACACACCGCTGCGGAACCGGCCGGGAATTCTAATTGAGACCCACATGCTCAAGCCTTACCGTCCACGGGTGATCGGGACCTACGACTTTCTGCGTTCCACGTTGGAAGAAGTAAACAAAGATCCGGAGGCCCTTTTGAATGCCGGTCGTGTGGCCGACGAAGAAGCGGCAAAGATTGGCGCCACTTATGATGTGAATCGCGCGTATCCGATCGATTTCGAGTTGACGGAGAAGCCGGTGCCTTACAAGCTGCGCGCGCTCGAGTCTAAAGTTGAAATCAGCGAAGTGTCCTCGGCACCATATGTAACCTTCGGCACTAAGCCAATCGAGTTGACAGTGCCAATGTACAACGAGCTGCGCGTTAAAGACTCCGTCGTGCCACCGTTGTTTTATATCGTTCCCAAACAGTGGGCCAATGTAATCGAAGTGCTACAGGCCCACGGAGTGAAATTCCAAAAAACAACCGCGCCGGCAACCATCGAAGTTGAAACGTACAAGTTTCACGACGTGAAGTGGCCGGGTGGTTCGTTTGAAGGCAGGCAGCTGCCATCGTATCGCCTGGAAGCGGTTCGCGAGAAACGGACGTTTGCGACAGGCTCGGCCCTCGTGCCCACGGCACAACCGCTTTCGCGTCTGCTAATCAATTTGCTGGAACCTGAGGCGCCCGATTCTTTTGTACGTTGGGGATTCTTCAACGCAATATTCGAGCAAAAGGAATACGCCGAGAATTACATTCTGGAAAAACTAGCGCGCGAGATGCTTGCTGCCGATGCCAAACTGCGTGAGGAGTTTCGCCAGAGGCTCGCGACCGATCCGGTGTTTGCAGCCAGCCCGCGGGACCGACTGCTGTTCTTCTATCACCGTTCGCCGTACTGGGATCCCTCCCGAATGAATTTGTATCCCGTCGGTCGAATAACAAGTCCAATTAAACTGCCGTAACGTCCCTTAATGTGCCATTGCCTCAGGGTGTTCTGAAACCTCTTCCACGGCACGACTGCGCGCGAAAATAGTTACGATCGCAACGCCCGCAAAAATTAAAACGCACGCGACGATAGTGCGCGAGTTTAATCTCTCGCCGAGCACCAGGGGCGCCAGTCCAAATGCCATTAGTGGTTGAAGGTAAATGTAGATCGCCACTATGCCGGGTGTTACTCGGGTTAAGGCCCACGAATTCAGGAAGTAGGCCCCGACTGTTGGTACGAGGATGATGTAGACGAGCGAAAGCCACGCGTTCAAAGGTACCTGGTTAAACTGCACATCCCGCCAGGCGTAAACCGTCAGAGGGATGGTAATCACCGTTGCGATTAGAAATAACCAAGTGGTTACATTCAGGGGACCGTATCGCTTTACCAGGTCGCGTGACAGCGGAATATACGCGCCGTACGAAAGGGAATTAATAACGATCAGAATATTGCCAATTGTCGTTTGCGTGGAAAGGGTCGCCTGAAATGGATCAACCAGATACATCACCCCTGCTGCTGCCAGCGCAATACCCAGAACGTGCCGCCAGGTTGCCCGGTCATGGCCCAGGACTATGCTGATTGCCAACGTGAAGACAGGAATCGTGGTCGTAATCAACGTGGCGTTGATAACAGTTGTATAGGACAAGCCCTTCACAAAGAGTAATTGGTTAATAACCACCCCAAGCAGACTGCACAATATCAAAGAACCTATAGTGCGTTTTGGCAGCCGGAAGATTTCGCGTGCCTTGCGATGCATCAGGGCGAATACAATCGTGGCGCCAACTATGCGCACTCCAACGAGCGCTGTGCTCGAGATCGTCCGGAGCACAATCTTGCCAAAGATTGGCCACGTCCCAAACATCACCTGCACGAGAATTAGTGCCAGGTGAGGAGCGATCTCTTTGTCCTTTAATGACGCAGAGGGACTCATAACCTTCGCTGAAGACTACAATTGTTTAGGTGTCGGGAAAGTCGAGGGCGGGCTGTGTTCATTACACAACCAGGAGCAGAGGGTTCTCGAGAATCTTTTTGAAGGTTTGCAGGAACTTCGCGCCCGTAGCGCCGTCGATTACGCGGTGATCGCATGACATCGTGACGTGCATCATCTGCCGCACCACGACCTGATTGTCACGGACAACTGCTTTAGGTGTCATGGTGCCGACGGCCAGGATAGCGCCCTCGGGAGGGTTGATTACCGCAGTGAACTCGTCGATGCCAAACATTCCCAGGTTGCTAATCGAGAAGGTAGCGCCCATGTATTCTTCGGGTTTCAGTTTACGATTGCGAGCACGGTCGGCAAGATCGCGCACTTCTCCGGCAATCTGTGTCAAAGATTTTTGATCAGCCGACCTGATGATGGGCGTAATTAGACCGTCTTCAATCGCGACGGCTACACCGATATCAGCACGGTCGTAATACCTGACAGTCTTGTCCTGGAACGACGCATTCACCTGCGGATGTTGGACCAAAGCAGCCGCTGCGACCTTGATAATGATGTCGTTGATACTGAGTTTTAGGTCAGGTTCAACCGCATTGATGTTCGCTCGCATTTCCGCCACCCGGTCCATCTCAATTTCAACTGTCAGGAAGAAATGCGGTATCGGACCGAGCGATGTAACGAGCCGGCGCGCGATCGTGCGGCGCATCTCGCTTAGAGGCTCATCGTGATATGTCGAAGGCTGCCCCGGTTCCACCTGCGGTCGTGCACGTGGTTCGACGGCGCGAGGTTCGGCTTCCGCAGTCTTCACACCCACACTAATCAAACCTTCAACATCGCGTTTGATAATGCGGCCGCCCGGGCCACTGCCGGTGATGGACCTTAAATCCACCCCCGCCTCTGCAGCCATGCGCGCAGCCAGCGGAGAAACGATCAACCTGCCGCCGTCGTCACCCTTAGGCGGTTGCTGTCCGTTTCCTTGCGCAGGCGGCGCCGCTTGCGGTGGTGGCGCAGGCGCGGTAGGTGTTGGTTCCTTCGGTTGTTCCGCTGCAGGAGTATCTGAATCGGGAGCTGGGACCTCGACCGTTTTCGCCGCCGCAGGTGCCTGGTTGGCTAAGGCGGAGATGTCTTCATCAGCTTCACCAATGATGGCAATTGTTTGGCCCAGTGGAGCCGACTCGCCTTCCTGAATGAGAATCTTGCGCAGCACACCGGACGTCAGTGCCTGCATCTCCATCGTGGCTTTGTCGGTGTCGATCTCCGCGAGCGGCTCGCCCATGGAAACCTGGTCGCCTTCTTTTTTTAACCAGCGCGAAAGTTGTCCCTCTTCCATAGTCGGAGAGAGCTTCGGCATGATTACCTGAGTGGCCATACGGTTTGGTCCTTGGTCGGACGTCTTTACAAATACGAAACTTCACGAACCGCGGCGATCACCTTTTCGGGGGTCGGTATCGCCAGGTCTTCAAGGTTTTTCGCGTAGGGCATTGGCGCGTCTGCACCCGAAAGGCGTTTCACGGGAGCGTCAAGATAATCGAAAGCGCGTTCGGTAACCGCTGAACTAATCTCTGCCGCAATGCCACAGAACGGGTGAGACTCCTCAACAACGACCAGGCGGTTGGTTTTCTTAACTGAGTTAACTATAAGATCTATGTCGAGCGGTCTGATGGTTCGCGGATCGATCACCTCACACGAGACGCCTTCTTTTTCGAGTGCTTCCGCGGCCTTGAGTGCTATCGGGACCGTCAGCGATCGGGCGACGATCGTTGCGTCCTTACCTTCTCGTTTGATCTCGCCGACACCTAGTGGGATAACAAATTCCGGGTCATCCGGCACCTCGCCCTTGTGGCCATACATTCGTTCCTGCTCAATGAAGATAACTGGATCGTCATCACGAATAGATGACTTGAGTAGGCCCTTTGCATCTGCGGCTGTCGAAGGCATGACGACTTTCAAACCGGGAAAATATGCATACCATGATTCGAGCGCCTGCGAGTGTTGCGACGACACCTGGTAAGCCGAACCACCTGGCCCACGAAAAACAATAGGGATATTGAACTGGCCACCCGACATGTAAAGCATCTTGGCGGCCGAGTTGACGATCTGGTCTGTTGCCAAAATCGAAAAATTAAACGTCATGAACTCGATGATCGGTCGCAGGCCTACCATCGCAGCTCCCACGCCCAAACCAGCAAATCCGAGTTCGGTTATCGGAGTATCGATGACACGCTTGTCGCCAAACTTCTCGAGCAAACCCTTGGTGACCTTGTACGCGCCCTGGTAGGCAGCGACTTCTTCACCCATCAGAAAAATATTTTCATCGCGCAGCATTTCCTCCCGGATTGCCTGATTGAGTGCTTCGCGAATCGTGATGACAGCCATTCGGGTCTTGTCCTAATTACGTGTGCCAGGTTCGATCGGGTTGGCGTAAATGTCCGTATACAGTTCCTCGGGAGCTGGAAGGGGACTCTCCTCAGCGAACTTAACTGAGTGCTCTACTTCTTCGCGCACCTTTGCATCCATGCGTTGCAGTTCTTCGTCTGAAAGGACGCCTTCTTCCTTAAGACTGGCGGTAAAAAGTTTCAGAGGATCGCGCTCCTGATACTTCTCAATTTCAGCTCTCGTCCGGTAATTGCCCGGATCAGACATCGAGTGGCCCATAAAACGATAAGTGCGGACTTCCAGCAAGGTCGGTAAATATTCCTTGCGCGCCCGTTCAACAGCCCGCTCAGTGGCCTCTCGAACGGCGAGCACGTCCATGCCGTCAACGAATTCTGACGCTATCTCATAAGCGCACGCTTTCTCCGAGATGTCGTGATATGACATCGCGCGTTGAAGCGAGGTGCCCATGCCGTACTGGTTGTTCTCGCAAATGTATATGCATGGCAACTTCCAGAGCTGCGCCATATTCAGGGATTCATGAAAGGCGCCCTGGTTGACCGCGGCTTCGCCGAAGAAACAGAGCGTCACCTGGTCTGTGCCTTTGTATTTTGAAGCGAACGCAACGCCCGTAGCTAAGGGAATCTGTCCCCCGACGATGGCATGCCCTCCAAGAAAGTTAACTTCCTTGCTGAACATGTGCATCGACCCGCCTTTGCCCTTTGAGCAACCGGTGGCTTTGCCATATAACTCGGCCATCAGCGAGTCCGCTGTCATACCCTTTGCCAACGCATGTGCATGCTCCCGATAACTGGCCAGCACGTAGTCGTCTTTTCGAATCGCGGAGATCGCTCCGATAGCCACAGCCTCCTGGCCGATGTAGAGGTGACAGAACCCGCCGATCTTTCCAGCGCTGTAGATCTCTGCCGCCTTTTCCTCAAAACGACGGACCAGGAGCATCTGACGATAAATATTGATTACGGTGTCGCGGTCGAGATCTGCGATGCGGTTCTTTTGGGCAGCTTTGACGGTTTGACGATCTGCAACAGTAGGTTCAGTGTGCGCGCCTTCAGTCGACTCTTCATCTAAAACGCCGGTCGCGCTTTTCTCTTCAGCTCCCACCCGGGAAGGAGGAGGCGTGCGTTTTCGCACTTCGGAGTTTGATTTTGCCACGATGGATGCTTTGACTAATGAACCGCCGTAGTCCGGCGGCTGCTAGGTACCTTATTAAGCTGTCGATGATGACGTCGGGAATTATACGCGAGTTTTCATGAGAGGCGCAAAAAGACTACTTATAAAGCAAAAGCGCGCACCTGAAGACGATGCGCGCTGGGCTGGCTGTTGTTTTGGGTTTATCTAAACGCGTCGAGCGTAGTGGCCGGTGTGTTCGCCAGATGCAATTGCGTCTTCCTGTTGTGCTTGTCGTTTTGCATTTGTCGGGCAGCTGCGGTGAGCAGTTCTTCCGTGGTTTCGCCTTGATCCGGAAAACATGCAACACCCACGCTGATGCCCAGTTGTACCGATCGATCCCGGTGTACAGCAAACTTCTGACTCTCAACTGCATTACGAATTCGTTCACCAACTGCGGCGGCGATCTGACTCGAAGCCATCGGCATGATCGCCACAAACTCGTCGCCGGCATATCGCGTCAGAATATCCATTTGCCGTAATTCCTTGCGAATGACTGCGGCGACCGCTGCCAGGACCCGATCACCCATCGCGTGACCGTATTGATCATTAATGGACTTGAAGGTGTCCACATCCATACAGATGACCGCCAGCGATTCGTTGCTGATGCGTTGACACTCTGCCAGCCGCTGTTCAAGCATCATGTAGAAACCGCGCGCATTTGGTAGCTCTGTAAGCGGATCAACCAACGCGCTTTCCTTTGTCTTCTCAAAGGTCAAGGCGTTGTTCAATGCGCTCGCGGCGTGCTGGCAAACAGACTCAAGCAAGCGGACATGTTCGGTGGAATAGGAGGTCCTGCTTTTCGAATACAGAGAGATCGCTCCAAACGCTCCGTCTTCCCGCAAGAGCGGTGAGACCAGTACGCCCCGGTAGTTCTTGGCAATTTCCTCATCTACCCCCACTAGATCGAGATCGGGTGACGCGTTACACATCGAACGGGCATTGGCGATAACCCAGCCGGTGATCCCATCTCCAACGTTCACGCGACG
>DATEPF010000222.1:0-13793 GCA_035273325.1 Pyrinomonadaceae bacterium | reverse complement strand
CCTGCAGATCGAGAACATCGCCACGCCACGGCCGATGACGCACGACCTGCTGCGCAACGTGATCAAGGATCTCGACGGCGCGGTGGAGCGCATCGTCGTCTGCGATCTGCGCGACAACACCTTCTACGCCGTCATCGAACTGAGTTCCGGAAATGGCGACGCGATGCGTCTGGATTCGCGTCCCTCAGATGCGATTGCGTTGGCCTTGCGCGCTGATTGTCCAATTTTCGTAGACCTGGAAGTCATTCAGGCGTCGCGAAACTCGATCGCCACCGACGACGAGACGATTGAAGAATCTGCCCCGGCTGAAGAAGAATGGCCCGAAGTAATTGGTGACGGCGGCGACCTCCCGATGTAAGATAGGCCCAATTGCGGATGAGGTATAACGACAGAGAGTGATAATCGCAATCGCGAACCAGAAAGGTGGCGTCGGCAAAACGACCACCGCTATCAATCTCGCCGCTGCGTTCGCCAGACGCGGTTCAAAGACGCTTCTTCTCGATCTCGATCCCCAGGGCAACAGTTCGATTTCATTTCTCGATCCTTTGACGGTTGAGAAGTCGGCTTACGATCTGATGATGGACGGGGAGGGAACTGAAGAGCTTCCAATTTATAAGTCGCCGGTCAAAGACCTCGACATAATTCCAGCGCGAATCAGTCTGGCAAAATTGGAGTCGAAGCTCGTAGGCGATTTCGACGCACCGTTCCGTTTGAAGGATCGGATTGAGCCGCTTAAGAAGATTTACAAGGTGATCGTCATCGATACGCCGCCGACTCTCGGCTTGATTACGGTGAACGCGTTCGTGGCAGCAAGCCATGTGCTCATTCCGATCCAGTCATCGTACTTCGCGCTGGAAGGGACCGATGATCTGCTGGAAACGATTGAGAAGGTGAAGGCACGTCCGAACCCAAAACTCGAAATGTTGGGCGTGCTCGTCACGCTTCATGATAAGCGAACGACGCTCGGCAAAGAGGTCTTCGAGCAAATTCGCCGCGTTTTTGGGCCGAAGCTTTTCAATACTGTAATCACGAAGAGTGTGCGTCTTGAAGAGTCGCCGGCCTATAAGGAATCAATCTTCACGTTCGCGCCGCAATCGTCGGGTGCGATTGAATACGAAAATCTTTGCAAAGAGGTATTGAGCCGTGTCTAGAAGAGGCTTACCCGCCGGTTTAAGCATGCGCCACGACGCGCACTATGTGGAAGAGTTGACGCAGGAACGCATCAGTCATGTGGGCCGCGTAATTCCCATCGATAAACTCGATCCGAATCCGGACCAACCGCGCACGGAGATTGGCGACCTGACGGAGCTCACCGCGTCGATCAAAGAGAAGGGCGTGCTGGAGCCCTTGCTGGTCAAACCGACGTTCGGTCGCTGGATGATCATCGCCGGCGAAAGACGTTGGCGGGCGGCGACTGCCGCCGGACTGACTGAAGTTCCGTGCATCGAGATGGATGTTGACGAAAGCGCGGTGGCTGAGATCGCTCTGATCGAAAACATGCAGCGTAAGGATCTCACGCCGTGGGAAGAAGCAGACGGCCTGCGGGCGCTGTGCGAACGATTCGGTTACACGCACGAGGACGTGGCCCGCAAAGTCGGTAAGAGTCGCAGCACCGTGACGGAAGCTTTGTCGATCGCCACCATGCCAGCTGACGTCAGGGGCCTGTGCCGCGAGGCCGAGATCACTTCAAAGTCGCTGTTGCTTCAGATCGTGCGACAGCCCGACGACGATTCAATGCGCGTGATTGCGCAACAAATCGCTGAGCAGGGCCTGACGCGCGATGGTGCACGCAAAGCGCGACGCGCTTACATCGATCCCACGGGCAGTTCGGAACCCTTTGTTTACCGGTTTGAAGCGCCAGGAAGGGAATTTCGCGTCGAGGTAAAGTTCAAAAAGGCGGATGTCTCTACGGAAGAACTCTTCGAAGCGCTTAACGACGCCGCGCAAGGCATCGACGAAGCCATCTAGAGACTAGAGAGTAGAGACTAGAGATTAGAGGCTAGAGATTAGAGACTAGTAGGTCATGAGACTTTTTTGAACTGGGAGATCTGGTCGCTGCTTGAACCTCTAACTTCCAGCCTCTGACCTCGCTCGTACCTCAGCCCTTCTTCTTCTTTTCGGCCGCCGCTTTCTTTGCCAGAGACTTGCTCCAGCGCTCGAGTGTCGGTTGCAGGGGTTTGAACAACTTCGCACGAAACTTGTGTTGCGACTCATTCCACGCCTTTAACTGCTTTTCTGTATAGGCCCGCACCGCCGGTTCCACCTGGCCACGCTTAACTGAGTGGCGCAGCGTGAGGTGGTAATGTTGAGCTACCAACGAAAAAATCACGGCAGCTATATTTCCTTTGAATGAAAGACGCGGGATGATCCGCTTGTGAAATGGTTTGTTCGCTGCGATTAGGGGACTGACCGCGATCTCAAACCAAGCGCCTTTAACGCCTTGCTTCGGATGATAGAGACCGGGCAGCTCCTGGCCTTTTGCCGCCATTAACGCGCGCGGTTCGGTCACGGTGCTCACTAATCTCAGCCGCTCCACGCCCCTTAAATGCTCGCGTGGCACGCTTGCAAGCGCACTCTCGACATTTGCCAGTGTATTCCGGGGCAGATTGCCCTCGTATTGATTTTCGATTTTTATCGGCACGCTAAATTGACGCCTCTTTCGCAATAGAACAGAGCAAAGCACTCTAGGAGATGCTGTGGGCCTAGTCAACTTCGCTCTACTGTGCGCCCCGTGGTAATGCCGGCTCCTCAGTCAGACTTCTGTCCCGGTGGGATAATCATCTATAGTCGTGTACCGTACTTTTCAGGCTGGCATTACAAGCTCCAGGGGTGGACTAATGAGCATAAAATTCATGTCGCGTATTGTGAGGCGTTCGGTGATGATTTCAACCCTGACGTCACTGGCCATTATCGGTCTAATATCGACTCAGGTTAGCGGTCAGAAAAACGAGCGAGGTATCAAACTTGGATCGTCCGATTCAGTTAAATCCTTGCCGGCCAAGGCCAAGCGTTATGCGCTGATCATTGGCGTGGACCAGTATGCGGATACGCAGATCACGACCCTGGGCGGCGCCAGCAACGATGCGAAGGCACTTGCCAATGCGCTGATTCGACATGCTGGTTTTCCCGGTGAGCAAGTCACGGTACTGGCATCCGATCAACCTGCTGAACGACAACCTACGCGCGGAAATATCCTGCGCCGGCTATCAAACATGGCCGCGGTTGTTCCGCCCGACGGCCTGATACTGGTCTCGTTTGCCGGACACGGAATCGAACGCGGCGGGCACGCGTTTCTGCTTCCTTCCGACTCGCAAGTAAGTAACGACGTCGAGCTGCTCGAACAGACCGCTATCAACGTCTCACAAATCAGGGATCGAATTAAGAAGATCGGGGTGAGGCAAGTGCTGATGATTCTGGACGCTTGCCGCAATGATCCGGTGGGGCGCGCCAACGCCGACAACCCTTTGACCACAGCCTATACGCGCGGCTTCAATTTCGATTTGCGTAACCATGAGGTCCAGGCGTTCGCCACGCTCTATGCGACTGAGGTAGGACATCGAGCATACGAATACAAAGAAAAGAAGCAAGGGTATTTTACGTGGATACTGGTCGAAGCTCTCGGCGGCGGCGCCGCGAATGAAAAGGGCGAGGTGACGCTGGCGGGGTTGGTGAAATACTTGCAAGAGCGGGTGCCCAAGCGCGTACTTCAGGATTTGGGGCCAGGGAAAGACCAGAAGCCTTTTGCAGTCATTGAGGGTTACCGCGCGGACGAGCTTGTAATCTCTGCGCGCGATGCACAGGCCGTGGTTTCACAACCTTATAGTCCGGATTTGAATACGCAAAGCAATACTCCGGGCAGGGACGCCTCACTCGAACTCAAGCCGACAGGGGTGAAGCCGGGGTCACTCGAAGGCACGACCTGGACAGGCAGCAGCCCAAACGCAGGCGAATATACAATAAAGTTTTTGAAAGAAGGCCAGCTGGAGTACATCATCAGCGTCCTTCAGAACGGTGTGACAAGTGAGCGGACCATCAAAGGCAAATGGAAGCAATCAGGCACCAACATCCAGATCGTGATCGGAAACGCCTATTCAGTCCTGCAGGGCACGATTGACGGTAACCTCATGAAAGGCGAAGGAAGCAATCAGGAAGGCGCCTCTTGGAAGTGGACTCTCTTCAAAAAGGAATAGATTCCTTCCACGAGACTACCGGCGTCGTAAGGTACCCCATAGTTGGTTTGCGGCTTCACAATTAGCGATCCTCCGATCAATAGACCCACCGAGAATACACCCGCCGAGTTCGGCCCACTCTAAAACCGGGAAGGCCATTAATTGATTAACGTAAGACCTCAGGTCCGCACGGTCAGTATCTACACCCAGCGCGTCCGATAATACATATTATGTCCTTCCGGCTTCCATTGTTAGGGGCTTTGCCTTAATAACCAAGCTTGCCCCAAAAACCGTCGGTTGCCCCAAAAGACGCTCGGCCTCGGTGCACTGCTTCATGCCGCATCCTGCCATGAGGCCTTCCCGTGGCCTTTCTCAAAGCGGACACTTCGTGTGGGTGGCAGTTCGCCTTGACACCCCTTTAAAATCGCTGTTATCGTTCCCGTTCTTTTCGATTCCTTTTATTCACGCCTGAGTGCAATAAGAAGAGCTTCTGGAGGCATTTGTTTGGAAAATCATAACGGAACTTTGTTTACTTCTGAGTCGGTCACCGAGGGTCACCCCGACAAGATCGCGGACCAGATATCTGACGCCATTCTTGACGCCGCTTTAACGGAAGATCCGACTTCCCGCGTCGCGTGTGAGACGCTCTTGACGACCGGTCTGGTAATCATCGCCGGCGAGATCACGACTAAGGCGCAGATCGACTACCAGAACATCGCCCGCCGTGTCATCGGGGATATCGGCTACACGAGCTCCCAGTGCGGCTTCGACAATGAAACCTGCAGCGTCCTCTGCGCTATTCATACGCAGTCGCCCGACATCGCCATGGGTGTAGATACAGGCGGCGCCGGCGACCAGGGGTTGATGTTCGGATATGCCTGCACTGAAACACCTGAATTGATGCCTCTGCCGATTCAGTTGGCGCACCGTCTTGCGGAACGGCTCACCGAAGTACGCAAATCCGGGCAGCTTCCTTATCTTCGTCCTGACGGAAAATCTCAGGTCACGGTTGAGTACCGCGACGGTCGCCCGTTCCGGGTTGACGCTGTCGTTATCTCATCGCAGCACGCGCCCGAAGTTGAAAACGAGCAGCTGCGCGCCGAGATTCTCGAACACGTTATCAAACACACTGTGCCTGGCGACTTGATGGATGACGGCACGAAGTACCACATCAATCCCACCGGTCGTTTCGTGACCGGCGGTCCGCACGGCGATTCAGGTCTTACAGGCCGCAAGATTATCGTCGATACCTACGGCGGCTACGCTCCGCATGGCGGCGGCGCCTTCTCAGGCAAGGATCCGACGAAGGTCGATCGCTCAGCCGCTTACATGGCCCGCTACATCGCTAAGAACATTGTCTCCGCCGGCTTGGCTGACAAATGCGAAGTGCAACTCGCTTATGCGATCGGCGTAGCCGAACCTGTCTCGGTTTACGTGGATACGCAAGGCACGGGTCGAATTAGTGAGGTCGCGCTTTCAAAACTCGTGCGCGAGCACTTCCCTCTTACTCCCAAAGAAATTATTAGCGAGCTTAACCTGCGCCGGCCGGTTTATCGCCAAACGGCCGCTTACGGTCACTTCGGCCGTTCCGGCGATGGCTTCACCTGGGAAGAGACAGACAAGGCTGAAGCCCTGCGCACGGCCGGTGATGCTCTGAGCGCTGCCGCGCGTGTCTAGGTTTTACGTATTTTGATTCCGTAGCCCAGGCGTTTAAGCCGGGTAAGAAAAGTAGTCTAGGCGTTTACGCCTCGGTAATAAAAAACGGGAGATTCCTCGAAAGCCTCCTTCAGGAGGCTTTTGAAACATTAGATCCCAACCCCGAGTTGTCGGGACTGGCCACTGAAAGAACTTATCTTAAAAGGAACAAATAATGAGTACTGCTATGCCCGCAATGGAACATGACGTTAAAGACCTTTCGCTCGCGGCCGACGGTAAGCGCCGCATCGATTGGGCCGAACGCGAGATGCCCGTGCTGCGTTTGATTCGCGAACGCTTTGCCGCCGAGCAGCCTTTGAAAGGCGTCCGCCTGGTTGCCTGTGCGCACATCACTACCGAAACGGCGAACCTTGCCCGCGCATTGCAAGCCGGCGGCGCTGAGTCAATGCTGATCGCGTCGAATCCCCTTTCGACTCAGGATGACGTCGCGGCGTCGCTCGTGGCTGACTATGGCATTCCGGTTTACGCGATGAAGGGCGAGTCCACCGACACCTATCGCCGTCACGTGCAAACCGCGCTCGAGTTTGGACCGGACATCATCATCGACGACGGCTCAGACGTAGTCGCAACCATGATCAAGGAAAAGCCTGAGCTGAAGAACAAGATCATCGGCACCACGGAAGAGACCACCACCGGGATCGTTAGGCTCGAAGCGATGGCGAAAGCCGGCGTGCTTAGCTTTCCATCAATTGCCGTCAATAACGCGCAGACCAAGCACTTCTTCGACAATCGTTACGGCACCGGCCAATCGACGCTCGACGGCATTATTCGCGCGACGAACATTCTGCTGGCCGGCCGCACCCTGGTGGTGGTTGGTTACGGCTGGTGCGGAAAAGGTGTCGCGCTGCGCGCCCGCGGCATGGGCTCGAACGTCGTGGTTACCGAAATCGATCCCATCAAGGCAGTCGAAGCTGTGATGGATGGTTTTCGCGTGATGCCGATCTCAGCCGCCGCAAGCATCGGCGACATCTTTGTTACGGTCACCGGCAATCGTCACGTCATCGACGGTGAACATTTCAGTTCAATGAAAGACGGCGCAATCGTCTGCAACAGTGGCCACTTCGATCTCGAACTGAATCTGGTGGCGCTGCGTGAGCAGTCCGAAGCCGACCCGACCCACGTTCGTCCCTTCGTTCAGGAATACCGTCGGAAGGATGGCCGGCGCGTCATGGTCCTCGGCGAAGGTCGCTTAATTAATCTCGCCGCCGCCGAAGGCCACCCGGCCAGCGTGATGGACATGAGCTTTGCGAATCAGGCGCTTTCGGTTGAGTACCTGGTGAAGAACAAAGGCAAGCTCGATCCGGGTGTGCACCTTCTGCCACCGGAAGTCGATCAGGAGATCGCGAGCCTTAAGCTGCGCGCGCTCGGAATTTCGATCGACACGCTTACCGCCGAACAGATCGAGTACATGACGAGCTGGGAAACGGGAACGTAAGGCGAGCGGTTAGAGACTAGAGGCTAGAAGAAAAGCCGCGGGGAACTCCCGCGGCTTTTCTGTTTTTAGAGACTTGCCTTCTTCGCCCGCGTAGCGGATGTTTGAATGTAGCCCAGCGCTTCAGCGCTGGGATCAGCGTCATGAGATATTTTGAAGCCCGCGAAGCGGGCGAGAGATGGATCCCGTAGCGCCAGTTGTTGGTCACCAGTCAACAAGAAACCCAAGCCGAAGGGCGATATGATCATCCGGTGGATATGTCGCTCGCCTAGCTCCAAAAAGAATTTCGAAAACGATTTCTCGCCGCTCGCCGCTCTGGGCCAGGGACATGTCGTCCGCCTTGCGGACTTTTGGACTGCGGCAGGCGCTGTGGCTTTGCCACCGCACATTGCGGAAAGCCTCTGGCTTTCGTAAGTTCAGTTTTGGATAAAACGCCTTCCAGCTTGGATAACCGTTTTGGGAAGGATCAGGTGTGCGGCACTTTATTCCTGAGGCTTAGCCTGTCAAGCAAAAAATGCGGCAACTGAGGAATTCCTGAGGTATAGTGTGCCGGTTCCACCGATTATCGGGCCTATCGGAACTTTTGATTCCTGAATTCGGAGTTCTGAATTCTGTTACCGGTTTCCTTCACCGACGTTGATAGAAGTTGAGCTGATACGTTGTCTGTAAAGACATGATGAAAAAGCCAGTCGGTTTTGGATAAGAGGACTTCGAACATCTAGGTGTGCGGACGCTCTGACGGCGGGTTAACGCGTTAACCAAAAGCGCAGCGAGTGCTCGTAGATAATTGCATCTTGGTGTGGTATAGGTCGCGGGTTATCTTTGGGTACGATCCGGATGCGGCTTCACCGTGCAGGGGGACGAATTGCGTGTTATGAAAGTTGGCATTCTTCACTTAAGCGATATTCACATTGAAAGCGCAAAAGACTGGATAATCGACAAAGGGGAAAAAATAAGCCAAGCCGTTTTAGGAACTTGGGAGGAATTAGGCACGCTTTTCGTTGTGGTGACCGGCGACATCGCTAATAAAGGACTTGTAGAACATTACGATCAAGCGTACGAATTCTTCAGTGTCATCCGAAATTACTTCCAGGAACAGTCAGGCGTCAAAGTGTGTTTTATAATTGCTCCGGGCAACCACGACTGCGACTTCGCAAATGGAAAACTTGACGCGAAGGCAAGACAATCCTTCATCAATACGGTTGTAAGTAACCCTAAGAACATCGCAAGAGGCGACAGCATTTTTGAAGGCTGTCTCTCAGTTCTCGAGAATTTTTTCGCCTTTGCGAATAAGATTGAGCCGGCCCTTCCTTACCCGACCAGTCCTGATGTCTTCTACCAGATAAATATACGGATTGAACCCCATACGTTCTATTTCAATATATTCAACACTGCTTGGCTCTCACAAAAAGAGGAAGACCAGGGAGGCCTCGTCTTCCCTATCCATCTGATTAACTGCGATCCCGACGAACTATCAAAAGGCGCATTATCCATAAGTCTGTTCCACCACCCTGACAACTGGCTGGATAGCAACAATGCACGTGATTTCAGACGCGTAACGGAGCAGACCTCTGACATTATCCTAACGGGACATGAACATCACAGGGAGGTGTTCTATAAGTTAAACCCCGAGACCGGCGTAGGAAATCAGGTTATTAAAGCACCAGCACTTCAGGAACGTATCCGAACACAGTCCAGTAGCTTTAACCTCGTAATCGTCGACCTCGAAAACAAAAGGCAAAAATTGTCGGAATTTAAGTGGAAGGGAACGGAATACGCAGTTGAAAAAGAAAACGACTGGCAAGACTTCATGAGAAATCGTTTTCTTCAAAAGCGGTCGTTCTATTTACTACCTGAGTTTGAAAACTATCTAAATAGCCTGGGTTCATTAAACGCGAATAGTAGAAATCGCACAATACAGCTAGAAGACTTTTTCATGACGCCCCGCCTTATAGAGATGTCATTAAAGGACGTCATTCGTGGAAAGAAATACAGCAAGAGGATTGAGGCGGATAAGTTTTTCGAGTTCATTTTTGAAAAGAAGACAGTCCTAATATTTGGCGACACTTGGCAGGGCAAAACAACAGTCGCCAAAAAGGTATTCAAAGAGTTCTACGAGAACCAACTCGCAACTTTACTAGTCGACGGATCGAAGTTTAATTCACCTTCGCGCGAACATTTTAAAAGAATCTTGAGGGAGGAATTCCCGTACCAATATGAGGGCGGACTTTGGAACACGTTTCTTCAGCTACCAAAGGAAAAGCGGGCCTTGATTATTGACAATTTCGGCCAATCCCAGCATCTCAACCAAAACTCGTTGCATAAACTTCTTCAGGTGGCAAATAAACAGTTTGAGTTTGTTGTCGTATTTGCTCATACGGATTTGCACATACAACAGTTTTCATCAACGGACACCGTGCAACCTGAACTCTCTGATTACGTCCATTGCCAAATGCTGCCTCTCGATCCAACTCAAAGAACGCAGCTGATTCGGCGATGGGTAAAGGCCGAGGCCGATGTCGGAACAGAGGAGGCTGCGCTGATTCGCCATGAGAATCAGTTGAGAACCTTAATTCGTGAGGCGATCAACAACGGTCTTATTACCTCGACGCCTTTTTACATATTCGGTGCGTTGCAGCTAATCGAAAGCCTAAAAACCAATCCAAATGCGCAGTTTGGTTCAATTGGGTATATCTACGAGGGTGTCATAACAAGTCGATTATACGAATTAGGAAAAACCGCCGTCGAGATAGACCGCACTTTCTTGGTAATTTCACTAGTAGCTTACTGGTTATACATAAATGATGCGGATGAGATAGAAGAGCATGACCTCAACGAAGTGATTGAGAAATACAACAGCGAATATCGGAGCAATATTGATGTTCAGAGATTCCTCAAGGAACTGCGGAAGGCACAAATACTATCTAGGCAGGTAACGGGCACCTGGAAGTTTATTGGCAGCCATTTGCGAGACTTCTTTGTGGCTAAGTATTTAGCAAGAGCCTTAGGAGACGACGGCTCGCCGCAACAAAAAGAAGCGAACTCAACAATTGAAACGATGGTAGAAACGCTCGTTTACGAACCTCACACACGAATTCTTCTTTTCCTTGTTTACGAAGCAAAGAGCAACACCAGGCTCATTAACTACATACTCAATGAAGCGAGGTTAGTCTTCGGAAATTCCCAACCGACGGATCTTGAGGCTGATGTAAAATTTCTCAACGACGTCGAGCAGGCAATGCTAGATGAAAACCTCTTGCAGTCTGCCGACCCAAGAAAGAATCAGGACCTACAGGACCAGGCACAGAAGACCGGTGAAGAAGATGCGGATACCTCGGCGATACAAGACTACAAGAAAAAACTCGTGAAGTATTCTGATGATTTGGATCATTTCACGAAGACCGCTTTTGCTTTAAAGATGATCGAACTCGTTGGACAGTTGGTTAAAAGCTTTTCGGGGACAATAAGGGCTGAACTGAAGGAAAAGCTCATTCAGGAGTGTGTTGACGTAGGCTTGAGGCTTCTCTTTGCCATTTTTAAAACAAATGAGAAACACCTTCAAGAGTTGGGTGCGATTCTAAGGCACCTTATCCGTGAGTATAACGACCGACTTCAGTCGAAGAACCTTCTAAGCCGTCTTGATGAGTTGTTGCTTCTGCTCCATAACGATATGGCTTATGGCGTTATCAAGAGAGTATCTCAATCTATCGGACATGTAGATTTACGAGGGAGTTTTACTGATGTTTTTAAAGAAAGAGAACAGGTTAGCTACCAATTGGTAGAAGCCGCTATTCGCTTAGACAACTACGCACCCAGTGCGAAGTCATTGATGGAGTTTGGCAAAGAACTGCTCGACAGTAAGAACAAATTTGCCTACAACATCTTGCGACGGCTGGTTGCGGATTATGTGAACTACTCAGAGATCGACAGAAAGGAACGTCAAAAGCTGGTAGAAAAATTTCAGCTTGCAGGGGGTGCGGAGTACTTGCTAAATACCGCTAAGAGTGACCGGACATATCACCCGCGACCGCGAAAGACTGGTAAGCTTTCACCTCCAAAGAAGAATTGACTCGATGTCGTCATTGGGAGTGGGGTTAACGATTACTCACAATATGGGTTTCCGCTACGATTAATCATCGTTCTGACCGGCAGCAGAAATACACCCGCTGCTTAGATTCGTAATCGCTGAGAAGTTATGTGGATAAGTCGGCAGTCGAACTGATGCGTTCTCACGCGGGAAATGAGTAAAACGGCCCGCCTGCAAAGATCGCGATGGAGATCCCAGAGAGCGACTTGCGGAGGGAGAGCGCGTGTTCGCCGAGTGCCGTACGTTTCGCGCCTTCCGGTGCTTTAAGGCCGTGACCTCAATTCGCGAGACTCGCAAGTCACACAACCTCATGTCCTCACCCGCGATATAAAATAAAACGCCCCACCTGCGAAGATCGCAATCGGGGCCCAGACGGCGACCTGCGGCGGCAAGAGTTCGTGTTCGCCGAGTTGTGTAAAGCCGCTCGAGATAAGCCAGAACAGAAGGGTCACCACGACGGCCGAACAAAGCGCGAGTACGGTGCTTTTGCGGCCGAGCGAAACCGCCAGAGGCATTCCAATCAAAGCCATAATGATCACGCTGAAGGGTGCGGCGTACTTTCGCTCTAACCCAACCGCGAGCACTGCTGTGTCGGCGCCGCGCGCTTTCAGGGTCTTGATGTATTCGCGCAAACGGCTGGCACTCAACTGCGAAGGCCGGTCAACGGTCGGCCGGAAGACGCGCGGCGGCTCAACCACATCGAGCATGACTGCTTGCGCCGATTGTGTCGAGACTCTCGGCTTATCCACATCAAACCATTTCGCGTTAACCACCTCCAGACGATTTGGCGTGGAACTCCAGCGCGCGGAATCAGCATTGGTAACTCGCTTCAATTGGCTGATATTCGCCGGATCGAATTCGTAGATTGACGGCTTAATCAAACTCTCCGTCTTATCGTCGAACTCATATGAATAGATGCGCCGCTGGTCGGTGCTCACCAGCCAACGCCGCTCGCCGGGTGTCGATTGCGCCACGTTGCCGCGGATCCGAGCGCGCAAATCATCCTGCTTCACGTTTGCCGCCGGCATGACCTGTTCTTGAATTAGCCAAAGGCCCCCGGCGATTACACTAGCGACAACCAAGCCGGGCAGCATTAAGCGATAGACGCTCTGGCCACTGGCCCACCAGGCGACGGCTTCCCTTCTCCGCGCGATCAGCGCATACGTCAAAAGCGACGCGACCAAAACGCTTCCGGGAAACAGCTCAACACTTACCAGCGGCAGAAGGAAGAAGAGATATTGGAGGAGAAGCTTTACCCCTCCGCCACGCGTAACGAGGAACCGCCAAAGCTCGAAGCTGGTAAAAATGTTAAAGATAATGACGAGCGCCACGAAGGCAAACAGAAAACTCAAAGCCATCGTCCGCACGACACTGGTATCGAGCAGAGTGGGAAAGCGAACGCTCCACCGGCGGCCACCTGACTGTTTTTGAGCCTTCACTTCGCCCCGTGCCGCTAAATCTGTCGTGGCCGTCCTGGAGCGACGAAGTGAAAAGCTGAAAGTCCGGTTCACCAGCAGAAGTACAAGAGCGAAGACCAATACCAGCGACGTCGCGAGCCAGCCGCCGACAACCGGCGGCACGGTCCCGCCGCGCGTTAACTGCTCACCGGCAACGACCAAAAGGTAATACGTCACCATGACTAGCAGCGACATGAGCGCGCCGAAGCCGCGACTGCCGCGCCGGAAGCGCATCGCCAGAACTGCGCCAAAAAATGCGAACACCAACGGCGACAAGCCGAGCGCGATTCGCTTGTTAAGCAGAAAGACCGCCTCGCGATGCTGTGGCCCAGTGCTTTCATTGATAAAGCGGCGCAGCGCGCGAAATCCCATTTCGTCAGGCTTGGTCTCCGTATGTTGCAACCGGGCCAACAACTCGTTCCGGCCGGTTTTGAAAAGGATGCGCAGCTCGTTCAGTTGCTCGACTACATACTGCTGGTTGGCTGCTTCATTGGCCGGCAGAGTTGTTTGCACCGCGTCCTGAAGCACCAGTTCGGATTTCTCTTCAGATGCGTCAATGCGGCCTGAGCGCGCGGTTATCAGCCGCGTTGAGCCGTCGGCCTCTTTCGTCTGGATGAAAACACCGTCCCACTGGCCGCGCGATTTATCGCCTTCGCGGACGTAGATGACGTATCCCGGGATGTCCGTCGTGAAGGTTTGCGGCTCGACCGGAGAGTCCAATTTGTAGAGCGCCGCTCGTGCAGCCAGAGCGCGCAAGTCCTGCTGCGCGTGCGGGGCTTCGCTAAGGTTTAGCTGCATTGCGACCACGGTGGCCAGCAGCCCGACTACCAAAGCAGGAAGAACAATCTGCCAGCGGCTTACGCCGGCCGCACGCATCGCGATCAACTCGCTGTCACTACCCATGCGGCCAAGACCGATGATCGTTCCGGACA
>DATEPF010000221.1:0-4316 GCA_035273325.1 Pyrinomonadaceae bacterium | reverse complement strand
ACGGGCGCCGGCGATCCGGAACGACTCGTCGGCTACCGAGTTTCCGCGTCACTGTTCCCCATACTGGGTGTTCCTCCGCAACTTGGTCGCTGGTTTACACCGGAAGAAGATCAAGCAAACGCGAATCGCGTGGTGATGCTGAGCCATCGCTTGTGGCAGCGACGCTTTGGAGGCGATCCAAATATCGTTGGCAAAGCCTTAACTATGAGT
Source organism: Pyrinomonadaceae bacterium (assembly GCA_035273325.1). Taxonomy (GTDB): domain Bacteria; phylum Acidobacteriota; class Blastocatellia; order Pyrinomonadales; family Pyrinomonadaceae; genus PSRF01. Next base: position 4,106 of record DATEPF010000221.1, on the reverse strand, counting down.
GGCCAAAGCGTCACCGTCGTCGGCGTCATGCCCGCACACTTTCGCTTCTATACTCCCGAGGACGAACTGTGGGTGCCAATCGCCTTCTCTCAAGAGGAGCAACAGAATCGCTTCAGCCATTTTCTTGATGTGGTGGCGCGGCTCAAGCCGGGAGTGACGATGTCGCAAGCCCAGGCTGAGATGAGCACGATCGCCAGTCGCCTGGAACAACAGTATCCAGATTCAAACACAAATGTTGGGTCAGAAGTGGTACCGATGCAAGAGTACCTGGTAGGAGACGTCAGACGTCCATTGTTGATTTTTCTTGGTGCTGTTGGGCTCGTGCTGCTGATCGCTTGCGCAAATGTCGCCAATCTATTGCTCGCGCGCGCGGCCGTGCGACAGAAAGAGATCGCATTGCGAGTGGCATTAGGCGCTAACCGCTGGCGTTTGGTTAGACAGTTTCTGACTGAGAGTATTTTGCTTGGCTTGTTGGGTGGCATTGTTGGCTTGCTTCTCGCCCTGGGTGGATTGAGGTTGCTGACCGCCTTCATTCCACCAGGTATTCTGCAAATCAAAAACATCTCGATTGACCTCAACGTACTAGGCTTTACGATCCTCATTTCATTACTCACTGGACTTATCTTCGGCCTGGCTCCTGCGGTTCAATCGTCGAGCCTCAGTCCAAACGATACGCTTAAAGAAGGTGGACGCGGGTCCGTGACCGGCCGTGGCAATCGTATCCGCGGAGGTTTGATCGTAACGGAGGTGGCTATTTCCCTCGTGCTACTGATCGCCGCTGGACTTTTGATCAATAGTTTCCTGCGGTTACGAAATGTGGATCCGGGGTTTCCTACCAACAACCTTCTGACAATGCGCGTGTCCTTGCCGGCTTTGAAGTATGGCGAGCCGGCACAACGCGCAGCTTTTTTCACCGAACTCAATCGGCGTCTCGAAAATGTGCCGGGCGTGAGGTCATCGGCTGTGACCACAAACCTGCCGCTATACCTCCAGGCTAATTCGACCAACATTCGCATCGAAGGCCGGCCCGAGCCGCCACCGAATCAGGCGCCGATCATTAACACGCGAGTAATTAGTCCAGGATACTTTGAGACGATGGGAATTCCCCTCCTGTCGGGTCGACAACTCACGGACCAGGACACTGACGATTCTCCGAACGTCACGGTGATTAGCGACACGATGTCCAGGAATTACTGGCCCGGGGAGAATCCGATTGGAAAACGCATTTCGTTCGGTCAGGTGGAAACAGATGCGGACTGGTTCCAAATCGTCGGCGTGGTCAAAGATGTGCGGCAGTCCGATTTGATCACTGAGATCAAGCCGCAACTGTACGTCAGTTATCAGCAAGTAGCTTTCTTCGTTCCACGTGATCTGGTAGTGAAGACCGAGGTTGATCCTATGAGCATGGCGGCGACGGTGCGTAAGACGATTTGGGAGATCGACAAGGACCAGCCTGTGTCAAATATCCGTACGATGGACCAAATTGCTTCTGAGTCAGTAGGGCGGCAGCGTTTCAGCATGCTGCTATTCGCAATTTTTGCGGGCGTCGCTTTGCTTTTGGCAGCCGTTGGAATTTATGGAGTTGTGAGCTACTCGGTGACGCAGCGTCGCGGCGAGTTTGGAATCAGGATGGCACTGGGTGCACAAAAAAGCGACGTCTTGAAACTGACTATCGGCAAGGCATTGAAACTCGTGTTGCTGGGCGTCATCGTTGGCTTGGCCGGCGCGTTCGCACTTACTCGACTAATGTCGAGCTTACTATTTGGAGTAGGCGCCACCGATCCCGCAACCTTCGCAGCAATCACGCTCGTGTTAGTTGGCGTCGGTTTGTTAGCCAGCTACATCCCCGCCCGCCGTGCTACGAAAGTCGACCCGCTGGTGGCCTTACGATACGAGTAGATTGGTGTTATTTCGTGTATTTCGTGGATCGCTTTTTCTTCATAACTTAAAACGATCCACGAATCACACGAATTGTCAGTCAACCGCCTTCTCAACTCTGCCGCCAAGATGCTTGCCTAGAAACTGTTCCATCGCGCGGTAAAACTCAAAGCGGTTTTCCTCATTTGAGAACCCGTGTCCTTCATTATCTTTCACGATGTAAGGAACTTCGATTCCGCGCGCCTTCAATGCCGCCACCATCTGATCCGACTCCGCTTTGTTCACACGCGGGTCGTTGGCGCCCTGCGCAATCAACAACGGCACTTTAATGTTCTTAGTATGAAAAACGGGAGACGCCGCGGTCAGTAAGTCCTTGTCTTTCTCCGGATGGCCCACCATCTCGTAAACCATTTCCAGGAACGGTTTCCAGTAAGGCGGAAACGCTTTGATGAATGTAAAGATGTTTGAAACGCCTACGTAGTCGACGCCGGCAGCATACAGGTCTGGCGTGAAAGTAAGTCCCGCCAGCGTTGCGTAACCGCCGTAGCTGCCACCGTAAATACCAACTCGTTTAGGATCGGCAATGCCTTCCTTGATGAGCCATTGAACACCATCGGTGATGTCGTCTTGCATGGCCTTGCCCCATTGCTTAAAGCTGGCCTCCCAAAACTTGCGACCGTATCCGGTCGAGCCGCGGAAGTTAACCTGCAAAACCGCATAGCCCCGGTTCGCCAGAAACTGTACTTCCGGGTTGTAGCCCCATTGGTCCCGGAACCATGGACCACCGTGCGGATTTACGACCACCGGCAGATTGCGCGCCGGCACGCCTTTGGGAAGAGTTAGATAACCGTGAATCGTCAATCCGTCGCGGCTCTGATACTTGATAGGTTTCATCGGAACCAGATCCTGCTCATTTATCCACGGACTTACATCTGCGAGCTTGCGAAAGTCTTTGGATTTCAAATCGTAGAAGTAGTAAGCGCCGCGCGAGCGGTCAGTGAAAGTGCGCACGAGGCACTTGTCCTCGTCATCATTGCAGCCCGCCAAACGCACCTCATAGCCGGGCAGACGACGCTCGAGATCCTTTTGCAACTCGGCTCGCTGCTTGTCGATGAAATGGTACTTCGTCTTGTCAGTCGTGTAAGAAACTCCTGTGATTGCCCGGCGCTTGCGGGAGCTAAGCACATTCGTGACGTCCACCTCGGGATGTTCGAATATCTTCTCGAGTTCCTTCTTGTTTTCAGGATCGTACTTAACGATCGCTGACTTGTCGCGGCCGATGTTGGTTGAAACATAGACCTGCTGATTATCGGCAGTGAATACTAAAGGAGTGATGCCCTCTCTGAATGTGGTGGTAACAACGGGCTCAAACTTGTCGGCTTCTGTTTTTCTCATCAACAGCGACGTGTTCACGCCATCAGTCGTGGTAGCGATACGTAGGTTCCCATCCCAGTCAGTTCCCCAGCCGGTGTAGTTGCCTGGGTTTTCCGCGATCAACTTCATCTCGCCGGTGTTAACGTTGATGCGATACACATCATGGACCTGCGGATTACGCTTGTTCAGACCAACGAGGATTTCGTTTGGATTACGCTCGAGCCGGTCGATAAATTGTGCGCGAACTTTTTCAAACGGAGTGAGGTCCTTCGGGTTAGAACCATCTATGCCGACGGCAAACAGGCGGTAGTTTTCATCACCCCCCGTGTCTTGTATATAGACAATGCGGTTGTCGCCCTTCCAGGCGTACCCTGAGATGTCGCGCTCCTTGGCGCTGGTAACGCGCGCGGCCGCCTGACCAGATCCAATCTTCTCGACATAGACATTGAGCCGTTTCTCCCATGGCTCCATATATGCGAGATACTCGCCATTCGGTGAAAGCGCATATGCCGTCTTCACGGGATTTCGAAAGAAATCCTTCATCGGAATCAGCGGCGCGACGCCTTGGTTAGTTTGAACTTTCTTCTGCGCTGAAACGGAAACGGTAACGAGCAGCAGTAGCTGTATCAGGAGAACAAAGGACTTCGTTTTCATTGACTTCCTCCAGGGGCGTTTAGGAATGGCGGCTTGTTTGGTGAATGGTAGATCGTAAACAGTAAATGGTAAACGGTAAACCGAATGCACAACTCAGGATGGTTCGTGTAATTCGTGGACCGCTTTTTCGGGACGGTTAAAAGGCGATCCACGAATCCCACCAATTCACGGCCCCTTCATTCATGTTGTAGCTCGAGAAT
>DATEPF010000220.1:0-3878 GCA_035273325.1 Pyrinomonadaceae bacterium | reverse complement strand
ACGAACAAGGGTCTACGCGTCTGGCGAAACATTGGGAACGGATGGACAGATACGAGCGAACGCGCCGTAACTAGCGGTCTCGCGGCTGGCCGCGCTTTTAACGCGGCCGATCTCGATAACGACGGAGATACAGACCTCGTTTTACCTTCGGTTTCTGAAGTGCGGATTGCCCGTAACGACGGTGGAAACAGCAATCAGTCGCTAAGAGTCAGGCTTAGCGGCAAAGTCAGTAACCGCAGCAGTGTAGGTGCGAAGATTGAAGCTCGCGCCGGCAGTTTGGTACAGAAACTTGAAACATCGTCGGTTAGTCCAGCGATCACGCCCGCAGACGTAATCTTCGGTCTCGGTAAACGGCGGGTGGCGGACGCTGTGCGTGTGCTCTGGCCCGCGGGAATTGTGCAAGCGGAAACCGCGATCGCGGCCACTCCTCGCACGCGATTTGCCACGTTGGACGTGATCGAGCTCGACCGCAAACCTTCATCGTGTCCGTATCTGTACGCATGGAACGGCCACCGGTTTGAATTCATTACCGATTTCATGGGTGGCGGAGAGATGGGCCATCTGGAACAGCCGGGCGTTTTCAACAAGCCAGACCCGGATGAGTACGTTCGCCTTCGTGGCGATCAGTTAAAAGCACGCAATGGTCGTTACGAACTGCGAGTGACCAACGAACTGGAAGAAGCAATATTTGCCGATCATTTCCGTTTGATTGCTGTGGATCATCCACACTCCGTTCAGGTTTATCCGAATGAGGGGCTGACTGATCCCCCTCGACCATTCAAACTCTACGCGACGCGCGACGCGCATCCTCCTCTTGCTGCTGTGGACGATCACGGGAACGACGTGCTGCCACAAATCTCACGGATGGATCGGGAATATCCTGATGACTTTCAGCGCGATCGCATTCGCGGCTATGCGGCGGAACACAGTCTGACCATGAAGCTGGCTGAAAAGCACTCTGCCAACCAACGAATGTTGCTGCTATTGACTGGTTGGACGGATTACGCATGGTCCAGCGACAACCTTGCGGCATCGCAAGCGAAGAAGGCGATGATGCTGCCGGCGCTTCAGGTGAAAGACGAAGTAGGTAATTGGCGTACGGTGATTCAGGACATCGGGATTCCAGTCGGGCGGCCGCAAACCGTGACGGTCGATCTCACCGGAAAGTTTCTCAGTTCCAGCCGTGAAGTTCGGATCGTCACCAACATGCGGATTCTTTGGGATCAGATTCTGGTAGGCACGATAGACCTGCGGGCTCCTCTGATGGTTCCGCTCGATGCGGTTCGCGCCGACTTAAGGTGGCGCGGATTCTCGCGTGAGATCACACCAGATGGGCGCGAACCATTCGGGTACGATTATGATCAGATCTCGTTCACCTCGCCGTGGAAAGTTATGCCCGGACTATACACGCGCGAAGGAGATGTGCGTGAGCTACTTCTCAAGTCAGACGATATGTTCGTTATCTCTCGGCCCGGGGATGAGATTAGCCTATCGTTTGACGCCGCGCTGTTGCCGCAGTTGCGGTCTGGCTGGACCCGTACATTCCTGCTCTACGCTGATGGCTTCAGTAAGGAGATGGACATCAATTCCGCCAGTCCTGACCAGGTTTTGCCTCTGCCGTTTCATGGCATGAGCAAATATCCGTATCCGTATCCTGAGACGTATCCCATGACGGCGAAGCGACGTGCATATATGAATAAGTACAACACGCGACGAGTCACCGCTGAGGTGCCTTCGATCGACACGCTCGTGGCAGACTCCCAGCGCTGACGGCGACGTTTCGTGTAATTCGTGGATCGGTTTTTTAGGTTGCAAAAGTACGATCCACGAAACACACGAAATAACAGGAACGTCCTCTTGTTCGACTCTTGAGGCAAAGCCGCTTGGAATAGTTTTATGAATTTACTTCGATATTCAGCTGCGGCTTGTCAGACGGATCTATCAAATCCGGTTGAGCGTCGGGCAATGCGCGCTAACACTGACCGGATGTTGTCAATGATTGATTCGGCGGTGGCCGGAAGCGCCCCGTTTCTGCCGGTGCGTCTGGTGGTGTTCCCGGAATTCGCGCATTCGGCTCCCGTCTTTCCCAGTGTGAATGAGCTGCGGGAAAAACTGGCAGTCGAAATTCCGAATGAACACACCGAGCGGCTCAGCCAAAAAGCGCGCGAGCATGACATCTACATACAGAGCGGCTCCATGTTGGAAGTTGACCCGCGATGGGCCGGTGTCGTTTTCAATACAACTTGTTTGATTGGGCCGGAAGGTATCCTCTATAAGTATCGGAAGGTTAATACGTGGATACCGTACGAGGTCCACGCGAGTCCTCACGACATCGAAGGCTACGATGAGCCATTGTTTCCTGTAGCGGAGACGCCTATTGGTCGTATCGGTTGCGCAATCTGTTACGACTGGATATTTCCCGAAGCAATCCGCCAGCTCGCGGCGAACGGGGCCGAGGTCCTGGTTCGTGTTTCGGCGTACATGGATCCGTGGGGAGCAACCGAGCCAATGGACTGGTGGACGATCGTAAACCGTTGCCGGGCACTCGAGAACACAGCCTACGTTGTGGCCGCCAACCAGGGCGCGAGCCTCAAACATTACCCGCCATATTCCTGGCCGGGTGGCAGTCAGGTAATCGATTACGACGGACGAATTCTCGCGCAAGCCAGCCCCGGCCCCGGTGAACGTATTGTGATAGCGCCAATCGATATTTCAGCTCTACGACATGAGCGGAATGTCCGCCGAGGCCATCACATGCTCGCGCACCTACGCACTGAGGCTTATCCGATTTACAGCGAACACCGTTATCCTCCCGGCGGATCGACCGCGGCGCCCGAGATTTCTTATGAAGAAAATAATCGCCTGATTGATGAGGCGAAGAAGCGACCAGAAGTCGGCGAAACTACTAAACAGATCAAAATCACTTAAAAAAAACCAAGTGTACGTCGAACCCGCGGCTATTGAACAAATACGAAAGTAGGATTAAACGGAGGATCTGCAATGAATGTTCTGCGGCTTTCTCTATTGATTTCGGTGCTGGTGTTTACGGCAACATGCCAGCAGAAATCTCCTCAACAGACCCTTAAACCGCCGGCTTCATGTCCAGTAACGGTCCCGCCAGCCAGCCCCTTCGCGCCTCCGAGCCCCTATCCTTCTGAAGTGGGTGAGAACACCTTTTGGATGGGTACAGAAAAGCTATGGACGATCCTCCTGAAATCTGGGGTCCGGGACGGATGGGAACCGCGCGAAGCAGGCAAAGAGAACCGGGTGCAGCCTTTGACCGAAAAGACCGTCTGGTTAAGCGCAGATTTTGATCTCCGCAAAGAACCCCACCCGGATCTAAAAGTCACAGGACGACGGCTCGATGGCGACGCTCGCCCGCTGCTGACTACGGAGGCGACGAACGGGTTTACAGGCCCTACTGCTGAGAATGCCGCGATGGTCGTCGGCGTCTATGTGCCTACTCCCGGTTGCTGGGAGTTCACTGGCGAATACCGCGGCCAGAAGCTGAGTTATGTGGTCTGGGTTACCGCGCAGAGCCTGAAGCCGGAAAAGTAGGGCGCGGCCCGAAACCAACGACTCGCCGATATTTGTCTATGCACGAGTAGCTGTTTGGGGATCACGGGCGACTACAAGGGCCAGAAGTTGAACTTTGCGATCTGGGTCACGCCGACCAAACGACGGCAACCAATAACTTGTTGGACCGGAGCGGCGGGAGCGTGCTTCTCACCGCGTGTTTAAACTTGTAAATGACCCACTACCAACCCGCGAAGCGAGTGTCAGCCTAAAGCCTGGGGTGCAGCGCAGCTGTTCATTATCATGAGATGCTTTACAGATCGTTATCAGGACATTCTTTACACTTGAGATAAGCTCCGGTG
>DATEPF010000219.1:0-13413 GCA_035273325.1 Pyrinomonadaceae bacterium | reverse complement strand
CGTCGACGGATCACACCGCGCGCGACGCGGCTCGCGAAGATTGAAATGTTTCTGCCAGGTCGCGCGCTATAATCCGGCCGACTTGAATGGTCGGCGCGACCCACTGGGGGCGATGGCTAACAAATCGTTGGACGCGAGCGGAATTAGGCTGTTTTCCATTCGCGAGACTTGGATGCTTGGTTAGTTGACCGCCGCCGCGTCAACTCCGCCGTTATGCGCTTGTCTCACTCAATCAAGTCGCTTCTATTGCCGACGTTGCTGTTTCTGGCACCGCTGGTTTTTCCTCCGCTACACGCCGAAGCGGAACCCGATGTTTTCTGGCTCGACAGATACGGCAATATCGCTTGGGACGACGAAAAAGCACGTTTGGACAATTTCGCTATTCAATTGATGAACAATCCAAACGACATCGGCTATCTCTACGTTAACGCGGGTCGTGTGTCTTGCAAGGGTGAAGCCCAAGCTCGCGCGGTCCGTGCAAAGAACTACATGACTAAGGTTCGTCATGCGGATTGGAATCGTATTATCTGGCGGGATATCGGATACGGCGACGAATTTCACGTCTCCATCTGGCTCGCTCCACGCGGCACGCCGCCGTTGTTCGTTCCTGACTACGAACGCTCGACTGCGAAACACGTGATCAAAGATTGCGGCTCAAATCCGATGCGGGAACTTGACAGCCCCCGCCGGCGCGCATAACAAATCGTTGCACGCGAGCGGAGTAAGATCGGATGTCTTCCGTAGGAGTTGAAGGCTTTTCCTGGTTGCCTGCCGCCGCGTGAACTCAACCGTTCGGTGCTTTAATTGTGAACCTGTACATCATTCTTCTTTGCGCGATCCTTCAGCCTGGGATGCGGGCTCAAACGCCACTTCCGTATGGCTTAGGACTCTCGGATGCGGATTGGACACAGAGTCTTGGCAAACCCACGCCACTGGGTAGGGATACTTGGGTTTATGGCAACGGGCATTTGCACACGCGATCTTGGGCTCGAAAGGATACACCTCGCGGTCGAGACTGGAATGGCTACGTCGAAGAAAATTACTTCGTCAAGGAAATTACAATTTTTTGGAGTCGAAAGACACCCGTGTCTTTTGCCACAGCTCGTCGCGAGACGGACCGACTCTTGCCCACAGACGCTAAACCGATTTCCAGAATTCGTCGAACGCGCGGTAAAACTTATCGCTATTACTCTAGCTCGTTTCTTGCGACGCGTTTGTTTCCCGGATTGGCCGGTGATGACTATTGTGTAACGCCATGGGGGTATGGCGTGGGTAAGTTCAAAGTTGAATATTGGTTAACCCGCGGTCGCGTCTGGCAAGTTACCATTGACGTGGGCGAACCGCATCAAGCGTCGCTCGAAACGTGCAGACGCGCTTAACGCGGGACGCACCGAACAAATCGTTGGACGCGAGCGGCGGGAGCGTGTTTCGCATCATTTTTGGTCCGGCGATGCTTGAAGAATTCGCGCCGCCGCGTCAACTCTGCCGTTAACCATCGCCGCTTTTTGACAACTGGCAAAAGCAAAAGCCTTTTTGCTTCTCGTCGAAGCGGCGACGCGCGCGCTGCGGGATGTGATCGTGAATGTTGCGGTTCGGGCGCGCGCTATAATCCTTGGGGGTGGAATGGTCGGCGCGACCCACTGGGGCGATGGCTAACAAATCGTTGGACGCGAGTCCCGATGCGTCGGGATGTTTCGCATCAAACTTGGGTCCGGCGATGCTTGAATGAAATCGCGCCGCCGCGTCAACTCAACCGTTGGGCAACGGCTCTGACTTCGATGCGTCGATTGATACTTCAAATTGTTATTGCTGTCGTACTCTTCTCGGGCGGATGCGCCTTGGGCAGGGTGTGGCAGGCTCGGCGAAATCCTATCGCCCGCCCACCGACTCCGGCAACGCCTGCTCCGCGCGAGGACGAAACGCCATGGCCTTTGACCAAACAAGTTGTGGCGCGCTCGCTGCAAACGCACAGCTTTCGAACGGACAAACTCCGAACGAACTCCAATCCCGATATTGTGTGGCGCTGGCTGAAGGAATCAATTGCGAAATATCCGCAGAATTGGGTGAAGCTCGAAATCTCCAACCAACATAATTATGGCGTCGTCCTTTATCCGCCGAAGATGCTCGAACCTGGCGAACTGGCGTATTACAACCAGGATCTCGCCACCAAGGGTTTACCTCTTTTGGTTGCGAACAAGGTTTACATTCCATTGCAAGTGAACGTTGATACTATCATCTGTCCGGATTGGCACGGCTTCATCGACGCGGACGAAGCGCAGCTTGTTTATTTTGAGGGCATCTCTGGTTAACTGCCGTTGCCCAACAAATCGTTGGACGCGAGTCCCGATGCGTCGGGATGTTTCGCATCAAACTTGGGTCCGGCGATGCTTGAATGAAATCGCGCCGCCGCGTCAACTCCGCCGTTGGGCATCTACCCTATCTGAACTATGTGGGCGCTTGCGCTATTTTTGTTCTTCGTCATAGCTGTCGCCGCTTTCATTGGCTCGCGATTGATACGTCTGGAATACGAACGTTACCATGATGCGTGGGTAGACGACGGAAAACCTGCGGACTACTTGACCCAGCTGCCCGGTAGCCACATGGCGCGGCTGGTTTTAGTCGCGTGGCTCTTCATGACGCCTGATTGGATGAAATCATCGTCGACCGCGCGAAGATTACTGCTCTGGTATCGCATTTTCTGCTTCATTTTCTTCGTGGGTTGGATATTAGTGGCGTACTTGGAATCGAAACGTTTGTAATTGCTCCGCTCGATGCCCAACAAATCGTTGGACGCGAGTCCCGATGCGTCGGGATGTTTCGCATCACAATTCGTGCGGCGAAGGTTGAATGAAATCGCGCCGCCGCGTCAACTCCGCCGTTCGGCATCTTCATCTGCCTGTACGATGAAAGTCAGAAGAACAGCACTTTTGAGTTTGGCGCTGCCGCTCTTGCTGTTTTTGGCATGTGGCGACGATGGTCGAGCTGAGCGTGAGGAAAGGCAAAGGGCTTTCGTCTATGCTGCATATGATGGCGACCTCGAAAAGATGAAAGAATTATATGCCCAGGGCGTTAACATAGATGCTCCAACGGGGGTCGCAAGTCACTTGACTGCCCCGTCCTTGAGCCTTGCTTGTGAAAGAGGCCATCTCGAAGTTGTAAAGTTTTTGCTTGAAAGAGGTGCCGACGTAAATGTGAGGGATGGAGACGAGAAAGGAACGCCCTTGATGTCGGCAACGTGGAGTCGACACGAGGAAATCGTGAAGCTGTTGATTGCTAGAGGGGCGGATGTGAATGCTGTGGATTCAAAAGGGAGAAGCGCCTTGTCTGGGCCATCACCCGAAAGACGTCCATGTCCTGAAATGATTGAGATTCTTAAGCAGGCTGGGGCGAAGGAAAAGGTTACCGTCCCAGCGATGCCGAACAAATCGTTGACGCGAGCGGAATTAGATTGTTTTCCATTCGCGGGACTTGAATGCTTGGTTGGTTGACCGCCGCCGCGTCAACTCCGCCGTTCGGCGTCTTCTCTGGATGACATGGAAGCATCTGCAATCTCACAAATTGTGAGAGATGAAATTGCTGGCAATTGGTCCGTTTCAAACGCACACGGCGTCGACCTAAAACGTTGCTTGGTTGCTCCTACGCGGCGCGATTATGCTGACCCAATTGTCGACGGCCGCTCGCTTTCGATGTGGCTCGTTTTAGAAGAAGTTCCCGAAGACCAATCGGGCTACAAGATCGTCTTTGACGAAATAACTCATCAGTTTGGGCTGGCGACTGGCGACTCACAACGCAATCATGACGTCTTCCTTGGGTTCTACGGAACCTTTTTGGAAACGCTTGAAGCGATGTAACTGAGCGACGCCGAACAAATCGTTGGACGCGAGTCCCGATGCGTCGGGATGTTTCGTATCATGACTGGTCCGGCGATGCTTGAATGAAATCGCGCCGCCGCGTCAACTCAACCGTTGGATGCGGCCCTATACGTTAGAACTTTCGCCTCGCGGAGATGAAGCCATGATCGCCAAAATGCGCAACGTGCTTCTCGCATTACTGCTATTGCTCTACCCATTGGCACAGAATCGCCTCGTGCAGGCACAATCGCAATCTCTCACGACGACTGAATGGATCGTGACTGCTAAAAACTATTACGAGGGCCAAGTTGGTACATCTGTAGTTGCAGTCTACAGTTTCGCTAGCGAGGGGAGGGTTACGTTCTACCTCACGTTCGTGTATGCACCGCCGCCGCAGACAACTTATGACATCAACTTGGGATGGAGAACGACCTATTACAATCCTGAAATGAAAACCTTGAAGGACTCTAACGGGGTATTTGAACGCACTGGCGATTCCGTTGTCATAAAATTCTCAGATCATTTCATTCGCGCCACGAGAAACGGCAATCGCATGTCCGGCCAACTTACGGACAAGAGATCCGGCAGGAGCTTCACATGGGCTGCTTCGAAGGATGCGGGCAAAAATCCGCCGGACGGGACTAGCACTTATACTAACGTGACTCGTGAATCCGATGGGAAGCTCCGTCCAGCAAACGGCTATGACTGGGTCAATTCGAACGACCCTAGAGACTTTCGTGTTAAGCGAATCCAATGATGTTTCCCATCACCGCATCCAACAAATCGTTGGACGCGAGTCCCGATGCGTCGGGATGTTTCGCAAGATGATTGGTCCGGCGCTGCTTGAATGAAATCGCGCCGCCGCGTCAACTCAACCGTTGGATGCCTCAAAAACAATGGTCACACTAGAATCACCAGCTGAAATCGATCGCCGCTTCATGGCGATAGTTGAGCGAATCTTAAACAAGACGTTGGAACTACACCACCCTGAGGAGGTGTACGTTGTTCTGATCGACAATTGGTTCGATCACAAATGGTTAGAATTCGAAAGCAGCCGGACCGACAATGATGCTTCTGGATGGAGAAATAAGTTGACGCTTCCACGCTTTGAACCTTCTCGCGTGGTAGGTCAATCTCATTACAGAGCGAACCCATCAAACTCGGCGCTTTACGACACCAGCGAATCAAACGCTCTTCATATCTTGGCGGATCGGCGATTTCTTGATCACTTTTGCTCGTCGGGTGTCTTTGTCTGGTATTCCCTCGCTGGCCCTAGAACGGACAGAGCAAGCGTTATGGTCTATATCAACAGCAACGGTCGAGGTAGTGCGTGGTATGTTTCATTCACAAAAACCGAAGATTGGAATGTAAACAAAATGAAGGGCATCTCTAAACGGGAGTTGACGGACCTAATAACCGTCGCGTCGTCGCCGACGGCATCCAACAAATCGTTGGACGCGAGTCCCGATGCGTCGGGATGTTTCGCAACTAGACTGATCCGGCGGAAGGTGTTTTGAATCGCGCCGCCGCGTCAACTCAACCGTTGGGCCGCTTCGCTGCATCAGAGAATTATGAAACTCCTAGCAACATTACTTCTGTCGTGTTCCGCAATCGCAGCGCAATCTGCCACTGACCTGCGCACCAGATACGGGCAACCCATTTCCGAAACCTTTCGCGCTCGACCCGATGTCGAGATGACGGTTACTTACGGCAAAACCGGAACCGCATGCATCTTTGTGCTTGAACCTGTTTACGCTTACCTTGGGGCAGTCAAACTCGACGAAACAGACACGTTTATCAAAATGTCAGTGGTGAATGAGATCTTCGATCAGTTGGTGCCAAAAAACGCGCGTGGGTCACTCGTATCTGGTCCACGTCACGGACATACCGAATGGCTCTATAAAAACGTTTTGCTTATTGTTGACGGCAACATGGACAGAGCTCGTCGCGCAGCCATTGCTTTTCAGGGTGCGCCCTGCAAATAATCGGCGGCCCAACAAATCGTTGGACGCGAGTCCCGATGCGTCGGGATGTTTCGCATCATGATTGGTCCGGGGATGCTTGAATGAAATCGCGCCGCCGCGTCAACTCAACCGTTGGGTCGCTACGCGTGGATGAAAGTCATAAATTGAGGAGGAACTCATGAGGAGAGTTTTCTTGTTATCGATTTGTCTGGCGATTACGGCTGTCAGTTTTGCTCAAGATAAACCCGCGACCGTGCCTGCGGCTTCCGAGATTCCCCCCGGTCCTTCCATGAAAGAGACAGAGACATGGTTCAAACGTGAATTTCGCCCTATGGGATCAGATCACGTAGTAACGAAATACAAAGACAATACTTGGGATACAAAGTACGAAATCACACGTGCGGTTCTGTCTGAGTGTCGTCTGACCATAGGGACATCAGAGCAGAGTGATGTAATCAGTCCCGAGCCTCGGACCCGTATTGCTACCATCGCGTTGAAGGACGTTGACGTTCAAAAGATCCAAACTAGGGAAATCGATGTCGTCCCAGGATCGACAATGAGCAAGCCAAGCTATCAGATTGTTGTGTTCGCCCTCGCGGACCGAGGCAATGCCTTTGAGTTAGAGAGTGATGGATACGCCGGAGGCAAGAAGAAGAACCCTGTGCGAGCGGTGGGCGTGCGCGTACGTGAGCAGAGTATGGCGAACCAAGCAGTCCAAGTCTTCCGAAGAGCCGCGATTCTATGTGGCGCTCCGGGTCAGTCTACTGAGACATCCGGTGACGAGTTGACCAAGGTTTCCGGAAGATACAATCGAAAAGGGAACGCAAACAACTACCTCGAACTTAAGTCCGATGGAACTTTTACCATTCTGGAAGACGGACAGGCTGAAAGTGGCAATTACAAGGTAAACGGCACCACACTCACTCTGACTTCTGCGGGGACGAAGGAGGCATTAAAGGCTCGCCTCATTGGTAACGCGATAGCAAACGATCAAGGCGTTGTTCGGTGGGAGAGGCAGACAGACAGCGAAACATCCAAACCGGGTTCAGCTTCGGCATCCAGGATGACAAATGCCGAGGTCATTGAACTGGTCAACGCGGGACTCTCAGAGCAAGTTATCATAACGGCGATTCGTCAGGCGGCCACCAAGGACTTTGACGTAACTCCAACCGGACTGATTGCGCTGAAGAAAGCCAAAGTGCCTGATGCTGTGATCGTAGTCATGCAGGAAAAAGGTGCACCGGAAAAGACTTCTTCAGCAAGCGATACTAAGACGCCACCTAAATACGATGCAACGTTGACGAAACAGACCGGGTCAACACCACAAGACGGTTGTTCGGGTATAGAGGCGATGGGAATCTTCAAGAATACGGCCATTGACCCAGCGATCGGCGGGGGCATAGTGGAGTGGCTTGCCAAAATAAGGAAAAATCGGCGTGACTAAGATTGTTGTTTATTCGTGGATCGATATGTACGGTCAACAGCAGAAGGCGCAGGTGCAAATCCGGGGCGGCGACATTGCATCCATCAGGATCGATTTAACACAAGCAAGGCTAATCGCACCGGTGAGAGACTTGCGGGTATTGTCCTGTCAATAATCCTGCTCGCTTGGATTCCGAACTCCGCAAACGCGACCCAACAAATCGTTGGACGCGAGCGGCGGGAGCCTCTGAATTGCGGAATGCGGATTTCGGATTGCGGATTTGAAATCGCGCCGCCGCGTCAACTCCACCGTTGGGCCGCGCGTGAGGTTATAAGATGGCATCTTGGGTCTGTCCGCGCTGCAAAACCCCGAATCATCTCTTCCCCCGCGATTTTCATGACCGGGCGCAATGTGAGAAGTGTGCGGAGATGTCGCTAGTCGTTATTAAAGACGGATTTACCCGAACGGTTCACCTCTCCAATCTGGTGCTGGAGCCACCACCAAACCTTAATCCGGCGTTGGCTTCTGATCTTCGCGAGGCCTGTGCGTGTTTCAACGCCGAAGCCTACAAGGCAAGCGTTGTGATGGCTCGTCGTTTTCTTGAGGCATACTTAGACAAGCGCGGATTCAAGGGTCGCACTTTGGCAGATCGCATAACGAATGCACACGCGTCGGGCGCGATTTCCGCTATCGTTTTCCAGCTCGCCAGTTCAGCGCGCATCCTCGGAAACTACGGCGCGCACTATTCCGACGATCGACTCGCAGCGATTGGCGAGGACGAGGCGGAACTAGTTCTAAATATTTTGCGGCAGATTCTAAAGAATCTTTCGTAACTGCGGCCCAACAAATCGTTGGACGCGAGCGACGGGGGGCGTGAAATGCAAGGATGAAAAATGAAGGATGAGGGATGAATAATCGCGCCGCCGGGTCAACTCCGCCGTTGGGTGCTTGGTTATGACTATCGACAGAGCTAGTGCCGAACGAATCTCGGCTCTTCTGGAGTCGGCGATTCGTGAACTCGCTGAATCCATCGAAATCGCTGAACAAGTTTTGGCTGAAGCTGATTACGAGGCTTTCAAACGTGGTGCAGGCATGTCGCTGGCTAAGATATCCTATGAATGCCTGGATCCGATCTACGCAGAATACCCAGACCTCGCTCCGCCCGGAGTGTTGTGAGTCGTATTTCTTCCCACCGCACCCAACAAATCGTTGGACGCGAGCGGCGGGAGCGAGTGCGCTAAGGGCAAGGGCAAGGGCAAAGCGCAAAGGGGAAAAGATTTCGCGTCGCCGCGTCAACTCCGGCGTGCGCTTACCTGGGTCGTAAATGAGATCGAACTTTAAAGGTGTTAGGTCGTCGAAAGTGTTTGAGCATGCGCTTAGGCTTAGCACATCCTTCTTCATAACGCTTGCAATCATGCTAGTCGCAAGACTGCTAGCTCCCGACAGTTCGTTGATGGGCTCAATATTTGTTTTGGCCCATCATGTTGCTTGATAGGATGTTCATACCGGATCCGGATTACTTCGATCTCGAGATAATGTTCGCCTCATTGTTTATAAGCATTGGTTTCTATGCTTGGCGATCTACCTTGTATCGTTGTGCTTATCCAAAATCAATTACAGACTCAAGAAGCGTCCCATTGATGAGCGTGCATAACAAATCGTTGGACGCGAGCGGCGCCCAAAGCGGTGACAAATGACGGGTGACAAGATAATGGCCGCCGCGTAACTCCACCGTAGGTGCCTATTGAATTGTGATTCGGAGTTGAAATGAAAATCTCTAAGATGCTAATTTTTGACGTCCGTTCCTGGCTAGTTTTACACTACCTGCGGCAGCGTCTCCTGAACCAGTTCTTAAAGGGAGTAGTCTAAATGTTTTCGCTGTCCCCTAAAAAAGTTCGCGTCAGTATCTTGACGTGCCTGGTCTTTCTCCTGGTCAGCTTACTATTCAGTGCAGAGGCATTTCACGACGGCCCGCATTACGGAGAGGGGCCTAACGGACAGCCCAATGGGCAAGCCCTGGTCGCTATGGGCAAGACGCCTTGCGTGGGTGGGATGGCCGGAACGTTTCCTTGCCATAACATAGACCTTGCTTCATTTCTTCCACTGAACGACATAGGAATAGGCGGAGGAATTGTGAACGATCTGTGGGGTTGGACTGACCCTGCCACGGGTAAGGAATATGCCATCGTCGGGCGCTCTACCGGCACATCCTTTGTCGATATCAGTAACCCGGAGAGCCCCATTTATTTAGGGAACCTACCAAAGCACAGCGTAGACTCCGTGTGGCGTAGCATTAAGGTTTACGCGAACCATGCTTTCATCGTGAGTGAAGCAGACGATCACGGGATGCAGGTATTTAACCTGACGCGATTGCGGAATATCGCTTCATGGCCAGTCACTTTTACGGAAGACGCTCATTATGCAGGCTTCCGGCGCGCGCATACGCTGGCGATAAATGAAGCGACGGGGTTTGCTTATGCCGCGGGCAGCAAAGACACCTGCGCGGGCGGTCTACACATGGTGGACATACGCAACCCTTTAGCGCCAGTCTTCGCCGGCTGCGTCGATCAGGACGGTTATACTCACGAAACACAGTGCGCTATTTATCGCGGGCCAGACGTGGTATATCAGGGACATGAGGTCTGCTTTAGTGCTAATGAGGACACGCTGACCATTGTAGATATAACAAACAAGAGCGTCCCCAAGCAGTTATCGCGCACGACATATGCAGGCGTAGGCTATACGCACCAGGGGTGGCTCACTGAAGACCACAAATACTTCTTACTTGATGACGAGCTTGATGAACAAAAGAGCGGCGTAAAATCCACGACTTACATCTGGGATGTCGCCGACCTCGACGCTCCCAACGTTAAGGGTGTGTACACCGGGCAGAGTACTGCCATCGACCATAACCTATATATACGCGGCAACCGAGCCTACCAGGGAAACTACCGAAGCGGCCTGCGCATTCTGGACATTAGCAATATAGGCGCGGCCAGCTTGAGTGAGGTGGCCTTCTTTGACGTTTATCCGTTAGATGATGCGCCTCAGTTCAACGGCGCCTGGAGCAACTTCCCTTTCTTCCCGAGCGGCATAGTTATCGTCGGCGGGATTGAACAAGGACTATTCGTTTTAAAGCCTGCGGTCAATGGCCAGGTTTTGCCCACGCCCAAGTTGATGTTGGAGGAGGCTGGCCCAGGCGCTCAGCAGGCAGTCGCATTAGACACAACTCTATTTTTTAGAGACCCCTTTACTGTCATCAATACCACTAACCCGCTCAGTCAAGGATCTGACAAAAACACTAGAGTTGCTCTCTTTGTTAATGATCTACAACTGGTTCAGGGCGAGGCCCCCTCTTCCGTCATAGTTAATCTTGTTGGCAGTAATAACGAATCTTACAATCTTCCGGCGGAAGACGTGCGGCCGGTACTCAGCTCCAACTTTACGCAGGTGGTGTTTCGTTTGCCCGATGCTCTTGTGCCCGGCACTTGTACCATCAAAGTAAAAGCACATGGGCAAGAGAGCAACCTCGGCACAATCAGAATCAAAAGTTAAGCAGTCGCGCGCCCCTTTCGGGGTTAATCAGCGCCGCAGTGTCAACTCAGCCGTTAGGCCGCTAAAGTGGAGGGTAAAGTATGGCATCCGTCTATAGTCGCCGCTGGTTTGTCAGCCGCCTCGGTCTAATCGGTTGCGCTCTCCCACTGACAGCCTACGCTCAGCCCGTCAAGTCGCGCCGCGTCCAGCGTATCGGCTTTCTAATTGGCCCGTTCCCGACACTGATCAAGGCATTCGATGAGGAGTTGCGTCGTTTAGGGCATGCGGATGGGACGAACCTTATCATCGAAAGACGCGTCTCCGGGTTGACGTCGGACATTGCCGAACTCGCGCAAATGGATCTTGACCTGATTGTGGCCGCGGCACTGCCGGTAGCGCTGGAAGTGCGCAAGGTTAACCCGGCCATGCCGATGGTCATCGCCACCTGCCCGGGCATGGTCAGCAACGGCTTCGCAAAAAGCCTCAAGCGCCCTGGCGGTATTTATACAGGGATGGACGAACTCCCTCCTGGCGTGACAGGAAAACGGCTTCGGCTTTTGAAAACCGCGGCCCCCAGGGTGTCGCGTGTCGCGCTGCTCTCGACGACGCCGGGGCGGGGCGGGCATGAGGCTCAACTAGCCGATGCAGAGAAAGCTGCAAAATCGCTCGGCCTGACCGTGAAAGCCTATCGGGCGATGTCGCGGAGAGAACTGGAAGCGGCACTCACCCAGATGGTTAACGACGGTATGAATGGCCTTTTGAATTTCCAGGGCGGGCTGTCACTTGTTCATCGTGAGCTCGTGGTGGGGTTTGCGGAAAAAAACCGCTTGCCGGCGATCTACCAGTCAGCGTTCTTCGTCGAAGCCGGCGGGCTGATGTCTTGGGCGCCAAACCAGGAGGAGCAGTTTCGCGAGGCCACACGCTACGTCGATAAAATCGTCAGGGGGGCAAATCCAGGGCAGTTGCCGGTACACTTTCCGAGCCGGTACTACCTAACCCTTAACCAGCGCGTTGCTGACGGCTTGGGTCTTGTTCTGCCGCGAGCCCTCGCGGCAAAGGCTGATCGTGTGTTGCTCTGATGGACCGATGGCGGCGCTCCAAAGCTGAACCGTTGGGCTTCTATCATTTTGGCGGTTTTATGAAAAAGAGTGCACTTTGCTTATTGAGCTTTATCTGGTTGCTCTTAGCCGCAACTGTTGCGCTTGGCTGTACGTGTCAGCGCAACCTCTGGGGAGTTGCCAAATCAGAAAAGGACCAAGTCAAAGAAGCGCGCAAATACTCACAGGTAGTGTTCTCGGGCAGAGTCACAGAGATTATTGTCGATGAAAAAGCTCTCACTTTTGAAGCTCGGTTCCAGGTGCTTGAATCCTGGAAAGGTGTAGAGACAGGAGCTGTCAGCTTGTTTGGTGGGACGGAATGTTGTTTCTGCGAGTATATGTTTGAGGTAGGCGAAAGTTATCTGCTTTATGCGTCACCGAGGGTTGGCTATCAGAATAAATTGGGGACGACGATTTGCACACGTACAAAGCCTCTCTCTAAAGCTGCAATCGATTTAAAGTATTTGGGAAAGAAGATTCCAGTGAGGCGTGATAAGTAATGAGCCGTGATTCGCGCCGCCGCCTCAACTCTACCGTTAGGCTGCTTTGGGTAAGTGAGAAGGTGCTCATGACGTGGAAGAAATCTTTTGTCACTTTGTTTCTATTCATACTTTGCGCTTCTGTCGGTTACGCGCAAACGCCGTCTTCGACTCCTCCGCGCGAAACTGGCTTCCTCAGGCGCAGCGTGACGCTCCGTTTAACCACTATTGATTATCGTGTTTATATTCCGGCAGATTACGACCCGGCAAAAAAATATCCGGTCATTCTTTATCTTCACGGGCGAGGGGCGAGGGGTAATGACAATGAGAAGCAAATCGGCGGCGCTCACTTGGGCAGCGTCATTCAGCTTTTTGATATGAAACACCCGGAGCGTTACCGCTCTTTCATCGCGGTCTTTCCGCAGACCCAAAGCAGTTGGTTTGGCGACCCGGCAGAGCAAGCTATGAAAGCACTCGACCAAACCATCGCGGAATTTAACGGCGACCCGCAAAGAATTTATCTGGCGGGGGCGTCTCTGGGCGGTTACGGCAGCTGGTATCTGGCGGCAAAATATCCGAAAAATTTTGCGGCGGTAGTTCCAGTGAGCGGCGGCGTCGTTACGCCGAGCGTTCAGCCGCTCGCCGCGCTGAAGGTATTGATGCCCGCTGAAATGTTCGTTCTTTACTCGGCGCCAGACCCCTATGCTGCCTTCGCCAAGGCGGTCGGCAAAACGCCCGTCTGGATTTTTCACGGCGGGCGGGACGATACCGTTGATGTCAATGAATCGCGAAAGATGGAGGCGGCATTAAAAGCGTTGGGCGGCGCAGTTAAATACACTGAATATGCTGAAGAAAAGCATTTTATTGCGGACCGGGTTTTTACTGACGCGGAATTTTGGAAGTGGCTGATGGCGCAGAAATTGGGCCAGTAACTTTGGCTTATCTCAACCAAAAGCGCAGCACAACAAATGGGTTGGATCGGAACGGCGGGCGCGTGAACCGCAAGGATGAAGGATGAAGGCGGAAGGATCAAATATCCCGCCGCCGCGTCGACTCAGACGTTCG
>DATEPF010000218.1:0-9313 GCA_035273325.1 Pyrinomonadaceae bacterium | reverse complement strand
CCATCCGATGTTTGGTGGTGATCCGACGCCTCCGCGTCTCGGCGTTGCACCGCCTGCACCGGCAGCAACCAACACGAATAAGAAAGTTGTCTACTACATTCCATTTACAGATATCGCCGTCCAGGACGGCTTCGGTCACGGGACGCACGTAGCCTCTACGGTCGGCGGTTTTCTGGCGCAAACACCCGGTGCCGACGGCATTCCAACTACAGCGGATGACGTTCGTCTGCATGGCGTGGCGCCGCAGGCAAAGTTGTTGTCATACAAAGTTTGCAGCGACGCTTTCTCCAGTATCGCCGCGGCGACTGGCGTGGCACTTGGCGGATGCGCTTCCGCCGACACGATCATGGCGATCGAGGATTCGGTTTCGCCGTTTACTATCACCGGCTTTCCGAAACCAGTTGCAAACGTTATTAACATGAGCCTCGGTGGTTCAGGTGGGCCTGATAATCCGACGGCGGTGGCGGCCAGCAATGCGGCACTCGTGGGCACAACTGTGATTGCGGCGTCTGGAAACTCCGGGCCGGGTGAAGGAACAACCGGATCGCCGGCAGCAGGCACTCACGTAATCTCCGTCGGTGCTACTACTCATCCGGGCGCGTCCAATTCCATTTGGTCAGCCGATTTACTACAAGCGAATGCCGTCAATCCAAGTGTGGTGGGCTCGATCAGTCCAGCCAAGAATCTACCGGCAGCCTCCGGCTTCGCCCGCATCAAACTTTTCCCGATGGCGGGAACACCCAATCCGCCTGCCGGATCGATGGCGCAACGTTATGTATTCATCGATAACCTCGCTGGCCCATGGCCGGCTTCGGTGTCCGGACGTATCGCGCTCATTAGAAATCCGGGTCTAACTTCAGCGACCTTCTTCGATGTCAGCCAGCAAGCAGCTGCTTCAGGGGCAGTGGGCGTCCTCAACATCAGCGACCTCGAAAATGCGACTGCTGTTACCGGGAGCATTCCATCAGCGAACATTTTGCCGGCTGACGGGGAACTCCTGGTTGATGCTATTTCATCAAGCGACGACAACAACGTGGATCCGGCAAATGGCACTCTTTCTGAGTTGCCACTTCGCATGAATCCAACATTCAGCGACACGTTCATGGGTGAAATGGGCGGCTTCAGTTCGCGTGGCCCGGTCCAGGGACTCGGCCAGGTGAAACCCGATGTCAGTGCTCCTGGCGTCGCCGTGTTAGCAGCCGTTCCGCCCGCTTCGCTGCTTGGTGCACTCGCCGCAGCAGGCACGCCGACCGCGCCGAATTACATCGCGATCGACGGCACCTCAATGGCTACGCCGCATGTAGCAGGGGCGGCGGCTCTTATCATGCAAGCTAATCCAGGTTGGACGCCTGATGTGGTCCGCTCGGTGCTTATCAATACGGCGACCAACATGCGTGATCAGGCTGGCGCGCCGAAGGCAGACGGCCACAATACGGCCGATTCAATCATTGCCCAGGGTGGCGGATTAATGGATGTGAAGGAAGCCGTGAACGCGAAAGCGGTGATGGGTGTAACTGGTGACGGTATTTCGAAGCCGGGCATCCTCGGCAGCCATTCGTTCGGAGAAGTTCCCGTCATCAATAGCAGAGTTACGAACACTGCACCTATCAACGTAACCATCCGCGATCTTTCGGGACAGGGTGGAACGTATAACCTTGCCGTAGCAAACAACCGTGATTTGCAACTCGGCGGCATCAGTGTTTCAGTCTCGCAGCCCAGCGTCACCGTACCCGCCGGAGGCGAGGCGACGTTCACCGTCAATGCGACGGTTGATGGAAACGCGCTCCGCGATGTGATGGCAGCAAAGACATACGGCTCACAGGTAATTTTCGAACGGATCCAAATGCAGTGGTTTATCACTGCCAACAGTGGCTCGGAATCACTGCGCATGCCGTTCTTCTTCAGGCCGGGCGAGTCGATGCCGGCAGAGCCGGTAGTCCAGGTAGGTTCGGTCACCGATGTCATGCCGGCAGGCGACAGCGGCGCCCAGCGTGACACAGTAGGTTTCCAACCGGAACTGAATGGTGTTAGCTACCGCGACATTCCGTTCCAGGTTGATTCATCAACGCTGCGGATTGAAGCGCTGACTGAATGGATGCAGGCTGCTGAGACTGGTCATCCCGATATTGACTATCAGTTGCTTGGTCCGGACGGAGAGGTCGTCATTCAGTCCGGTAACGGCGTCGGACCCGAATATGTAAATGTGACGGTCTCGACTCCGGGGACTTATACACACCGCGTTATTGGTTTCACCAGCGTGGGAACCGAGTTCACGGTCACTACTACGCTGACTAAAGGAAACACTCCGCCGGCACTACAAGCAATTTCCGCCGACTTCACTGATGCACAGGGACGCAGCGTTGATTTCGATGGAAACCTGACTCTTAACTGGGATGCGGCCGGCGTTGAAACTGGTTTTGAAGTAGAACGCTCAACCGATGGCGTTAACTTTGAACCGATTGGCAACACCACCGCCACCAGTCTAACGTTATCCAATCAGCCGGAAGGCGATGTTCACTACCGGGTTCGAGGCATTGCTCCAGGCACGATCGGCTCTTACGTCACAGCGCCGAGTAATGCAGCGATTGTCCAGATCGATCGCCGGACGGAGGTGGACATTACGTCTCTGATTTCAACCGCTATGTCCAATGTTAGTTTCAGCGGCGGCGTGTTTAGGATGGACTTGAACATCAAGAACAATTCGGCAAATTCCTACGTGCCGTTAGTTCAATTGAAGGTGATTGGGATTTCGTCCGCGTCGGGAACCGTCACCGTGAGGAACGCTGACAACGGTGGGAACGGAAAGAGTCCAGCGACAGCCGCGTTGTTTGGTTATTCCAACCTGCTGGGGTCGGACGAGCAATTCAGCGCGGCCGAGATCACCGGCAATCGCAATTTGGAATTTAACGATAGTGCGGCGGAGATGTTTAGCTTCGATGTGAATGTGACTGCGTTCGAGGGATCGGCGGGGGGCGCCGGTGCCGGCGCAGCGGCCGCACCCGGTGGATCGGGCGCGGGGAGTAGTTCTTCGCAAGGCAGCTTGCTGCCACTCACGAAGAAGCTGCGCATTACGGTCAATCCATTAACCAAGTCAGTTACGGCGAAGCTGCTCTAGTCGGGGGGAAGCAGTTTTACCGTAAACAAAGGCACGTGAGAGGTGCGAGGCTCTCACGTGCTTTTTTGTAACTCTATTCGTATGTTTCGTGTAATTCGTGGATCGCTTTTTAGCCGGCATAAAGACAATCCACGAAATTACACTAAACGCGAATCACACAACTGATCGAGCACCCTGTTCGTCCGTTCAACGACCGACAGTTGGGGCCCCATTTGTTCGATTGAGTTCTGAACCAGGTTCATCCAAGACACTGTCAGTTGTTCTTTATATTTCACGCGCCCGACGCCGTGATGATCCAGGAAACGGTGAAGGCCGTCGCGCATTTTATTCAGGCTTTCGGCGGGAGTGAGGTGACACAAATACCAGGTCGCCACCGTCAAATGCTCGCGATGTGTGAAATGTTCCTTCGGCGCTGTGCACTGCTCAAAGCCGTCAATCACTTCTCGAATCTGTTCCTCAGTCGAATAGTGTTTCATCGTTGCCCTTTGTAGGACAGGCATTCCTGCCTGTCCACCACAATAAAAAAGACAGACAAGGAATGTCTGTCTCGCATCGCCATAAATAAAAAGGACAGACAAAAATGTCTGTCCCACAACAAACCAGTATGTGTGTTCGTTACTTGGCCGACGTCGCGTTGGCGTGTGCCGTCAAGCGTGACTTATAACGCGCGGCCGCATTCTTGTGCAGCGCACCGTTCTGTACCGCTTTGTCGATGGTTGAAATCGTTTGCGGCAGCAGAGCCTGAACCTGCGTCGCATCGCCCGTCCCCAACGCGCTACGTAATCCTTTAATCGCAGACCGCACGCGGCTGCGGTTGCCTCGATTAATCTTTCGGCGCCGCTCGTTCTGACGCATTCTCTTTTCCGCTGACTTATGATTCGGCATCAAAATCTCCCAATAAATCTACTAACCAAAAACTCGTTAACTGTTGCTTTGAAAGTAGTTTTGCACGCGCGAGCCGCGAGCGCAAGTGACGGAGTATAGGGATGGACCCAGGTAGTGTCAAGGCGCGGCCGCCGGAGTGTGCGCCGTGATACCTGGTGTAATTAAGGATCGTTTTACGTGATCGTTTGACAGCCATAAGGGGCTGTAGTAGCGTCGCGTCATAACTTATGCAAGCGATTTGTTTTGTCCGCTCACAATCCCCGGCATCCCAACCACCCTCGCAATTTCACCTTTAATTCAGAAGGAGATCGCCCCAGCTTTTGAAACAAATTGAACTACCACCCCGCGGGTTAGAAACACTTTTCGGCGTCCACGATCAAAACATCAAGTACCTCGAGTCGCTGCTCGACGTTCGTATCGATGCGCGTGGCCAGGACGTAAACATCGACGGCGATCCGCAAGACGTTGAAACAGCGCAGGGCATTCTTGAAGACTTTTCGGCGTTGTTCCGCGAAGGACGAACGTTTACCGACAAGGAACTACGCGAAGCTTTCGCGCAGATAGCCGAAGACCGGGCGTTTAGTCTGCGCGACTACTTCACCAAGGCGCGGTTCAATCCGGCCGGTAAAAAACAGGTCGCTCCCAAATCTGCAACGCAACGCAAGTACATCCAGGCCATACAGGAACAGGACGTGGTGTTTGGCATTGGCGTGGCCGGAACCGGCAAGACCTATCTGGCCGTGGCGCTGGCGGTCCAGGCGTTGATGCAGAAGCAGGTGAATAGGATCGTGTTGGCGCGTCCCGCAGTCGAGGCCGGCGAGAAGTTAGGTTTCCTGCCCGGAGACCTGCAGGAGAAAGTAGATCCATATTTGCGTCCGCTTTATGACGCGTTGTTTGATTTGATCGACTACGAACGCGTTACCAAGCTGCTGGAGAAACAGGTGATCGAGGTGGCGCCTCTGGCGTTCATGCGCGGCCGAACGTTGTCGGACGCATTCATCATTCTGGACGAGGCGCAAAACACGACCAGCGAACAGATGAAGATGTTTCTGACGCGCATCGGTTTTGGATCGAAAGCGGTGATCACGGGAGACGTTACCCAGGTTGACTTGCCGGCCGGAAAGCGAAGCGGCTTGATCGAGGCGCAACGTGTGCTCGCAAATCTGCAGGGTATTGAGTTCATCTATTTCACTGAAAAGGACGTGGTCCGTCACAAACTGGTGCAGATGATCATCAAGGCCTACGAAGAACATTCCTCGAAACGAAATCTCTAGCGGTGTCATTTCGTTCCACTCTCGATCGCAAACCTTCATGATTGAAGTCGTCAATCGCCAGCGTAAGGTTTCTGTTGACCTGGATCGCTGGCAGCTGTTCACGGATCGTGCGCTGAAGTCGACGGCTGCAGAACCGTCCAATGTGACAATCGCGTTTGTCTCAGATCGGCGGATGCGCGAGCTCAATCGGCTGTGGCGAGGGAAAACAGGAACCACCGATGTGCTGTCGTTTCCTGCGGGCGAGGATGAGTTTGCAAACCCCGACGGATCTAATTTGGGAGATGTAGTGATTTCGGTGGAGCAGGCTACGCGACAAGCCGAGACCCATGGACTGACGCTTGATGAAGAGATCGCTCAACTCATTCTCCATGGTCTATTACATCTTTGCGGCTACGATCACGAAACCGATGACGGCGAGATGAACCGGGTTGAATTGAAGCTGCGGAAGAAGTTGGGCATCTGAAACAATTATTTTCCATATATCATTTCGTATTTCTGAGTTTTCATTTACGGGATCGTCTTCGTATTAGCAGCTTTAAGACAATGGACACTTACGCAAACAAGCACCAAATGAAAAATCAAAAATATGAAATGATATATGGAAAATGTGCGTATTTTCTTCGTTAGGACTTGCGGCGTAGACGATTGCCGATAGACCATTTACTATCTACGAATCCATGCAGATTGAGCTAATTCTGACCCTCGTGCTTCTGGTTGGT
The DNA here is from genome assembly GCA_035273325.1 of Pyrinomonadaceae bacterium. Classification (GTDB taxonomy): domain Bacteria; phylum Acidobacteriota; class Blastocatellia; order Pyrinomonadales; family Pyrinomonadaceae; genus PSRF01. Next base: position 3,320 of record DATEPF010000218.1, on the reverse strand, counting down.
TTGTGCCTGCTCGCTACGGTCGACATGGCTTTCAACCAGTTGAGCGACGTCGGTATCCGCCGTCTGATCACAGTAGTACAGGAACGGGAAAAACATCGCTCTTCAGAATTCCTGAAGCAGGTGCTGGAAGACCGTCCGCGTTTTAGCTTCGCCATAACGGCGACTACGCAGATCCTACTTGTAGTTATCGCCGTCCTCATTACTTCGCTCGCGCTGAAGTGGTTTGCCGAGCCGCGCTACATTCTGTTCGCACTCGCCGGTGGCTTGGTGCTCGTCTGGATCTTTCGCCAGTTCATTCCGCTTTTTATTTCCACACGCGATCCCGAAGGCACGCTGCTGTTTCTGCTGCCTGTCATTCGGCCCATCTTGCCGGTGATGGCTTTGGCTACCGGTCCGATGCATAGATTGTTTAACCGGTCTCGCAATAAAGAACTGGAACTGGAAAACGGTGCCGACGATGACGATGAAGACAGCGCGGACGATATTCAGGCCTTGATTGATGTCGGGGAAGCGGAAGGGATACTCGAGGAAGAAGAGGGCGAACGAATTCACGCCATGATCGAGTTTGGCGAAACTCTCGTTAGTGAAGTGATGACACCGCGTCCGGACATTGTGGCCGTTCCTGCCGAAGCAACAGTGCGCGACGCCCGCGACGTAATGATTGAATCGAAGTATTCACGCCTGCCTGTGTATCGCGAACAGATCGATAACGTCGAAGGTCTCATCTACGTACGTGACTTGATGGAACGTTGGGCGTCGGGTGACGAAAACTCTCCGATTGGTCCACTTGTACGCGAGGTTTACTTTGTGCCGGAAACTAAACCTGTCGACGAGTTGCTCGAAGAAATGCAGAAGGCGCATGTGCAACTTTCGATGGTGGTTGATGAGTATGGCGGGGTTTGTGGTTTGGTAACCGTGGAAGACATTTTGGAGGAGATTGTCGGCGAGATCGAAGACGAAGACATTGGGGGCGAAGAATTGGAGGATATTGTCGAGCGCGAGGGCTGCTTCGAAGTTCTCGGTTCTACTGAGATCGGCAAGATTGAGCGACTGTTCGACATGGAAATCGAAACCGACGATTTCACTACGATCGCTGGTCTGGTGATTAATGAATCAGGCAAAGTGCCGCAGCGGGGTGAGCACCTGAAGTTTCGCGGACTCGATGTTGAAGTTCTGGAAGCTGACGAGCGTCGCATCGGCCGCCTTCGTGTAAGACGGTCCGACAACGGCAATGAAACGGATGTGAACGAAGATCACTGAGGGGAAGACAGTAAATAGGATGGCCAAACGTACAAGCAAGTTTCTTCAGGGCAAACGAATCGATCCATCGCCCATCACCAGGAAAACGACAATCGCCGACCTGGTGGACGAAGCGTTTTTGGCATACAACGCCGCGCGCTTACGTGAAGCGTGCCAGTTGTTCTCGACCAAGATGCTTCAGCCCGAAGTGACGATCGGAGTATCGCTCACCGGGGCCCTGACTCCGGCGGGCCTGGGAATTTCCGCGTTGATTCCGCTGATCAAAGCTGGATTTATCGATTGGATCATTTCCACTGGCGCTAATCTTTATCACGACACGCATTTCGGAATCGGCCTGGCCATGCACCAGGGCAACGCGCAAACCTCGGACATTGTCCTGCGCGAAGAGGAAGTGGTCCGCATATACGATATTTTTTTCGACTACTCGGTGTTACTCGATACGGATGCATTTTTCCGTCAGATAATTTCCGCTCCGGAGTTTCAGAGATCAATGTCGACCGCCGAATTCCATTACCTGGCTGGCCGTTATGTGAGAGAGCGTGAACGGAAACTGAAGTTAAAAGACAAATCGTTGCTGGGTGTGGCTTACGAATATGGCGTGCCTATTTACACGTCCTCACCGGGTGATTCATCGATAGGAATGAATGTGGCTGCAAAAGCGTTACAGGGAAACCAACTTGCGTTTGACCCCTCACGAGACGTGAACGAGACAGCCGCGATCGTGTTGGCGGCAAAACGTAACGCAGTGACAGGTAAGGGGGCGACCGGAAAGAAGGGCGCCGGCAAATCGGCGTGCTTTATTCTCGGTGGTGGATCGCCCAAGAATTTTCTGCTGCAGACCGAACCACAGATTCAGGAAGTGCTCGGGATCGACGAGCGTGGTCACGATTACTTTCTGCAGGTGACTGACGCGCGGCCCGACACTGGTGGACTTTCGGGTGCGACTCCGGGGGAGGCGGTGTCCTGGGGCAAAGTTGATCCGGATCGTTTGCCCGATGCGGTAGTCTGTTACATTGATTCAACAGTAGCGCTTCCGATAATTACCGCATATGCTTTGGCGAAGCACGCACCACGACCGCCGAAGCGATTGTATGATCGCCGCGATGAGTTTATGGCGTTGCTGGAACGTGAATACGATCGATCCAAACGACGGTAGGCGAGACTCCCTTGAACAGACTAACCAAACCCGTTTTCCCGGCGCCGCCGAAGTTAAAGTATGACTGCGATAAGTGCGTTGCGTACTGCTGTTCAATCTATGAGCGCGTACAGGTGAACAATCGCGATGTGCGGCGGCTGGCGGCCCATTTCGGCGTGACACCTGAAGTTGCTTCGGCGCGTTACACCAAGGTGTTTGGCAAAGAGCGGATACTCCGACGTCGCGCGGACCGTTTGTTTGGTCAGGCCTGCATGTTTCTGAATCAGGAAACCCGTAAGTGCACGATCTATAACGCTCGTCCGGGTACCTGTCGCGAGTTTCCCACTACTACGCGTTGCGCTTATTACGATCTGATCGAGTTTGAACGCGAACAGCAGGATGATCCTGATGTAGTCCCACTCGTGACTATCACTTTTCTTGATAATGGGAAATAATCAACTCAAAAGTTGAATCTCCGCATGTTCGTGTTATCCAACGGTGAGCTATGAATGAATTGCTATCAAACCTGATCGGGAAGAAGATCGACCTTTATTGTGGCGGAGGCTCGAGCCTGCGAGGCGAGGTCGTGAAAGTCGCAGATGGAGTCTTACACCTGCGAGACAGCGAACAGCGGATGACTTTCGTGAACATCGAAAAGATTCACGTGGTCTGGGAAGCTAAGGAAGACGAACATCGCGCGGGGTTCATGTCCGGAACAAACGAAAAATAGCCTCGTCGATTCGCTTAGAAACAAAAACGCCGGCCATCCGAAGATGCCGGCGTTTTTCATTAGGAGCAAAAGATGTCTAGTCAGCCAGCATTATTTCCGGAACCGGCACCCGGCGGAAACCATCAATGCGCGAAACCCAATAATTACTGAAAGGGGAATACACAACACCGTGCCGGCGAGAAGCATGATAGAAGC
>DATEPF010000217.1:0-10464 GCA_035273325.1 Pyrinomonadaceae bacterium | reverse complement strand
GATGAAAACCGAGACCGGCTTATTCGAAAACCCGACGGAAATCTCATCAGCCCACGCCACAGAAAACTCGCGTTCAATCATTTCGAGGACAGGCGTGATCTCAAACGGCTGTGCCCGCCTTACCACGATCCCTTTTTGCGCTAGTTCGTCGATGGCCGGCTGGATAGGCGGCAGTTTCAGGAGATTAACCAACATGTCAGGCATAGTTTTGGTTTGAAGTTTACGGGTGAAGCTTTTTCCCGTCGAGTGATCTGCGGACAAGAAAAAACAGGCGCAGGATCGAAACCCTGCGCCTGTCGAATGAAAGAGTGGTTGTGGTTAGTTTGGAAGGCCGGAGCCCGCTGCACAAGTCTGAATCGCAGATTTTTGTGCTCCGGTGATTATTCCAGCGTTCCGCAAAGCGTTGCCCAGGTGTGCTACGCCGCTAACATAAGCACCGTGATTTGCGGCGCTTTGTTCCAACAGCAGAATCAAATCAGAAATCGAATTGCCACCGGATACAACAAGGTCAGGTACGCCGGAGTTGCATTGTCCAATAACAACCTCGGGCACCCCATCCAGGTTAGCATCCGGGAACCAACCTACGTCTCTTAAAAGCTCGAGCGTTAAGTCGTTACCATTAGCTGATGAGACATCATGTGTCAGATCCGGGTTGATGGATGGCTCCATAAGAAGGTTCTTGAAAGCGATGGTATCAAAGTGAGAACCCGAAGAACCACCGATAACCGGATTCGGCATGAACAGTCGAACTTTACCTACGGCATCGGCACCGGCGCGGATTGTTGGATCCTTTCCAATGAATCCCGTAACCCCCGGAAGCTGGCCTACAATTGCTAATCCGTCGGCACGCGACAAGCTAATGCTCGGAATAATAACCGTAGCATCGACCCCTCCCATCGCAGCTGGGCCGGCTGCGGCATTAGCGGCATTGTTGTAAATCATGACTCCTATGGCTCCGGCATCCTGCGCGATCTTCGCTTTCACGACGAAACCGCAAGTTCCTCGTTCCACGAGAGCAATATTTCCGGCCACTGCCGCAGCATTCGTTAGTGCGGAACAACCGTCGGTTGTCGCTGGCCCAGCCACATCTGCAGCATCCACGGCTGCGACCACGGTGCCAGTCACAGGAGCCGCCAGCAAGCTGATAGGTGTACCAAACGCTGCCGTTCCAAATTGCTTTTGTCCGGCAATGGCAGCCGGCGTCAAAATCTTAACTTCCGGACTACCGAACAGGAGCACATATGGCGCTTTCGTGGTGACGTTTAGTCCGGTCCAGACGACACGACCGTTATTAACGGCCGACGCCATTCGCTCGGCTTGGGTCATTTGGTCCCAGGTTTTACCGGTCGTGTTGTCGAGGTTGTGGCGTGCAAAGACGTCCGTGAAACCCATGAAATTAGCGCCGGTGGACTCATTCACCTGATTCGCAAAATTCAAGCCATGGCCGAACTCGTGAAGCAGGACCGCCACCAAATCATTCAGTGGTCCATGATTGTTGTCGATACCTAAATAGAAGTTGAAGTCGCTACTGAATTGCGCAACGATATCTGGATTACCAGCCACGGGATGCGTTTCAGTCCCAGCGCGCTTGTCAGCGAGCGCTCCGAAATACCATGTTGCGGGAAACTCAGAGCCGGGGAAACTACCTACACCGCCGAAGTCCCGATTGAGATACGTCGGACCCGCGCTTCCCAGGACGTTTACACCCAGGGGGTTAAATGCCGCAATGATTCGAATCGTCACATTGCTATCCAATGTTGAACCCCAGATGGAAGCGGCGTAAGTAAAGGCGTTGAGACGTTGCTGGCCGAGGGTGGTGCCGGTATTTCCACCAACCGGCGCTGCCGGGGTGGGGTCGTTAAAGCCTTCATTAACTCCATCGGCGTTAACAATGACAATCGTGGCGTTACCGAACGCGCTGCTTGAACAGGCGAGCACCACCATCATCGCGAAACTAACGAGCAAGCTTTTTGTGTTAAGAATATTTTTTCGCATTGTGGTTCTCCTTTACTCCTGTTCCAATCCGAGGAAGTCGGCTGCCTCTTCTACTGTGAAAACGCATCGGATCTCGGTAGTTCCATCGGGCTTTGCTCGTCCGAGTACTACACCCTGGAATCTTCCTTCCAAGTCCATAACCACGCCGCCGCTAGCACCCGGTGTTTGAGTCAAGCCGTCGGTCGAACGATTGGTGAGTTGGCTGATCTGGGCCACCATCGCATCAGTTTCTGATTCGGTGGGTTTACGGAGCGCACCAGTCGCCTGGTCGCGCACGATTTCTTTGGTGGCTTTGTATTTCTTACCCTGGGCGGTGGAGGATTTCGGGGAAACTCCCATGACACCTACGGCAACGGCCAGCACCAGCCCGGATAGAATTGCCACGATGGCTAAACGCCGCCGCGACTTCGAACTGGTTTTGGGGGACCCATTTCGCAATGGTTTGAATTTCATTTAACAGCTCCTTGGTTAGTAGTTGATGGACGTGGCCGACGTTCGATCGGAGCAACGTTGGTTGCAGGAACTACGGTACGGGCCGAAAGATCGTGTTTCGAAAGAGGAGTTGGAGCTCCTATTGTCGAACGCGAGGAATACGAAAACAGCGAAAGCTAGAAATCTGAAACGAGTAATGAGAACGTCGATTGTGATCGGCAGAGGACGACACCGCATCGCAATCGAGAAAAGATAGACCGACGCTTCCGGCACACGACAGGCCAAAACTTCCGGAAGCGGAATTTCAATTGTGCTGATTGTGACTTTCGACCCGGGGACACGTAGGCGAGAGTCAACGGCGTTTGAAGCGCGGGAAGTCTATATACGGCTTGGGCGACTGTCAACCGAATTTGGCGTGTAAGAGCTATCCAAAGTCATTTTTTTTCCGGCCCAGAACTGCCCAGCGTTTTCGGTATTGCGGTAGTTTGTTGTGCGACCAGCTGCCAGGCGGACCCGTTCCGCGAATACACACGCATTCGGGTTTCCTCGTCTATCAACTCAGGCCCTTGCGCCGGCGGCTTGCCAACCGTTTGGTAATCCATGTGCGGATACCGGGTCGTGATCTTATGAATAAGAATGGCTACGTCGCCATTTGTATGGAGTCGTTGCTGAACCACTTGGCGGTCCGGACCAACCACAACCCCGGCTGGCCCAGCCTTACGCGCACGCGCGAAGGCGAGCAATTGTCCTTTGTCAGAGAGTTCGCCCTGAGCGTTAATCTCGACGTAGCCTACGGCGAGTATTTGATCCAACGCGACATCGTCGCTGCTGGACAAGGCCACATCCAACTTCTGATCAGTAGCTCGCACTGATTCCACGTCGTTACGTTTTTGTGGCGGGGTCGCTCCTATTGTCACCAACAAAAAAGCGACCGCGATAAAAGTCTTGCAACACATTATGGTCTACCCCTTTCACCTACATAATAGATGAACGAACGGGAGAGACTAAACTTGCCCAGGAAGCGCTGCGCGTTATTTACATGAAGGTTCTAAATTGGACCTTTATTGCTTGCACTGGGTAATACAGTTCCGGTATTCAGCCGTACACTTGTGTTGGTCGCTTTTCTTTACGGCACCCAAAAAGCACTGAAAATTACGGTGCTGACAGGCGGCGAGACAGGCAGGATCATACGATGGCTTGTCCAACGCTGCGCGGCTGCGCGGTTGACCAACACCAATAATCATCAATACCAGTACAGTCAGAAAAATACACGTGCGGAAGTACGTCTTCATGAGGGAATCCTCCGAGGAGCAGTCGTTTTGTTGTAGACAGCGAGGATGTAACAGCGCGGACGATAGACGTGAAGCACCAGCAAGTCAATAGCTGGTTGTCACAAACGGTCAGGTACGACTGCTGAGTTCATGGACGTCGTTAACGAGAGCGATCACGTTGTCTACCGGCGTATTCGGAAGTATGCCGTGGCCGAGATTAAATATGTGGCCCGGGCGACCGGCTGCCTGGTCCAGGATCTGTCTGGCTTGTTCTCTGATGTGAGTTCGATCCGCAAACAAGGCCACCGGATCCAGATTGCCCATGATAGAAAAATTACGGCCAACTCGCGCCCAGCCCTGGTCCAACGGTACCCGCCAATCCAATCCAATCACATCCCCGCCCGCCTCACGCATCGACTCGAGCAGGGAAGCAGTGCCGGTGCCGAAATGTATTACCGGTATACCGACCTTTACTCCGGCAATCACGCTGCGGGTGTATGGCAATACATACTGCACATAGTCAGCTGGACTCAAACATCCCACCCACGAATCGAATAACTGGACTGCCTGTGCACCCGCCTCGATTTGCGCGTTCAGATAACTGATCAGGCTGCGGACGATAGTGGACATCATTGCATGCCAGGCACCGGCGTCTCTATACATCAAAGATTTAGTTTGGATGAAATTCTTCGACGAGCCGCCCTCTACAACATATGAGGCCAACGTGAACGGTGCTCCACAAAATCCGATAAGCGGAATGTTGCCTGGCAGCGCCGCGCGCGTCTGTCTGATTGCCTGATAAACGAAGTCGAGTTGCTGAACGTCTTCAAACTCACGCAACTGGTCCACGTCGTCGCGAGTTCTAACAGGATTATGGATGACAGGACCATCTCCTTTTGTAAACTCCAACTGGATTCCCATTGGCTCCAGGATTAAGAGGATGTCCGCGAAGATGATGGCAGCGTCTACCCCCAGGCGGGTTGCTGCCGAGACTGTCACCTCGGCTGCCAGCGAAGGTGTTTTGCACAATTCAAGAAACCCCACCTTCGAACGAAGCTCACGATATTCCGCCATGTAACGGCCGGCCTGACGCATTAGCCATATGGGCGTGAAAGGAGTTGGCTCGCGTCGGCACGCGCGCATGAAGGCGCTGTCGCTCAGCACAGGATTTTCCACGTTAACGCTTAACATTTCGTCCCAAAAACGCAGTCATAGTCCCAAAAACGACACTCATATTTATTGCAACTTTGCCACAGAGAACGCGTTTAGTTCACTGTCCCGAGGTCTGTTCGTTGCCGGTCCACCTGCTCGAAGAGCGAGCCAGACTACAGCAAAGCGCACAATAGTGTTAGTGGCGCCAATTTGTGGATCCGGCAAGCGGCGCGGAGCAACCTTAACTACGTTTTATACAGTCTAAATGGCCCTGCAACGTTGTGGGCTGCGTCAAGCCAGAAGTCGTCGTTTACTGGAACTCGTTAACACCTGGTTACCCCCTTACGTCCTTAAACTGAAATTTACGCCAGCGTGCGATTTGCCGTCTCCTGAATGATGAAGTACGTCTTACCAGTTTTGCTCTTCGCCCTTCTCGCCGTCGCGCCGGCGCCGGGGCAATCATTAACTGAAGCAGTACCTGCACCAAGTCCGGCCGTACCCCCCGCAACGCCAGCGTCAACTCCGGCAGTCTCACTTTCACCAGCAGATGGGACGGCAGCGGCTACTGCGCCGGCTGCAGAAACCAGGGCGGAACCAGGCCCCGGCGGAAAAGTAGTACTGCCGGCCGAGAAGGCCAATCCGGTCTCGATCCCGAAGTTTGACAAAGCCCCCGTGATCGACGGAAAGCTCGATGAACCCATCTGGCAGAGCGCGGCCGTTCTGAAAGACTTTTACCAGATTGATCCTGGCGACAATACGGCTCCATCCAAGCCAACCGAAGTTTTGATCGCTTACGATCCCAAATTTTTATATATCGCATTTCGCGCTTTTGACGAACCGGACAAGATTCGTTCGACGATCGCCAAGCGAGACAATATCTGGCAGGACGACTACGTAGGATTCTATCTCGACACTTTCAACGACAAACGTAAAGCGTTTGAGATGTTCTTCAATCCGCTTGGTATCCAGGGCGATGGTGTGCTCACGGAAGGCCGGGGCGAAGACATGAGTGTCGACATCCTGATGGAGTCGAAGGGCGTCATCACGGAGAACGGCTACGTTGTCGAGATCGCAATACCGTTCAAGTCGATCCGTTATGAAGCCGGAAAAGGAAAACTCTGGGGGGCCCACTTCTTCCGGCGCATCCAAAGGTTCAATCGAGAGTTGGATTCATGGATGCCGTTCTCGCGCAGTATCAGCGGCAACATGAACCAGGCGGGTCATCTCACCGGGCTCGATGGCATTCTTGCGGAACGCACCATTGAACTAATACCCAGCCTGACTTTGTCGCAGGACGGTAAATTCGTTCGTTCCTTCGGTGTCTTTCCGGGAACGGCTGCAGCGGCGATTGATCCAGGGCGCATCGTTAATGAACCAGTCAAACTTGATCCAGGGCTGACCGCGAAATTTATTCCCAGCCCGGCGATCACTTTGGACCTTGCTATCAATCCCGACTTCGCGCAGGTGGAGGCAGATCAGTTAGTGGTTACGGCCAACCAGCGCTTCCCGATATTCTTCGCGGAGAAACGTCCGTTCTTTCTCGAGGGGATCGACATCTTCCAGACTCCGATCACAGCAGTTCACACGCGTGCGATTGTTGATCCGGATGTGGCGGTGAAGACAACCGGAAAGATTGGTAAAAACAGTTTTGGATTGATCCTCGCCAGTGATAATGGACCAGGGAACATCATCGGCGACAGTCGGTTGGATCCGAACAATTTTCGTTTCCTTGACAAGAATGCCTACGTGGGCGTGCTCCGTCTAAAGCGCGACGTAGGAAAAGAAAATTCGCTGGGAATTCTGGCCACCAGTTACAACTTCATTGAGAAACACAACCAATTGCTGTCCTTCGACGGGCGGTTTCGGCTGGATAAACAGACCACGTGGAATTTTCAAGCTATCGGGACCACGTCACGAAATTTCTTCTTCGACCCGAATGAAGACCGCACTCGGTATCGGACTGGTAATGGGTTTGGTTACTCAACTGTATATAGCAACTCTGGACGCAATTGGGGATGGGAGCTCGGAGCCGACGGGTTTACGCAGGACTACCGTGCCGACGTAGGCTTTGTTCAACGCACCAATTCAAACTTCAACTTTGGATCCGTCCGATACAACTCCGATCCCAAGCCTAAGCAAAAAATCATCTCGTATCACGTCCATAACTTTTCGCACATTCAGTACGACTGGCAGGGACGGATGTACATCTGGGAGACGGAAAACCTGGTCGAGTTAGCTTTGCCGCGCAGCAGTTGGTTTGGCGTATGGTGGGAGCCGGCTTACGAACGTCTCTTTGAACACGAGTTTGGCCCCACGCGAGAAGCGCGGCCCTGCAACGCCTTTGGAGCGCGTTCATGCACGTTCTACGGTGAAGATAATGAGCGTTCAAACATGAAGCAGCATGTTTCTGTGTATGGCGGCTCTAACTTCAGTAAGAAAATTCAGTTCAATGGACAGGTAATCTATCGCTTCGGCCACTTCGATCTTGATTTTGGTAACCTGCCGAAGTATCCACGCGCCAGCGCACCGGCCGTCGCTGCTCGTGAAGCCGCCGCCGCCGGCCTGTGCAACGATCCTGATCCGAACCTAAGACCGGCGCAGTGTTTTGCGCCACTCGATCCAGGTCCGGGGACCTTACTGCAAGTCAGCGGAGGTTTTACATATCAACCAACCGACGAATTCCGCACCTCGATCAGTCTTAACAAACAGAGGCTCGTGCGAAACGACACTGGATTGGTAGCCTTTGATGTAAACATTCTAACGTGGCGTGGAACCTATCAGTTCACCAAGGCCACGTTTGCTCGCGCAATCGTCGACTACAACACTCTTAACTCACGCGCGCGCGCGCAGTTCCTTGCCGGATGGACACCCAGCCCAGGCACTTCGTTCTATGTGGGATATAACGATGATGTGAACTATGAAAGTCTCCATCCTTTCACGAACCAGGTAATCCCGGGTTTCCGACGCAACACCCGAACGCTGTTTGTGAAGATGTCCTACCTGATTAGAAGGAGCTTCGGTAAATAGAATTTGACGGCCAAGCAGTCGCAATGAAACGTCAGTTTGCAACCTTTCATCCGTCGTAAGTATCTCAGTACAGGCGCGTTAATAGAATAAGCAGCCGCATGTTAGACTACGCTAATCGCAGTTTGATTAGCGTATTTTGCTTGCGGCGACAGGTAATTGAGCACGTACATGTTGAGAGCGATCGGTCCGTTAGTTAAATTGAAAAATAACGTAAAGCTGTTGTTGCCGTTGATGCTGCTGGCGCTAATCGCCACCGCTGCATGCAAGAGCGACTATCCGGCGTCGGCCCGGCAAAATCGAGCAGGCGATAAGCCTCGAGAGGTTAGAACTGCGCGGGTCGAGGAGACGCCGTTTGGTGAGGCAGTTAGCGTCAACGGTACGTTGGCGGCCTACGATGAAACAGTGGCCAGCGCGAAAGTTCCGGGGCGGTTGCGTGCGATTTCCGTCGACCTGGGAACGGTTGTGCGACGGGGGCAGGTGATCGCGCAAGTCGAACCACAGGATTACAACCTAAGAGTTCAACAGGCTGAAGCTGCACTTGCACAGGCCCGAGCGCGAGTGGGCCTTTCGCCGGACGGCAGGGACGATCGGGTCACACCTGAGCAAACAGGAACAGTCAGACAGGCACGTGCGGTTTTAGATGAAGCGCGTGTGAGCCGTGATCGATCCGCAAGGCTGGTGGAGCAGGGCATCGTGGCGCGGTCAGAATTCGATACAGTCGACGCGAATTATAAGGTCGCCGTGAGCCGGTATCAGGACGCGATTGAAGAGATTCGTAACCGGCAGGCGTTGGTTGCGCAAAGGCGTTCCGAGTTGGCACTTGCGAAACAACAATTAGCAGATACGGCGGTGCATGCGCCGCTCGATGGAGTGATACAGGAAAAGCGCGCCAGCGTTGGCGAGTATCTCGCAGCAGGAGCGCCCGTCGTTAACATCGTGAAAATGGATCCGCTGCGGCTGCGTGCAGAAGTTCCTGAGCGCGAAGCGACCGCCATCAGAGCTGGCCAGAACGTTCGCGTTACCGTAGATGGAAACGCAAATGTTTACGTCGGTCAGATAACACGGCTGAGTCCGGTGATTGCCCAGCAAACACGAATGCTCGTTGTTGAAGCTGACGTGAGAAACAATGGCGGTCTGCGGCCGGGGGCATTTGCGCGCGCGGAAATTGTGACTAACGACGCGAAGATGGCGGTGACGGTCCCCAATAGCGCCCTCGTGACGTTTGCCGGCATTGAAAAAGTGATCGTCGTACAGAACGGCAAGGCGATCGAGAAACCAGTAACGACCGGGCGGCGCAATGGCGAGTGGACGGAGATCGTTGCCGGAGTCAGCGTCGGTGATCAAGTGGTTGTAGACCCGGGCAACTTGCAGAATGGAATGGCAGTCGAAGTAGTGCAGTAAAGTGTCGTGCCCCAGAAAATCGGTTTTCTGTTAAATGCAAAAACTAGCCGAGATTTGTATTCGTCGCCCCGTCTTCGCGACGATGATTGTGCTGTCGCTGGTTGTAGTAGGCGCAGCCAGCTTTTTCAACCTCGGCGTCGATCGCTTTCCATCAGTAGACCTTCCCACAGTCAGCGTTCGGATCGGACTTCCCGGCGGTTCGCCTGAAGAAGTCGAATCGCTAATCACGCAGCAAGTCGAAGAAGTTGTAAACACCGTCGATGGTATCGACGAGCTGCGCTCGATCTCGGGTCAGGGAACCTCGATCGTCATCGCCACATTTAAACTTGATCGCGACCTCGAGACTGCCGCCCAGGACGTGCGCGACCGGGTTAGTACTCTGGGACGGCGTCTGCCTGACGATGCCACGCCGCCCGTCGTGCAAAAATTTGATAACGACAGTACGCCGGTCCTTTCTATTTCGCTCACTGCCAATCGTTCGATTCGAGAGTTAACCGAACTCGCCGATAAGACGGCCCGCGTGCAAATGGAACGGGTCGGCGGTGTGGGCGAAGTGCGCGTTGTGGGCGGACTCGAACGGGCCATCAATATCTGGATCGACTCCGAACGTTTGGCTGCCTACCAAATTCCGATCACAGCCGTCCGCGAGGCTTTGAATCGCCAAAACGCCGATGTGCCGGGCGGAAACGTCAACACCGGTCGTGAAGAGCTGGTGTTGCGCACCCTGGGCCGTTACGAAGATCCAAAAGGCTTTGACGATCTCGTTATTGCGACCGTGGAAGGATCGCCGATCCGGCTACGTGATGTAGGACGCGTCGAAGATGGGACGAAGGAACAGCGCTCGCTCTCAAGACTGAACGGCGTGCCTACCGTGTCGCTCGAGATACGACGGCAGTCCGGCGCGAACACCATCGAAGTAATCGAAGGAATCAAAAAAGAGCTGCCGCGATTAGGCGCACAGCTGCCGTCGGATGTAAAGCTGGAGATCATTCGCGATCAGTCGCGCTATATAACTACCGCTCTTCATGAAATTGAGACGCACCTGGTACTGGGAAGTATTCTGGCCAGTCTCGTCGTTTTCTTCTTCATGCGTTCCTGGCGCGCCACCGTTATCGCCGCCGTTGCTATACCGTGCTCGGTGATCTCGACGTTTGGCATGATGAGCCTGCTCGATTTCACGCTTAAC
>DATEPF010000216.1:0-10153 GCA_035273325.1 Pyrinomonadaceae bacterium | reverse complement strand
AATTGCTTTGAGTATGCTTTTTCTGTGATTTACCGCCATCTCCCGCTTGACAGTTTTGTCGGAGTTGCACGAATATTGCGGGCGTTCTACTAAGCCCTGTTTTCGATCGAAGCACTGCGTTCCCTCCTGACAGCAGACTGCTGTCAAACGCCGAACGGCAACCGGCTTAAACAAGAAAGCATCCTATGTTTCGCGGCGACGTGTCGCAGGTGCCGGGCGTTGGCCCCATGAGTGGATGGAAGCGGGAACTTTGGAGGATTTGACGACTAATGAAAAAGATTATTACTACGTTAGCAGTTTTGGCCGTACTGGCATTACCAGTCCTCGCCCAAACTACGCAAACACCGGCGGGTTGCACGGCCGAGAGCAAACAGGCTTGGTACAACGAATTCCGCCAGACTTTTAAAACCGATCAGCCCAAGGCTTACCAGCTTGCGCAGAAGTATCTTGCGTGTCCGGCAGAAGCCGGCGAAGAGCAGATCACGGCTTATCTAAAAAACTTCATAACACTGATCGATAAAGCGAGTCGCACGCCTCAGGTCGCTTCCTTAGTCTACGAGAAGAAGGACTATGCAAAGGCGTTTGAGCTCGGCCGGCAGGTGCTGACTGACGAACCAGACAACGTCAAGGTAATGGCGGATCTTTCGTATGCCGGGTACCTGGCAGCAACTTCCAAAGTAAACACGTACAACACTGACACTCTCAATTATTCGAAGAAGGCGATTCAACTGATCCAGAGTGGAACAGTTCCGTCGTCGTGGGCCCCTTACAGCGGCAAGGATGAAGCCCTCGCTTACTTGAACAACACCATTGGTGTATTGACGATTTCGACGAATCCAACGGAAGCTTTGCCATACTTACTGAAAGCTGCGCAGCTCGAGGGCAAACTGAAGAAGCAACCCATCACCTATGGCTACATCGGTGACGCTTATCAGTCTGGTCCCTATGACCAGCTCTCGGCTCAATACAAGGCCAACTTTGAAGGCAAAGATGAAACTCCGGAGAGCAAGTTAGCGCTCGAGAATATCAATCAGGTTATTGATCGCATGATCGATGCGTACGCGCGTGCAGTTGCTTTATCCACTGACCCCGCTCAGGCCGCCAGCAAGCAAGCCTGGATGGACACGCTTACGACCTGGTACAAGTACCGGAACAATCAGTCAGACGCAGGTCTTCCTAACCTAATCGCCAGCGTTCTGAATAAGCCTTTGCCACCGGTGCCGACACCGATTACAACTCTGCCGGCGGCAACGCCGAGCAGCTCGCCGGCCACCGGTGCGAATTCTGCCGCGGGTAACGGTACTTCGGCGGCGTCCACAACTCCGGCCGGAACACCGCAGAGTACGACTACTACTCCGAAACCGAAACCGCGTAAACATCACGGCCGGAACTAACCAGGTAATATCAACGGTTTCTTAACCAGCCGGAAGCCTGTCGGTTTGTACCGACGCTTCCGGCTTTATTTCAATCAGCGACTCTCTTGAAGAAACAGGGACCTCAATCTCCGGATCTGGACCAACTGGAATCGGTTCTTGGTTACGAGTTTAAGAAGCGCGAACTCCTTGAACGTGCAATTACTCATCGTTCGTGGGCCCACGAGCAAGTAGCTCCAGGCGCCGAAGACGAAGCGCGGAGGCTTCATAATGAAGCACTTGAATTTTTGGGAGACTCGGTGCTGGGTCTCGTCGTAGCAGACTACCTCTGCAAGACCTATCCGGGTGGTACAGAGGGTGAACTTTCGCGAATGAAGCACCGTTTAGTCAGCGCGCCCACGCTGGCTAAAGCATCATCGAAATTGAACCTCGGAGACTTCCTGCGTTTCGGTCGCGGTGAGGAAAAGAGCGGAGGGCGGCGCAAGGATGCTCTGCTGGCCGACGTTTTAGAAGCAATTACCGGAGCCATCTTTCTTGATGGCGGACTCGACGCTGCAGCCGGCTTTGTGGGTCGCGCAATTGGTGAGGACCTGCAAAAGGTGACACCGGTCGCCGCTGCACAATCCGATTACAAAACATTGCTGCAGGAAAAGCTGCAGGCCGAGCGCCGGTCGGCCCCGAAGTATTCGGTAGTCGAAGCCGTCGGTCCTCCGCATAGGCGCACTTTTCACGTTGAGGTGAGTTGGGATGGAGGCGCAGTTCGCGCGCAGGGGAGATCGATCAAGACAGCTGAAACTGCCGCTGCTAAAGAAGCCCTCGACTGTATGAAGAGTAACGACGCGGGCACTTAAGCCGAGCCTGCATTTGTCATACTTGACCGCCCTTGCCAACGTATCTAGGATGAATTTCTGAAAATGACAGAGAAGCTTTCCACAACCAGAGTCGCAACGGAACCGCCGGGCACCGAAACGGAAAAGAAACCGTTTTCGGTTCAACGACTGTTTAGCCGGAATGGCAAGTCGCGCGTTGCTCAGCCAGAGATAAAACCCAAGGGACCACCAAAGTCTGTAATTCGCGAGTACTTCGAGTCGGCTGTCGTGACGGTCATCATGGCGTTGTTCGGTATGACTTTCATCGTGCAGGCGGTTAAAGTCCCGACGGGTTCGATGCAGAACACTATCACCATCGGTGATCATCTCCTGGTTAATAAGTTCATCTTTGCACCGGGCCGGACCTTACCGTTGCTGCCCCAACGCGAGATCCGAAACGGCGACATAATCGTCTTTAAATACCCTGGAAATAAATACAATCCGGAAAGAGACGAACGGCCGGATAACAAACCGATTTTCACAAACTACGTAAAGCGAGTAATTGGTATACCAGGCGACCGCATAAGCATTGATGGCACAAACATCATCGTGAACGGGCAGCCGTTGCCGGAGCACCGGATTGAGGCGAGAGATAAAGGTGACAATAAGTCGCGACTGGACATTATTAATGATCCGCCGCGCAAGGCCGGTGAGACTTACAACGTTTATTACGAGCCGAACGCGCTCGACCAGGCCAGCGAAGACTTTGCGGTGTTCAAGTTCGAAGGAGACGGAAACGAGATCACCGTGCCCCAGGGCACCTACTTCGTGATGGGCGACAATCGCGGCAACAGTGAAGACAGTCGTTACTGGGGGTTTGTACCGCGCGACATGGTCATTGGCCGCGCTATGTTTGTTTACTGGTCCTACGACGAAAGCATGCCAAACAGTGACGCGATGCCTCCGTTCAACGTCATTTCAGATTTCATTTACAACACGCGTTGGCGGCGCACCGGTACACTCGTTAAGTGACGCGCTGATATTTTCGCTCCGTGGATCGCTTTTAGAGTGCGAGAAAGAGCGATACACGAATCACACGAATAAGCAGCGCTATCAAGGGGGACCGCGGTCTTGCAGTGGAAACAATTCTTCAAGCGTTTGTGGGCGCGCATCAACAAACACGAAATCTTTGATCGCGCCGCGCAACTTTCTTATTACTTCCTGCTCGCTCTCTTTCCGCTTTTGCTCTTCATGATGACTTTGCTCGGCTACTTCGCCGGCGAAAGCATGGAGGTCCGCGACAAATTACTCTCCTACCTGTCGCGAGTGATGCCATATTCGGCAATCGATTTGGTCCAAACTACATTGACTGAGATCACTCAGGCGCGCAGCGGCAGCAAACTTTCGCTGGGATTACTGGCAGCTCTCTGGGCGGCGTCAAATGGCATGGGCGCCATCAGCGACACGCTGAACGGAGCTTATGGTGTCGAGGAGACGCGCCCCTGGTGGAAGGTGCGACTGACCGCGGTCGCTCTAACCATTGCGCTTTCTGTTTTGATCATCCTGGCGCTCGTAATTGTTTTGTACGGCGGAGGAATTGGAGAAAAGCTTGCCGCGTATTTGGGTTTAGGCGGCGCCTTTACCGTGGTCTGGAAGGTACTGCAATGGCCGCTGGCGCTCTTCTTCCTGCTGGTTACATTTACAATGATGTACCACTTCGGGCCCAACGTGCGGCCAAAGCGATGTCAATGGTGGGCATGGGGAACCTTGGTCGCGATAGTTTTGTGGCTGTTGTTTTCGTTTGCGTTTCGTGTCTACCTGCACTTTTTCAATTCGTACGGGGTAACGTATGGATCACTCGGGGCCCTGATTATTCTCATGCTGTGGTTTTATTTTACGGGCGTTTCGATATTGATTGGGGGCGAAATCAATTCGATGTTCGAGGAACGCGCGAAAGCCAAAGGTGAAGCCTGTGATTGGAAATGAACCAACAGGCGCTTTCGACTCCGGGACCATAATTGGTTAAGCTTGAGCGTGCCGGAACCACGTCCTAATCCGATCGTCCTTTACGACGGCGTTTGCGGGTTGTGCAATCGTCTTAATCAATTTCTCCTGAAACGCGATCACCATGATCGTCTTCGCTTCGCTTCACTTCAAAGCAGCCTCGCCGAGTCGCTGACCCTGCGCCACGGCGCCGATTCAAAAGACCTCGACACAGTTTATGTCCTCGTGGATCACAATCGGCCTACAGAACACTTGTTATCGCGATCGGATGCCATCATTTACGTTCTGACCCAACTCGGCGGCGCCTGGAAGCTAATGGGTGCCGCCAGAATAGTTCCTGCAGCATTAAGAAATATTGCCTACAACATCGTCGCGCGAAACCGTTACCGCGTATTCGGTAAACACGACTCCTGCATGCTGCCGGATCCCAAGAACAGAGAAAAATTCCTCGAGGTCTAAATCGCAAGGGCCGTGGACAGAATCCACGGCCCTCCGTTAACCCGTTACGTGCCGCGAGTTATTTACGACGACGAGTCGCCGCCCGAAGTTTTCTAACTTCGTTCTTTAATTCCGCGATCTGTTGCTGCTGTTCCTTGATCGCGTTGAGCATCGTCCAGATGATGGGATCGTTATTGACCATTAGGTAACCCGCCTCGTTGGTGGTCACCGCCTCGGGAATAACTTTACTTAACGACTGCGCGCCAAATCCAACCTGTTCAGTCTTCGTCTCGATCGCCAAAGCGTTGTTTGGTTTGTATTGGTAACGCAACGGCTGCAGCTTCATCACCGCCGACAACCCTCGTTTGAAGTTGCCGTTGATCGTTTTCAGTCGTTCGTCTGAAAACACGGACCACGAACCGCCACCCGGTTTGCTTGCGGTTCCATTGACTGAAAGTTTGTCTGTTGGGGCGACGGTACCGATTCCTACATTGCCCGCCGAATTGATCACCATACGATATCCAGCGACGCCGCCAGTGGTTTGATCAAAGACTGCGAAAAACCCTGCTCCAGGATTTGCAGTCGTGCCGGTGGATATGATGTTGTACTCGCGGCCGCTTGCTCCCGTGTTTTTGATTGTCACGCCTGGTCCAACGCCGTCATCCGACACCACGCCAAAAGTGTTGTTGTAAGTTCCGCCCACCACTTCCAGCTTGTAATCAGGCGACGCGGTGCCCACACCGACGTTTCCGGTGGCTGAAATATCGAGGCTGCTTGTCGGCGCGCCGGGCCGTATGCGGAAGGGAAGTCGTGAGCCGGTTGTTACATCGCGCACAAAGAAGTTTGCCTCATTGGCGCCGATATCCCAGATCTGTGTCCCGAATCCGCCTGAACTGTTTTGTTCCAACCGGTGCGCGGGTGTGTTGCCAGTGTTGATATGTAGATCTAAAACCGGCGTACCTGTCCTGAGCCCTACGCGGCCGTCGCCGGCAACCTTCAGCGAATTCGCAGGTGCACCGGAGTTCACTTGAAACACCACGGTTCCGGTTTCTGAATTACCGCTGGTTCCCTGGTCTACAAATCCCAGGAAGCTCTCGCCGCCGCTGGCTGAGCTGTTGGCGCGGATTTGCCAGTTGTTGGTAGGAAATGATCCGACGCTTGTGTCGTCGAATTGGATCCTCGTGTTGTTTTCTTTGAGTCGAATCGTGTCAAACCCGAAACTCTCGTTGTTAACGCAGTCGAATCCGACGCACAAACTTCCTTGAACAATCAGGTCGTCAGGAATTACCTGATCAGGCATGAACATCGGAGACAAGTGGTGGCGGCGAACTTTGGTTACATAGCTGCTCTGTGTCGGGGTGTCTGTAGCCTTCGGAACATTCTGACTTTTTAGACTCTGTTCTTCGGTCTGGCCGGCAACTATCACCGAGCCGTTCTGAATTATGAAGCCACCAGTTTGCACGACTGCTGCAAGTGGAGTTCGTCTTCGCGCCGCCCGTACGTCTTCCGGCTCATCGTCCTTGCCGCGCCCGTTGTTGAGCGCCGACCTTTGTTCGGCTGAGAGGATTGGCGTCAGGCGTAGTTCATAAGTGTAGTGACCGTCCGGCAATTTGTCCTTTAGTTCGGTGGAAAAGTCTGCATATGAACCTTCCTTGAATTCTCGTCGATAGATTCTGCCGTCCGGCGTGGCAATGATCAGAGTTGAACCTGCGTTCTGCACTTTAATGTCAAACTTAAGGCCCGACCCTGACGAGGAAACAACGGCAAAATCCCTGTCGACCTGTGCCTGCGCGATAATGCCGGCTGTGGCTATTGTCAAGATGGTTAGGAAAGCACTGGCGAAATGCTTGAAATTTTTCATTGAGGATCTCCTTTATCGGCTTGGTTACCGAGGCGTTAGAGTTAATAAGTCGAACCTTCAGGAGGGAATTCCTGTCGAGACTTACAATGGTAAGGAACACGAAAGCGGTGTTTATCAATCTTGAACACTTTTGTCAACGGTCGGAACAGGATTGGCGCACGACGCCTGGAGGAGCGAATGGTTGGTCGACCGGGCTATCGGTTGCAGCGGATTAACTAAGGTTGCCGAGTCGAGGTCGGTTCCCTCAATGGTTGCGTGAGCGTTGCGGCGCCAATCCCACCGATCACTAACAGAATGATGAACAATAGGAGTCCCACGAACATGGGAATGATCCACGCGAGCATGATTCCCCAAAACACCGCCATGGACCAACCCTCACCAGGCCGCGTCCTGTAGATGCGGGAGTACGAGCGAAAGAACCGACCGCAGCCAGGACATGTCTCTGCGAAGTTTGAGCAATGGTGCTGACAGTCGGGGCAGGCGAACAAGCCGCCAACCGTCTCGAGGTTTTCGTGGGCTGCCAACTCAGGAAGTCTTTGTCCCATGACTTGAGCGCTCCTTTGGCTTGTTGAGGATTTCGGTGAGGGCGTACCCTATCACAAAACCACGCCGTAATGTCCTAACTTTGACAACAGGTTTGGGAGGATGAAATTGACGGAAAAGTCAGACGAGGAACTAATCAAAGAAGCGATATCGGTGAAGAGCGCGTTTGAGCGGGAGTTAAGCCGACACGGCCACGGGTTTCAATTTGCCGTGCTTAAGAAAGCTCGCGAACTTGGCCGACGCGACGTGACGCGGATGACCCTGATGCCGTCGTTGTGGAAATTTTCAGCCGCCGAGTTTCCTGTTTCAATCCACGGCGTTGGTACAAGGATAGATTTCTTGTTGTTTAAGGAGCGGGGTGGAACGTTAGGTACGGCTTTCATGGTTTCAGAGTGTAAGAAAGCTAATCCCGCGTATTCGAACTGGTGCTTCATACGTGCTCCATTCTCCTACAGAAACATGGGGACAGACCACTTCACGATCGACCACTTGAAGATTTCCGATGATCAGAAAGAAGTGTGGAGCCATACGAGCGCTATCGGAACGATCAAAGACCGGGCCTACCACTTGGGCCTACCAATCAAAACTGGCGAAAAGGGCGAAGATCAAAAGGGCCAACCACGCGAGCAGATCGAGCAAGCGGTCACCCAGGTTCTAAGAGGCCTTAACGGTTTAATACAGACGTTGGCCCAACATCCAAAGATTGTGGCGAAGTACGATACGGTGTCGTTTATCCCTGTCATTTTCACGACTGCCAATCTTTGGGTATCAAGCGACGATCTCTTTGCAAATTTGGAAACGGGCAACTTGGACGAGCATCTTCAGGTGTTCGAGAGAGCGAACTGGCTTTGGTATCAGTACAATACTTCTCCCGGAATCAAGCATTCGCTTTCGGACCGTAAGCCTGACGAACTCACTGAGTTGTTAAAGCTCGAGTACATTAGAACCGTAGCGATTGTTAGCTCTTCGGGTATCGAGGATTTTCTAACTTTGACTTCAGATCTTTTCATTTAATGTAAGGGCGAGCGGTTAAATCCCATTCAGCACGCAAAACTCCCGGGGAGAACTTTTGTGTTTCGAATGTTTACTAAATTGTGGTAATAACTGCAGCGGGGCAGGCGCAAGACGTCACGCCGGCTTAAGTGCTTAGCGTTGGGGGGCGCGAAAGCACGGGGGAAAGGCCATCGCGGCTGCGATGGCCCAACCCTCGTAATGATTTGCCTCGCGTCAGAGGGTTTGTCGCGCTAACGAGTGGCCCTCTGACGTTTTCTGTTTAGCGCCCTACCAAGTCGGCATCTTAGCAGTGCTGTTCTTTCTTCTCATTTCACTTGTACCTCCCGACAGTAAGCTACGACTACGCACTAAAGTGGGTAAGCCCCCTCTCATTATTATTTTCAGTTCTATTGATTACGATACTTTCGAGAGAGGATCACGCTAGCTACTAAACCGGGATGTATTTTCAGCGAAACCGGTAACGTTCATCCCGGGGGTATGAAGTTCCTCTATTTTGGGTCCGTCTGTCCTTAGGTTCTTGTGGGTCGTTTCAGGTGAAGCAACTTTTCCTTCAGCACTCTTGTCGAGTAGGCGGCATCAGGGATACATATACGTCCAGCGTGAGTTAACGCCAATTCGGAAGGCGGAACAGATTGGGGCAATTCCAATTGATTAAGTAAATCGTCGGGCAAGTTTTCCTCTTTGTAGATCGCCTCTACTTCTTCTTTCCATCGCCGGCGCCTGCCAGGCTCCCTTGCGGATTGCGCTTCTTTAGCGGTGCGTTTCGCCTCGCGCCATATAGGTTTCAGTCTGTTGTAATGGACATCGAGACAAATGTAATCCCTCATTGACCAATCATGCTTTACGTTTCTTCTTCCGCCTGGGGTTAAGCTTAAGTGCGTTTTTATTTCCCTCCAGAATGGCTCTAAAGCTTTGACCATCTCTTCAAGAGTTCTCTTGCGTTGTCCGGTTCGTTCTGCAAAGTCATTGTGAAAACCTAAATAGACGATTTCCATCCCGGCCTGATATAAAAGTTTCACCATGTGAGGTAAACGAGCCGAAAACTCGTTTGAGATTCGAATCGTTTCCGCCTCAAATAATTCGAGGTGTGGCCGCCTGCATAGTTGAATTAGCTCCTCGTCACCGATCTCAGTTCTACCATAAAGTTTCAGAATTTCTCGGAGTTCGTTCTTTATCTTTTCTGACGGCTCAGCGTCCTTCCAAGATTGAATCTCCATCCTGCTTTGCTTGAAATTCTCTTTGAAAAAATACACTTGAAACATAGCACGGCCGCGCAGGAAAACCGCGGCATACGTATCGCTAGAAAGAATTACCAAGGCATCTGTGTTAGCGAATTCTTTAACTTTGTTTTCGTCCGACGGGGATAGCAACGGGGACGGCGGATCAATCGTCGCTGTAGCAATGTCGCTGTCCGGTAAAGAAAAGAGGAGGTTAATTAACGACTTTCGTTCAGCCGGCGAGAGTTGACGCGCAAGGTCCTCGACCTGCTCTAGTGTTGGTGCAGACATGGTAGCCCCCCTTATGGGCTGCATAAATGAGCGATTTCGGCTCACCTGCTCTTACGCTTTAAGGTTGCATTAGACTCAGAACATTGTTACCTCGCCGCGCATCTGCCGCCAACTTTGCGCGATGTGCAAGAACTTCATCACGAATCAAAAACACTTTTCCGCCCTGTCTGATGAGCGTGAGGTTGTAGTGCCATCGTCCGCTTTCGAATCGTCGAGGGATCTAGTCGACGCATCCGGCGGCTTCGCGGGCGCGGCACGGTCTGAAATTAGTCCTCTCAACTAACAGCTGAGTGCCGACACCAAAGCGGAACTGAAACCTAGAAAAGTGGTGCCCCCGGCGCGATTCCAACGCGCGACCTTCCGCTTAGGAGGCGGACGCTCTATGCAGCTGAGCTACGGGAGCCTGTGTTTTCGGTGAATGGTAAAGGCGCACCGGGGAAAAGGGCAAAGGGAAAAGCGGAATGGGGAAACGGGAAACGGGGAAAGGGGAAACGGCAAGGGTAAGGGGTAAGGGGTAAGAGGAGAGGGGAAGCGCGTACCCATTACCCTTTCCCCGTTACCCTTTCCTTTACCGTCCGGTCGCGTTGTAATCGAAAACGATAT
>DATEPF010000215.1:0-7375 GCA_035273325.1 Pyrinomonadaceae bacterium | reverse complement strand
CCGGCCTTCAGAAGAGCGGGCATCGGCCGAAAATTGTTTGCCTACCTATCCCAGAAAGCGGTGCAAGAAGGCTGCGGTCGCATCGAGTTATCGGTGTTGGACTGGAATGAACCGGCTATGAAGTTCTACAAAAAACTTGGTGGAACACCAGTAAAAGAATGGACAGTTTTTAGGTTTTCTGAGCCGGCGATCACCGCTTTGACGTGACGGTATAACTAGCCTTTGCTTCATCTCAAAAAATCAACTGCGTTCACCGCAATGTGTTAGGCTTTGCCGCAAGATGCCTCAGGGAGATGCGTTCGAGCGACGCTATTCATTAAGCGAAAAGCTCTTTTGGCTTATTCTGGCGCGCCTCGTGGTTGCCATCCTGCTAGCGCTGGCCCGCGTCTTGTGGGTTCACGGATTTAGCTGGCAATCATGGACTCACATGCTGCCGGCTCTGTCGATTGTTTCAGCGCTCACGGTGGCATATCTTGTAGCCCATAGGTTCTCACAAAACTATTTACTTCAGGCACGAATTCAATTCATCATTGACATTGTTTTGGTGACGTCACTGGTTTGGACCACTAATGTAATCTACTCACCTTACATTGCGCTTTACATTGTCATCATTGCCGCTTCCAGTCTCTTTCTCGGACCACGTGATTCGATCGTCATCTCCGTAGTGTGTGTGGTCGCGTTCACCGGAACGGCCCTGGCACTACTTACCGAAGTTGGGGGGATGGAGACGCCCGAGTATCTTAACGCGAATCGGCCCCAGGCATTTCAAGCCCTCGGCCTATTCGACATTTCGTGTTTAGTGGTTGGATTGTTGTCCGCTCGGCTTGCTGAGCGCCAATCTCGGTCAGACGTTCGGCTGATTGCTGCGACCCAGTCGCTGGCAAACCTTCGAGCGCTCCACGAAAGAATCGTCGCTTCAATCAGATCGGGCGTCGTAACCACTGACCTTCAAGGTCGTATCTATACTTTTAACGCCGCTGCTGAAGAGATCACGGGTTACCGGGAACAGGATGTGCGCGGCCAAGGCGCCTCGATTTTCTTCGGTGAGATCAAAGATATCATTCAAGACTCTCTTGAACTTACCGAAACCCCCGACTCGAGTCCGCGTTTCGAAGCCGATTGCCTGACGGCGGACGGCTTGCGACTTCGGCTGGGGTTCAGCTTGTCGCCGCTTTATGCTGAAACTGGAGAGACAACGGGCACTGTTATTACCTTTCAAGACCTGACCCACATTCGTGCACTCGAAGAAACGTCTCGGCGCCAGGATAGATTGGCGGCGATCGGTCGCATGGCCGCTTCGATCGCACATGAAATTCGCAACCCTCTAGCGGCGATGCGAGGCTCGATTCAAATGCTGCGGGCAGAAATGAAGAGTGAGTCGTCAGAGACCCAACTAATGGAAATTATTCTCCGAGAGTCAGACCGACTCAACCGTATTATCAGCGATTTTTTGAGTTATGCCCGGCCTCGCTCAATCGTGCAGTCGAAAGTGGACGTGGGAGAACTGTTAAAGCAGACGTTTACCCTATTACGCAACAGTGCGGAAATAAGCGAATTGCACGTGATAGAAGCGCGAACACCGAATGAACCGGCGTTGACAGATGCCGACTCGGAACAACTACGACAGGTGTTCTGGAATCTGACGCGTAACGCCTTGAACGCAATGCCTCAAGGTGGAACACTGACCGCGACCGTCAGTATCAATTCTAATGGTCGATTACGAATTACCTTTGCGGATACCGGACGCGGTATGAGCCCGGATCAGGTCGAACATTTGTTTGAACCCTTTTCGTCTACAACCGGCGGCGTGGGTCTAGGGCTTTCTATTGTTTATCAAATCATCCGTGACCATGGTGGTACAATTAACGTTCGCAGCCGTGAGGGCAAGGGTACAACTATTACTATCGAACTGCCTGCGGAGGACAAACTAACAAGCGCCCAATAGAGTGTCCGCCGTTCGTCTCGTTATAACGCTATATGGCCAATTTACTTGTTGTTGACGACGAACTAGGAATGCGTCAATTCCTGACGCATCTGTTTCAGCGTGAGGGACACACTGTCCGCGCCGCTAGTAACGGGAACGAGGCAATCAGTTTATTGAAAGACGCACGGGCAGATTTGATAGTTTCGGACGTGCGCATGCCTGACATGAATGGTATTGAGTTATTACGAACCGCGCGACAACTGTTCCCGAATGTTGAAGTTGTAATGATGACCGCCTTCGCAAATGTTGATACGGCGCGAGAAGCATTCCTGCTTGGCGCGTATGACTTTGTGCAGAAGCCTTTTGATAATGACCTGTTAAAAGAAACAGTCGCCCGGGCGCTGGACAAGATCGCACTGGTAAAACAGAAAGATGCCTTACTCGAAGAGAATAAGGTTCTCATCCAGGAACAGCGCACTCGCGGAAAACTTAATAATATCATCGGTCGGTCGCCCAAAATGCAAGCGCTGTATCAGATGATTGAAACGGTCGCGCAGGTGACTTCTACGGTTTTGGTAACCGGCGAGTCGGGAACTGGAAAGGAGTTGGTGGCACGCGCTATACACGACTTAGGTCCGCGGGCTGAGAAACCATTTGTCTCAATCAATTGTGGTGCCTTCACCGAAACGCTGCTTGAGTCAGAACTATTCGGCTATGTAAAAGGTTCGTTTACTGGAGCGAACACAAATCGCAAAGGGTTGTTCGAAGCAGCCAATACTGGAACAATTTTCCTCGACGAGATTGGCGAAATGTCGCCGGCAATGCAGGTCAAGCTCTTACGAGTGCTGCAGGAACGAAAATTACGCCCGGTAGGCTCAACTGCGGAGATAACGGTCGATACGCGTGTTATTGCAGCGACGAACCGTGATTTGGCCAGTATGGTTAAGGAAGCCACATTCCGTGAGGATCTCTTTTACCGTATCTCCGTCATCCCCATTGAACTCCCGTCGCTTCGTGAACGGACGGAAGATATTCCAGATCTGGCGAGACACTTTGTAGGAAAATTTTGCACTGGCACCGGTCGATCTCTCTCACTGAGCGAGCCAGCGCAACAGTTACTTGAAAACTATGTTTGGCCCGGCAACGTTCGAGAACTTGAGCATACCATTGAGCGAGCTGTGGCCTTAGAAACTACCAGCGCCATTCAGCCGGAACGGTTACCGGAGAAGATTACAAAGTACAACCCGTATCGCATTGCGGATACGTTTGATTTTCCAGAAGGAGGGGTGAATTTAACTGCTCACCTGGACCAACTCGAGAAAACCTACGTTATGGAAGCCCTCAGACGCACTTCCGGAAATCAAACTAACGCCGCCCAATTGCTGGCCCTGAGTGTGAGGTCTCTTCGACATCTTTTAGACAAGCACGGCGTTCGCGGATTGACTGCTCAAATGAGGGACGGTCGTCGGGCATCCGACTCGCCCCCCAGACGCGGTACTACCGATTCTGAAGCATCGGGCGGTGACGATGACGGATCTGAAATGGCTGTAACCGCCGGTGAGTCATAGTCCCCACAATTCGTAAGTTTACAAAAGTTCCTCTTCGGAATTCCTTGACGGATTCCGGCATTAGGCCATGACAGAATTTGTCAGGAAGTTGGCCACATCACCCACCTTTTAAGCAACACCTTTAAAAAGCCTCATTTTTTGGCCTTTTTCTTCAGTTCATCGCTTGGCACATCCTTTGTAAACAGGGGAGCGACAGCATCGCGGCCTCCGCGGCAATAAATCGTGATTACGACAGCCGATGGCGCGAATAACGAATAACCCATTTCTCTCTAAGGAGCTTGAATTAAAAAAATGAACACTCAAAAACGCCAAGAGGGCTTCTCGTTGATAGAACTTCTCATCGTCGTCGCGATCATCGGCATTATTGCCGCCATCGCTATCCCCAATCTTCTGGCTTCGCGCCGCGCCGCGAACGAAGGCTCAGCACAGTCTTCGCTTCGCACCATTCACAGTGCGGAAGCGACCTACCAGGCAACCACTGGTAACGGCGCCTTCGGCACCTTGGCCAATTTGGACACTGCAGACCTCGTTGATCCGGTTTTGGGCCTGGGCGTCAAGAGCGGCTACAACTTCACAATTCCGACGATCGTTGCCCCGGCAGTGGGCGTACAAGCGCAGTTCTTTGCTCAGTCGGATCCGCAGGTAGACGCTGGAGTTTCGCAGTCTGGCACGCGCCAGTTCTGCCTCACCGAAGATGGTGTGATGAGGGCCGCCGTCGGTGTCGCGGCAGTTGCGAATCGCGCTGCTTGTGATGACCCGGGCATGCCTGCACTCGGAAATTAATCTGGTAGTAACTTCGATTAAAGGGATGGAGGAATACTCCATCCCTTTTCTTTTGATAGGTGGTCCAAATGATCAGGTTACACGACAGAGGTTTCTCACTCATCGAATTACTAATTGTGGTGGCAATAATCGGAATAGTCGCCGCAATCGCAATTCCCAATTTGCTGGCTTCGCGGCGCGCTGCGAATGAAGGGTCAGCACAATCCGCGCTACGAACGATCCACAGTTGCCAGATTACTTATCAGTCGGCGTCGGGTGGCGGACAGTTCGGAACCCTCGCTGATTTACAGGCCGACTCGCTCGTGGATGAAGTACTGGGCTCTGGCCTTAAGAGCGGTTACACCTTCGTCGCAACTCCTTCTGCTGCAGGGGCGAGCCCTGTAACCTTTTATACTACCGCCGTGCCAGTAATTACGGCTGGTTTTGGACGGACCGGTACTCGCCGTTTTGGTGTTACCGAGGACGGTGTGCTGCACGGCGACAGCGTGTCGTTGGTTCCTTATGCGGATGGAGACGCTGTTAAGGCTGCGCCAGCCGCCGTCAACTAGGCATCGATCCAGAATAGACAACGCGAAGTTCGAGTTTTTCGAGCTTCGCTTTTTTATTTGCGCTACTGACATAACATCGTCACGCATTGTATATTCACTTCAATATGGTGGGTCGCGTATTAGCCATCGCCGGCAACGCCTTCCGCGAAGCCGTGCGGGACCGGGTGCTATACAATCTGGTTTTCTTCGTTCTATTACTCACCGCCGCCGCAATCTTCATCGGTGAACTCTCAGGCGGACAAGAGCGAAAAATAATCGTAGATTTCGGACTCAGCGCGATGTTGCTGTTCGGTGTCTTCATCGCGATCTTTGTTGGTATCGGTCTGGTTTACAAAGAAATCGAGCGCCGCACTGTCTACGCAATCTTCTCAAAACCTGTAGGGCGCGGAGAATTTATCGTTGGCAAGTACCTGGGGCTGTGTCTCACCTTACTGGTAAACGTGTTGCTTATGGGAGCGGGTGTGTCGCTGGCCTTAGTTTACGTAAGCCGCGGATTCGACCCTCTGGTTTGGACTATTTGGCCCTCAATCTTCTTGATTTACTTTGAACTTGCGATCCTTACCGCCGTCGCGTTGCTGTTTTCCTCTTTTTCGTCGCCTGCGCTCTCCGCTTTACTTACTTTCTTCGTTTTCATAATCGGCCACTTCAGTAGCGACTTAAAGGGACTAGCCACTTCCCTCGGCAGCACTGCCGCGCGCGTTTTTTTCACGGCCATCTACTACTTGCTCCCTAACTTCGCCAACTATAGTTTTGTCACCCCAGCCGCGCACGGGCATGTTCCCGGCATCCCTCATGTAGCCGCTTCAGTGCTTTATGCGCTGCTATACGTTGCCGTCGTCCTCGCTGCAACCGTAGTGATCTTTAGCCGTCGCAATTTTAAGTAAGAGATTGAATAAGTTGACTTCACGCAAAAGACATAGAGCGAGTTGGGCCCCGGGAGGGATAATCGTCCTCAGTCTGATTGGGTCGATCCTGGTCGCCCGTTGGTTAGATATGCGCCGGCCGAAGATACAAACTGAGGTTCAACAAGAATCCCTGTATCTGACCGGGAATACACTGAAACGTATGAGCCTGAGCTTTAACGGGCTGGTTGCGGATTGGTATTGGATGCGGTCGCTTCAATACGTTGGGGGAAAGATCCTAAACGCTCAAGGACCTGTTCAGTTAGATGATCTGGGCCAGCTGGACATGAAGCTGCTCGCGCCGATGCTGGACGTTGCGACTACGCTGGATCCGGAATTCATGGAAGCTTACATGTACGCCGCAGTAGTATTGCCCGGCCTCGACGAAGAAGAAGCGATTAGGATCACGCGCAAGGGTATAGCGGCCAATCCCAACGAATGGCGACTCTATCAACATCTCGGCTACATCTATTGGCAACGTGAAGATTACGCGTCGGCTGGCCAGGCCTATTCAGAGGGGGCCACAATCCCCGGCGCGCCACCATGGATGCAGGCAATGAAAGCGCGCATGGCCGCCGAAGGCGGGAGCCGCGACATTGCCCGAGAAATTTACGCGCGGATGTATCAGGAGGCCGGGGATCCAAACGTAAAGGAGATGGCGCGGCTGCGTCTACTGCAGTTGCAGTCGATGGATCAGCGGGACGTAATTCGGAAGCTTCTTGACATATATAAAACCCGAGTCGGAAAGTGTCCTGCTTCATGGCAAGAGATGGCGCCACTGCTGCGAGCAGCTCAGTTGCCCGTGGCGGATGGTGGACCGATCGATCCCGGCGGTACGCCCTATAAGTTACTACCTAACTCATGCGATGTGGATTTGGAACCTGGTTCGAGTATTCCCTACAAATAACTTTAAATGTCTCACGCAGTTGAAATCGAAAACCTGACGAAGGATTACGAAGTAGGATTCCTGCGAAAGCGACGGGTCCGGGCACTTGATGGACTGTCGTTAACAGTAAACCGTGGCGAAATTTTTGGTTTCCTGGGCGCCAACGGGGCCGGTAAGACCACCACGCTGAAGCTCCTCATGACACTGATTTTCCCTACGGCCGGGGGTGCGCGAATCCTGGGTCATGACATGGCGGACGTTTCCATGCATCGACGAATTGGGTATCTCCCGGAGAATCCGTACTTTTACGACTATCTCACTGCTCTTGAATTCCTAACATTCTGCGGAAAGATCTTCGGATTTTCTAAAACTGAACGCACGAGTTTGGCAAAACAACTGCTCGCGCGTGTTCACCTGGACGAAAGCAAGTGGAACACCCAGCTGAGAAAATTTTCCAAGGGAATGTTGCAGCGCGTGGGTCTGGCTCAGGCGGTAATCAACGATCCGGAAATCGTGTTTCTCGACGAGCCAATGAGCGGCTTGGATCCCATCGGCCGTCGTGAGGTGCGCGATCTAATCTCAGAGCTGCGAGATGAAGGAAAGACAGTCTTTATGTGCTCGCATATCCTGTCAGACATTGAAGTGTTGTGTGACCGCGTGGCGATTATGAAGAGCGGAAAGCTCTCGCATTTAGGAACGCTGGCGGATTTACGCCAACAAGTGTCAGGAGTCGAAGTTGTCGTCACCGGCGTATCAGCTGAATC
>DATEPF010000214.1:0-7123 GCA_035273325.1 Pyrinomonadaceae bacterium | reverse complement strand
CAGTTAAAAATGATGGGCTCAGGTAACCGTAAGATTTCATCGCGGCCCGCAAATTCACGTACAACTATCTTGCCGCCGGCGAGATAGAAGTCGCGCATCAGCGCGCGCAGGTAAGTGTACGGTTCAATCATCAGCGTACTGAATTGCCTTGTGTACGGGTAACCAAAATACCGCTGCGGATCACGGTGGACTTGAACGGCGGTGTAGGGCATGGTTCCGCAAGCCAGCTCGCGCTGCAGTGATAGCTCGTCCCCCAACAGCTCATATGCATCTATCCAACGGACCCCATAATCGGGTTCAACGTAACCCTGAAACATCCGATGTGATAAACGGCACGCTTGCTGAAACTGTTGATTGAAAGATTCCGTGACTCGATCGTTATCAAACGGTGACGATACATGCCACACAGCTCCGGCTATGTTTGAGGTTGTGTTCGGCGGCAGATCTTTGGCGTAAATCGTCACGACGCCCCCACTGTCCTGAAACCGTTGTTGCAACAGGCGGGCGGTGGTAAGACCAATCACGCCGCATCCCAAAACTGCAAATCGTCGTGGCCGCGTGCGGGAGTTACGTCGCGGCTGTAAGGATGCGGCGTCTCGCACCAGGTCGACCGCCAGCGACGATGTCCCCCACGAAAGTGTCACCCCTGACCCGCCATGTCCGTAATTGTGAATTAGCAGTTTGTTGCCAATGCGTTCGGCACGGACGACAAAACCTTCCGGCCTGAAAGGACGCAATCCGACAACGGTGCGGATGATGCGATTGCGCGCAACCTTAACGGGCGCGAGCGGGCGCAACGACTCCTGTGGCGCGTGCGCCAACAAATCCAGGGGCCTCGCACCGATGGCTGCAGATGCGAGTAGCGCGTTAGCCAGGAAACTTCGTCGATCGGTCGCATTATTGGGCATATGATCTAATTGGCAAGCAGCTGTTTTTCGTGTCGTTTTGTGTAATTCGTGGATCGGTTTTTTTGCTCAATTAGAAATCGATCCACGAATACACGAAAAGAACATGACGCATAGCTTTCATAAATTGGTGGGCATCGAGGTTGTATCGGGAGTGCTTCGTGTTGTTTTAGCGACCTCCGGCGTGAAGTCTTCGCCGGGGTTGATAAACTGATTTCTCTCGAAATGATATTGCTTATCGTAAAGTTGTTTGTATCTTCCGCCTGCTGCCAACAGTTCCTCGTGCGTTCCTCTTTCTACAATTTCTCCCGCCTCCAACACAAGTATCTGATCCGCACTGCGGATTGTGGACAGCCGGTGCGCGATCACGAACGTTGTTCGGCCACGTCGTAAGTTTTGTAAACCATCCTGGATTAATGCTTCGCTCTCGCTGTCCAGACTCGACGTAGCTTCATCAAGAATCAAGATCTTCGGTTCAGCGAGTATCGCACGCGCGATCGCTACCCGCTGGCGTTGTCCGCCACTGAGTTTGACGCCGCGCTCACCGACGATCGTATCGTAGCCATCGGCGAAACCGTTGATGAACTCCTCACAGTGGGCAACACGGCTGGCCTTCACAATCTCGTCACGGGTCGCGTGCGGATTTGAGAACCCTATGTTTTCCGCAATTGTGCCGTCGAAAAGAAAGTTGTCCTGCAAAACAACGCCGAGCTGGTTGCGGTAGTCCCGCAATCGAAGTGAGGCCAGGTCGCGGCCGTCGATCGTTACGATGCCGGTCAAGGGTCGATTGAAAGCCATCACCAAACTAATAAGCGTGGATTTGCCTGAACCGCTTGAACCGACGAGCGCGGTAGTCGAACCCGCCGGCGCGCGGAACGAAACATTGCGCAAGACAGGTGTGTCGTCCGTGTACTCAAAACTAACATCGTGAAACTCGACATCACCACTAATGGTCTCAACCTCCTCGCGTGATTCGTCGTCTGCGTCCTCGGTAGCCATCCTTTTGACTTCGCGAATGCGATCCAGGCCCGCAAAGGCGTCGGTGATTTGCGTGCCGATGTTGGCGATATCGATGATCGGCAACGCTACCAGACCGGTGAAAATCATGTACATGAACAGATCGCCCAACGTCATGCGACCCGCAAGGATGTCGCGCCCACCTAAGAGGATCAGAATCACTCCGACGATGCCTACAATCAGCGTTGAAAATGCCATGACTCCGGATACAGCAGTCATTGATTTGGCAACATTGCGAAAGAGACGATGCGCGCCGCGGGCGAAGACCAATTGTTCACGCTTTTCGGCCGCGTAAGCTTTCACGATGCGAATGCCACCGAGCGACTCAGTCAAACGACCGGTGACCTCCGCGTGAATTTTGCCGCGGTCTCGAAACACCGGGCGCAGTTTCTTGAACGCGAAGGCCATGACGCCCCCAAACGCGCCCAGCGCGAGCAACGTGACTGCTGTCAATCTCCAGTTGAGATACAACAGCACCACGAGGGCGATAACCGCGGTGATTAAACTGCCGGTGAGTTGAACCAGTCCGGTTCCGACGAGATTACGGATGCCTTCGGCGTCCGTCATGATTCGTGAAATCAATATGCCGGTTTGCGTGGAGTCGAAATAACGAATTGGAAGCCGGGCGATGTGCTGTTGGACATTCTTGCGCATCTCGGTGATCGCGCGTTGGGCCGCCACGCCGAGGATCTGGGAGAGTGAAAACGAAGTTAAGGCCTGGATTATAGTGGCCGCGCCTGCCGCCAGTGCTAGTGGCACCAGTAGGTTCCCCTGTTGCTTGAGAATAACGTCATCAATCAGGTATTTCGAACTGGCAGGCAGCACCAAACCCATCAGGCGATTGATAAGCATCAGGAACATGCCCAGCGCCAGCCGGTATCTATGCGCCCACACCAAGTCGCGCGCATCGCGCCACGCCGTTGAAGGAGTTAACTTAAATTTCTTTTCTTTGTTGGTGATTTCGGTTGAGCTCATTAACGTAAGTGTGGTGGCCATGTTGGCAGCACACTACCGTAAAGAGCAAGCCGTGTTCGAGTTGGTTCGTGTAATTCGTGGATGATTTTTAATTTGAGATAAACACGATCCACGAATTACACGAAATAACTCGAACCGACGTTATTCATTAAGTTCTTTGTTTCGAGCGGGGGCGGGAAAAGAACCGGTGTGCGATGAGAACAAACAGTAATCCTAATCCGAGCGTGTAGCTGCGCAATGCGAGGAGGCGCATCAGCCGGGAGGAATCCTGGAGATCGGAAGTGGACCACAAACCGTACAACACAGGATTGTAAAGCCAGTGGTTATGACCCGCGTTATAGAGGTAAAGGAGCCCGGTGCCGATTGCGATACTTGCCGCGTACGTGAAGTACTTGTTCCGCAGCACGACATTAAGCGCAATCGACACGGCCGTCGCGAAGACGATGGTGGGCAAAAGGACCACCGAGTAGGTAATCAGGTAAGCCGAGATGTCGACCGGGGTGTGTCCTCTCAAGAATTGGATCAGGATTCCTGCCAGACCGACAAGAGTGATCAAGAGAAGCGTCAGCAAAACCGTTGTTAAAAACTTTGAGAGCAGCAATACACTGTTCGGCGCAGGCGCCACCCATAAGATAGGTTCAATCCGTACTTCGCGATCTCGATGCATTGCTTCGCCCGTGTAGAAGACAGTAATCCCGAGCACGAATAGTAATAACAACTTTGCCGTGTTAGCCGCATAGGCGGCGGAATGTGAGACGTCAGCGGGAATGTTATAAAAAGCGACTTCCAGAATAGAGAGGAAGCCGGCCAGAGGCATAAGCACGATCAGACTCCGCTCGGAAAGCAGCAATCGAAACTCTACTGCCAGGGCCGCACGAAGTTGAAGGAGACGAGCGCGTAATCCAGTGGTCGTTCTGATGACATTGGGAATCAGTACCTGCTCATGTGAGTGATCTGCTTCGAAGCGCCCGGAGCGTGCCAGTTCGGTTACCGGCGGGTCGTAATAGAACCCACCAAATTCCGCTGTAAGGTTGAGGACTGTCAATTCTTCTGCTTTTCCTCGGCGCTCAGCTATTGTGAAACGAAAGTAAACAATTGCCAGACAAATCGCTGCTAATAGAATCATCACCGTGCGATTGACGACCAGGTCAGTTTCGTAAACCACTACGAATTGATTCATCACTTCAGCGCTGATGGCCTGAAAGTTTCTGCCACCCCGGTTCATAACCAGGGGGTCAAGAGCCAGTTTCCAGCGCCACGGCAAGCTGCTCAATAAGACGACTTGATATGCAATGTAGAGCGGATAAAATGCCACGCCCAGGCCGTATACGATCTTGCCGTTGCGAGTAAGGACCCCTACTGCAAAATAGAAGGCTGCCAGAACCAGATGGGAAATCACTACGAACACGAGAAAGTGTTTTAGGTAAGGAATCGCCTTCCAATCCTGTGTTATCACGCCTTGCTTGGGAACTGCTTGCAGTACAAACCACGTCAGCACAAAAGCTGACTGACAACACGTCAACACAAAGAAGTTGCCGAAAAACTTGCCCAGAAGGTAAGCGGCGCGACTTATGGGTTTTGAAAAAATAAGTGGATCGACGCCAGTGCGGAAATCCCTGCCCACGGGATCCGCCATGAACAGCGCGGTGAACAGTGGCAGGGTCATGAATGAGTAAACCGGAAGAGCCCCGGCGATGAAAAAGTCGGCGTTTACTGCCCAACCGCGACCACTTGCGGGTCCCCAGCCCCACCAAAGCAATCCATTTCCAGCGCACAGCAAAGCCATGAAATAAGGCGCCGCACGCTTTGAGCTCAACAGGATCTCGGTTCGGAAGATCGCTGCCAACGGCGTGGTGAACGCGTTATGAAACAGGGCGGGCATGGTCGTTGTAATTGGCTGTGACGTGGCTCAAATAAAAGTCTTCCAGAGCCGGTGCTACGAGGGAGAACTCCTCGGCCGGTCGAGTCTTTGTAATCACTCGCACACGCGACATCCCGCGGAACATTTGCGAGGAAACGACATGGTGGGCCCGCTTTAGGTCTGAAACTCTCTCCGGCGAAATCGTAGCTTCCCAGACAGAGTTTTCGAGTTCCGCGATCGCGCGCTGAGGTTCGCATGCAGTAAGAATTCTGCCATGACGAATGATCGCCATGTGCCGGCACAGACTGAGCACGTCTGAAACAATGTGAGTGGACAGGATCACGACTACGCCTTCACCTACGTTTTCCGAAAGTAGATTGTGAAAGCGGACCCGTTCTTCGGGATCCAGTCCCGCTGTCGGCTCGTCGACAATGATAAGTTTTGGGTCGCCGATCAGCGCTTGCGCAATACCTAAGCGCTGTCGCATGCCACCGGAGAAACCACCCACTTTTTGTTTTCGCTCGGAGAGTAGATTGACTCGTTCGAGCAGCGCCTGGACCAGTAGACTGCGTTCTCTCTTTTGCCAAACACCTTTGAGCCGCGCCAGGTAATCAAGGGTCTGCTCAGCAGTCAGCGTCGGGTAAAGACCAAACTCCTGCGGCAGGTAGCCGAGCATCCGTCGGGTTGCGTCTTTGTCGGCGATCACGTCGACTTGGTCCATTACGGCTGAACCTGAGTCTGGTTCGAGCAGCGTAGCCAGGATCTTCATTAGTGTTGTCTTACCGGAACCGTTTGGTCCGAGCAGCCCAAACATTCCAGAGGGCACCTCAAGGTCGATATGCTTAAGCGCCTGGACGCCGCCGTGGTATGTTTTGGTTAGTCCTCGAATCGTAAGCATGGTGCGGGTCAGCGAAGATGATTGTTCCCTTGACAGTCTGGGGAAGGCGATTGTACGCTGCACCCCTTGATTGTCAAGGGAAAGCTGACACCTGAACATGAGAAGCGACCGCACAGACTTAATGCAGGGCACCCTGGAGTTGTTGGTGCTGAAAACCTTGTCGCGCGAGCCAATGCACGGTTACGGTATCGCGCAGCGAATACACGAGGCGGTCGAAGACTTGTTGAAAGTGGAAGACGGTTCGCTTTACCCGGCGCTTTACCGGATGGAAGAGCGAGGCTGGATCTCGTCGGAGTGGGGCTCCTCTGAAAACAATCGTCGCGCGAAGTTCTACAAGCTGACCCGCGTGGGTCGTCAGCAATTAGCAGCGCAATCGGTAAACTGGGAGCGGATTTCGAAAGCGGTTACAAGAGTACTTCAGGCTACCTGATCAAAATGGTCAAAGTTCGTGTGATTCGTGGATCTCTCTTGATCAATCGTAAAAGCGATCCACTAATACAAGCACAAATGTTTGGAACGTAACGTAGAGGGAGTCTCGATGATACCGAAGCGACTTCTAAAGTTAGACGCGAGTTCGATTCGGCGTGAAGTTGAAGAAGAGCTGCAGTTTCACATCGACATGAGCGCGCGGGAGTATGAGTCCAGAGGCTTTTCGGCGGACCAAGCGAGAGATCTGGCGAAGCGCCGGCTTGGAAATATCTCTGCGATTAAAAGGGAGTGTCTTCAGATAAGCGTCAGAAAGCGTTTGCAGGTTAAGTTGAAAAGCATTTTGTGCTCAATCATTTTTGCTCTGGGCATCGTTATCAAAGTGGCGAGCACCGACGTTGATGTCGCGCAAATGGGAACAGTGCTGATAATTATCGCCTTGTCCGGAGGGTTGCTGACGTTTGTGAAGATACTCAGCGTGCTTCACCTGGTATCGGACCGGAAACCAATCAACCTTGGCCTGAACACCGATAAGCAATCCGGTTAACCGTTTAGCGTACAACCTGCCAACCCGCGAACGGTTTCACCGTCGCACATGCCGGACTCCCATCTTTACCAGCGCCTGGTACGTGAGTCTCCAACCTCTTTGCCCCATCGATCATTTGCCAGGTAATTCCGGACAACGGAATTTTCAATCGCCGGCTCCAACATGTTTCTGTTTGTCCTGCGTAGGTCCCAATGTCAATGTAAATAAAGCGCTGGCCCGTTGGTCCTTGTGCAAATGGGCCGAGGAAGTTAGGCGAACCATTCTCACCGCGACTCACGCGAACCTCGCACTGGAAGCTTAGATCTTTTTCGTTCGACCTTTGCGTCTGAATGGTTTCGTAGTCACTGCCACGTCCCTTCTGCAAACCAAAATCAACCCCGGTGGTGGGTTTTTCCAGAATGATTCGCAACGTTAATTGACGGCCCATTGAACCTTGGTTGTTATTCAGTTCCGAAACCGTTGAGAAAATCGAAATCGCGGAGATAAGCAATAGG
>DATEPF010000213.1:0-9351 GCA_035273325.1 Pyrinomonadaceae bacterium | reverse complement strand
CGTAAATGTCGAATACCTACGTGCCGCAGACAGGAAGCATTCGTAAGCCGGTCGCTACGTGGGTGATTGTTTTAGCGTTTGCTGCCGCGATCTGTTCCTTGATTCTTGCGGCGCCCTTCGCTCTTGCAGGCGGACATCGATCAGTCGCTTACAATATTTACCTGCCGTTTAGTTATCTGTGTCACCAGATTCCCGCACGTTCGTTCTTCCTCGCTGAACATCCATTTGCCGTCTGTTCCAGATGCACGGGAATATATGCCGGGTTCCTGTTGGGTGTAATTGGTTACCCGCTAGTTAAGTCTTTTCGTAGCACTACGACGCCCGCGCGGAATTGGTTATTCCTCGCCGCAATCCCGCTCACTATCGACTTTTCTTTGGAGTTTTTCGGAGTTTGGCACAACACTCATCTCTCCAGGTTCCTGACCGGGGCCTTGTTGGGAAGTGTGGTCGTCTTTTACGTCTTGCCGGGACTGATCGAACTGAGTCTTCGCCACCGGACGCAACCAAGGCTCGCCCGAAATCTGTTAACCAACACCTCCGCAGCTCCCAGCGACTACAGTTCCCCTGAACGACGCATCTAATGTCCGACATGCTTTAGCTTGTCCTGTCGTGGTGAGAGATCAAGACAGTGAATATTCTGTGCAGGCTTCGCGCAGCGGTCTGGTTAGGGTAGAATGCGTGCCGCGCCGTCCAGCTTTTCAGACGGCGTTTAGTGTGTAAACGTCGATTTTAGCAATCTGTTGTAGCAATACTATGGCCCTCTTTTTTCAAACTACTCCAGCTCCGACTCCCTGGCCTACCCCGAACGGACCAGAACCGCAGGTACTCTTCGAACGATATTTCCAGGACGACGTCAATAAAACCTGGGGCAACATCAGTCCGCTTTATCAGCTCGACAGCTTCGATTGGACCATCCTGATTCTTTATTTCACGATTTTGGTGGTCCTGGCGATTTACGGTGGTTACCGCGTGAAGCAGGTGATCGACTTCTGGCGGTATCGAAAGTTTGTGCCACAACCGAAGGCCCGATTTGCTGAAGAGGACCTGCCGGTCATTACAGTCCAGTTGCCACTCTTCAACGAGATGTACGTGGTCGATCGTTTGGTGAAGGCAGTCACGAAAATTGATTATCCACGCGAAAAGCTGCAGATTCAGGTGCTGGACGATTCGACTGACGAAACTGTCAAGATTGCCGAAGCGGCGGTCACGAAGTATGCAGAACTCGGATTTGATATTCAGTATATACACCGGGACGATCGCACCGGCTTCAAAGCCGGCGCTTTGGAGAACGGACTGAAGCACGCGAAAGGCGAACTGCTCGCGATCTTCGACGCGGACTTCGTCCCCAAGCCAGACTGCCTGCGTAAGCTCGTAGACTTTTTTACCGACCCATCCGTTGGCTGTGCGCAAATGCGCTGGTCGCATATCAACGCCAACTACAACCTGCTGACAAAATTGCAAACGATCATGCTGGACGGCCATTTCGTCGTCGAGCAGACGACCCGCAATCGCACGGGTGGTTTCTTCAATTTCAATGGAACAGCGGGCATCTGGCGGCGCAATGCAATTGCGATGAGCGGTGGTTGGCAGCACGATACGCTGACCGAAGACACGGACCTCAGCTTCCGCGCGCAATTAATGGGCTGGAAGTTCGTTTACCTGCTTGACGACGATGCACCGGCGGAGATCCCGGTAGAGATCAACGCGTTCAAAGCGCAACAGCGACGTTGGGCCAAAGGCGTGATGCAGGTCGGGATCAAATTATATCCGCGAATTTGGCGGTCGCGTCTGCCGATGCGTGTGCGGCTGGAAATGTTTTTCCGGTTAACCGGAAACATCAGTTATCCGTTGATGATCGTCGCAAGCTTTCTGCAGTTTCCGCTCCTGCTGGTTCGATACAACCAGCCTTTTTATCACCTGATGATCGTGGACCTGCCACTCCTTTTCTTTTCTTCGATCTCGGTATTTCTTTTTTATGGAACTGCCGTTTGGTATCTCGACGAAAAGCGGTCTCCGCGCCTGCTTCATTTGCCACTGGTAATGGCGTTGGGCATCGGCCTGGCGTTCTCGAATGCGCGTGCTGTGTTGGAAGCGCTCTTTGGAATCAAGAGCGAGTTTGTGCGTACGCCAAAATATCGTGTCGAGAAAGCACACGACGAAACCTGGAAAAAGAAGAAGTACAAACGCAAGCGTGGCTTGCTGCCGCTGCTGGAACTCGGATTTTCGTTTTACTTTCTGTTAGCGATACTTTACGCGGGCCACTTCCGGATGTGGGGCACCATTCCGTTCCTGCTGTTGTTCTTCATCGGATTTGGTTACATGGGCTTGATGAGCATTCTGCAAGCGGGCGGCGGTCGCCTCGCCGGCTTAGTGAAACCCGCGCCCCGTCCTTCGGCGGGCCGGTAAGAACTAACGAACTAAACAAAAGGAAAAGGCAGCCGTGCGCAGCGGCTGCCTTTGTTTTAACCAACGCCTGACAAAGAAATAGGCAACGAACGAATGTCGCCTTGTCAGAATTTGTATTGGCTGGGAGGCAGGGATTCGAACCCCGATAGGCGGATTCAGAGTCCGCAGTCCTACCGTTAGACGACCTCCCAGCAACGAGTTTTCAATTTAAGTGCTCGGCTTTTCCTTGTCAAACCTTCGTGTAATTTGTGGATCGTTTTTTCTGGGTATCTAAAGAACGATCACGAAATACACGAAATAACAGGAAGGGCTGAATTACACGGGCCTGGGCCAAGAAGAAACTTCTATTTACCATTTACCGTTTAGCATTTACTATTACTCCCGCCAACCCTCTCCAACTCTCAAGCAGACTCTGGAACCTCCCACGACGTTTGGATCTTTTTGACTACGAAACGGGAGTGACATGAGCGAACCTGACGAGTCGACAATCTTAAAGAGTTCATCCACAGATCTTGCGAATGAAGATCGAACTGTAGCCGACGTGGTGGCTGACTACGAATCGCAGTTAGACAACGTAGCCGAGTTGGTTGCTCGTGTGCGGCATGAGATCAACAATCCGCTCGCAGGCATACTCGGCCAGGCTCAATTGCTGTTGCGTGAGGAGCTCAATGACAAAGCGCGTCGTCGCGCCGAGACGATCGAGCAACTAGCGACTCGGCTGCGAGACGTAGTCGCTCAATTGCGCGATATCCAAAAGCCTGTAAAAGGAACCGGTCGGAACTAGGTACGCGCACCTTCGTGCTGTTTCGTGGATCGTTTTGTGCGGCCGAAGAACCATCCACGAATTCCACGAAATACACTAAGGTGCTGAATTCGCTTCATTAGTAGCTGGTGCTGCCGCGTTGACGGACGAATCCCCATCCACAAAAATTGAATATCGTTTCCCGGCCGGGATGAAAGCGTCTTTGCCTCGTTTGAATCCGTGCAGCAGCGCCACTGGCGCAATGAACGGCAATAGTGCCCCGGTAATAATCATCTGCGTTGCCACCTTTGCGCCTTTGCTGTCGCCGCGCAATCGTATGGACGTTGGGCGCACCGGGATTTGGGAACCATCCCTGGCAGTGACGCTTTGCATTGTCCATAAGAGCAGACCGGCCTTGCCCCAGTGTCCTCCGCGCTTGGCTCGTTCGATTCGCCCGGTCGCAGTAGCGCCTTGTTCAATGACGGTGACACCTTCGACGATAATTGGGTTCACGACGCGAAAGCTGATCTTGTCCTTCGGCTTGAAGTCCATCGATCGGTACGTGTAAGGAGCTTCCACTTCAATAACCGTTCCATCCGGGATCTTCAGAGCGATAG
The DNA here is from genome assembly GCA_035273325.1 of Pyrinomonadaceae bacterium. Classification (GTDB taxonomy): domain Bacteria; phylum Acidobacteriota; class Blastocatellia; order Pyrinomonadales; family Pyrinomonadaceae; genus PSRF01. The sequence continues at coordinate 5,586 of DATEPF010000213.1, read as the reverse complement.
GTGTGGCCGTGGCCGCTTGGGCGGTGTCGGAGCTTTGCGACTGCTGTAACTCCTGTGCTGCAACATCGAAGCTGCACAACGGCGAGACCAGTGAGAAAACAATTAGAATTCCTGAGATAACACGTTGCATTTGGATATCGAGGCTCCTAAGTGATTGGATTTACACCAGAGGAATGTGCAAGCCAGATGCCGGAGTCTTACGGCAAAAAAAAAGCGGACGAATGAATCGTCACGCTTTCTATTTCTTGGGACAGAGTTCGTTTGAACTACTTCTTGTCTTTCTTCTCCTCGATTTCCTCTTCCACCTTCAAGCCGGTGACTCCCTCGAGGGCAGTCATTAGCGCTTGATACTGCTCATTCTTGGATTGCAGGTTGTATCCGTTCTTAGTTCCATCCGGTGTTTCGGTAGCAATACCGATAAAGTGGCGCTTGTTCTTCTTCAACATGCCTAAAAGGAATAGCGGGCTGACAACCGCCAGCGCCGCGTAACGGCCGATGCGGCGGCTGGCATGCCGACTGTGCGTCATCAGTTTAATGTCCTTAGGATCAATCTTAATTTCCTGACCATCCTTTAATTTTAAGACGACGACTTCAGGGCTAACGGTAATACTGTTTCCCCAGTCATCCGCCTTGACGGTTGAGGGGATCGACCCGCCGGCATAACGAACCTTGAATTGGTTTCCCTGGGCCAGGGTAGTGGTCGTAAACAGCGCGAGGCTGAGCAACAAAGCAAGGGGGATTTTCATGAGATTCTCCAGAGAGCAGACGTGTTTACATGGATCAGCATCCTTCCAGAGAGGCTTGGATGCTGGCGACAATTTCAGTTTGATTGGAAGTTATTCTAAACGGTTACTTCGTCTCGTTCTTCAACTAAGTAAGGCGAGACTACTACTGGCTTTTCATCGGAATCCTCAGCCAGCACCGCCTGAATAATCGGGAGACTCAGTGAGTGCTTTTTAGGAATATTGGGCACGTCATGACCAGCGGCATAGACCGGGTGACGTTCATTTTCGCTGTACCACTCAGAGAGGTTTGCGGTCTTGTGCATGTTCTCAATGATTTGCCGCCAGCCCACACCCGTGTTGTACGCGCAGAAAGATATCTCACCTTCCTGCGTACCGTAAGGGATAACGCACATCTCGGTGCGGCGGAAATCGTAATTGAACAGATCCTGGAACCACATTCCCTCCACACAAAGGACGCGCCAGATATCCTCTGGATCCTCTTGTTTCGTGGCGGCCATTCTGTCGTTTCGATCAGAGCTGGAGTTGGTCGACGACGGCTTAAACAAATTAAGTATCTGAGAAATGGGGAACCCTGCAGGCGCCCGATCAGCGTCGAAGTTTCTCAGAATGGCCATACCGAGCTGCGCATATGACAACTTCTGACCGCGCGCAGTGTCGGTGATGGTGGCGACGTCTTTCATAAACTGTTCGTAGTTGAAAAATTCGAACAGTGATTTGAAATCGCCGGTCTTACGGTTAACGACCATCAGCGAAAAGATGCCGCAGTTTGGATGGCAGTTACACGATGACCATCCCCACGGAGCGTCGGCGCCCTGAAGCATGTCCATCACGCTGGTGAAAGCCGAATATGACGAGAGTGGAAACCAATCACGCAGCGGTTGTAGTTGTCCGCCAAGCTGATCCTTCAAGTCGTGCGTCATTCCGGACAGCGTGTAACGCTGCCGGATGCGCAGTTCGTCGGAAATGTCTTCATCGCGACCGGTGAAAGAGACGGGTTGAAACGCGATGGTTTGAACCTTGTCGATGTTCTTTGCTGCAAACTCAACTATCTGACCAATGCCATCGTTGTTAATGGTATTGACGATGGTGGTCACCAGCGTAACTTTAATACCGACGCTGGCGAGGTTTTCGATCGCGCGGAGTTTTACGTCAAACAAGTTTCCCACGCCGCGATGTTTATTCTTTTCTGCACTGACACCATCAAACTGTAGATACACGCCGTGTTGACCGGCTGCCTTGGCAGCTTTGCAGAATTCAATGTCTTCAGCGAAACGAATTCCATTGGTGGCGGCCAGGATGCGGTAGAAACCGATCTTCTTCGCGTAAGCGACTGCCTCGAGGTAGTAGGGTGAGAGCGTTGGCTCACCGCCGGAGAACAAAATGATGACCTGGCGTTTTGGTTTGAACGACACGGCCCGATCGAGGATTGCTTTCGTGTCTTCAAATGTTGGTTCGTGTACATAACCAACCTGGTTCGCATCCATGAAGCACGGATTGCACATCATGTTGCAACGGTTCGTCAGGTCCACGGTCAGCACCGCGCCGCGGCCGAATTTGATGTTTGACGTTCCGTGACGATGAATTGCAGCATCTTCAGCAGCTCTAAAGTCGCGTCCGAAGAACAGCGATTCGATCCGTTCGAGAAACGCCGGGTCAGTGGCCATTACGTCAACGAACTCACCGTGCTTCGGGCAGGTCTTGCGCATGACAACCTGGCCGTTCTCTTCGACGATTTGCGCTTTGATTTCACCTGGATGCTGATGCATCAAGGTTTCCAAAGGCGTCTCTCCGGTGATTACCGCGGTACGAACTTCTTTTACACACGTTGGGCACAGACTGTCGGTTTCGCGTGGGAAACCGAGCGGCGGGGCCGTGCGTTCATATGACTTCAGCAGCGGACCAGGCGCCCACTTGGGATGAATCGCTTGTCCTTCGGGCAATCGTTTGTTGACTGACTGAAAAGCCGACCAGGCCGCTCCTGAAAGTTTTGAGAGCAACCGAGACGTGCCCACTCCGGACAACTTTCCTTTTTCTGATTCTCCCCGTCGAAATTGATCGCTAAACAAAGTGCTCCGTTCCTCCTGACGCACATCGGTGCGTAAATGGACAAAAACCTATTAATTTTCAGGCAATTACTGCACCAGGGCTGTAAATCACGCGGGCCATCATAGTGGTTAAGTTTGCCTCAAGGCAAGTACAAACACAGCCCGCCATATGAACGGCCGTAGTACGTTAAGTGGCCCAGAATTCAGCGTTTAAACGGAGCTCTCCGCAGTTAGCAAACGATTCAATAATTGCGTACGGGGTGCCGCTTAAGATAATGTGCCGAGCTGATTTCAAACACATACAAATATGACGAATGACAGCGGAACTTTGACAGCAAAACAATTGGCTGACCACGTTGGCGGGCAGTGCATCGGCGATGGTGACATGGTCGTTGAAAGCATTGCCGATTTGCGAGGCGCGCCCCTGGGCACACTCGCGTTTGTCGAGAACCAAAAATCTCTCGAATCGCCAGTCGAATGTAATGCGTCATGTTTGATTGTTTCGGATGTATCAGCCGCGAAGACGGCGTTTCCACACGTCCCGGCATTCATACAGGTAACAGAGCCCAAGCTCGCCTTCGCTCAGATCGCGCCTTTACTGCATCCACCGAAACGCCGCGAACCCTTGGTCCATCCGACTGCCGTTGTCGCTCCCACAGCGAACCTGGATCTGACGGTTTATCTGGGACCACTGGTAGCGATTGGTGAGCAGACGTGTGTCGGCGCAGGCACGATGATTGAGTCAGGTGTCACGGTTGGAGATAACGTGACCATAGGCACTGATTGCGTGCTGCATCCCGGCGTGGTTCTTTACGATAACGTATCAATTGGTGATCGAGTAATTCTTCACGCCGGCGTCTGTATCGGCGCTGACGGGTTTGGTTACGTCCGCAGCGACATGGGCTATCACAAGTTTCCACAACAGGGCACTGTGGTAATCGAAGATGAGGTTGAACTTGGCGCGTACACCTGCGTCGACCGCGCGGCGCTTGGCGTAACGAGAATCGGAAAAGGCACGAAGCTCGACAATCTGGTACACGTTGGGCACAACTGCGACATCGGCGAGCGCGTGGTAATAGCGGCGCAAACAGGAATCAGCGGCAGTGTCATTATTGAAGACGACGTGGTGATTGGGGGCCAGGTCGGCTTCGGCGATCACATACGCGTCCGCAGTGGCGCTGTAATAGGTTCAAAAGCGGGCGTGCTTCCCGGAAAGATAGTCAGGCCTGGTGTTTGGTGGGGAATACCAATTCAACCGTTGGAAGACTACAAGCGCCTGAACGCTCATTTGCAGCAACTGCCAAACATGCGAGCGGAAATTAAGGAACTGAAACGGCGACTCGAACAACTAGAAAAGGATTCTGAATAACGGTAGTCAGTGACTATTCCATGAAGTTAAAGCCTTGACAATTGTTTCGGCCGCGCGTTGAGACCCATTACCTTCACCCAACTCATGCGCTATCCCCAACAACTGTTTTCGCATCTGAACTCCAGTCTCAGTATCCAGTAATGACATCAGGTTTTCCGCCAGGCGCTCGCCGGTAAGTTCCGACTGCATAAGTTCAGGGACGATTCTCCGGCCGCCAATGAGATTAACAAGTCCGTAATGATCCGTCTTGATTAACCAGCCGAGCACGTGCCAGTTGATCGCCGACTCCTTGTAAACGATGACCATCGGCGTGCCTAACAATGCAGCTTCTAATGTGGCGGTACCACTCGCAATCGCCGCAACGTCTGCCGCGGCCAGCGCCTCACGCGTGTGATGATGGACCACGCGGATTGTTGACCTTAATTCAACTGTAGCTGGATGACTTGCCAGCACCGTTTCAGCTTCGTGCGGCTGCCGGCTCGGCGCTACAACCAGTACAAACTGGATGTCAGGCCGACGTCGAGAGATGACAACGGCGGCGTCAAGCATCGGCGGTAAGATGCGCTGCAGCTCCTTCAACCGGCTTCCCGGCAGAAGCGAGATGATTGGTCTGCTCGCGTCCAACTCTAACAACCTGCAGAATTCTTCTCGACCGTAAGCGGCGTTGACTTCCCCTGCCAGTGGATGGCCCACGAACTCAACCTGATCGATGCCGCGTTCGGCGTACCACTCTTTTTCAAAAGGCAGGATGGACAATACAAGATCGACGTCTCGTCTTATGCTTCGCCTTCGATAAGAGCGCCACGCCCACAGTTGGGGACTAATGTAATAAATAACTTTGATACCCCTCTTGTGAAGGGTTCGTGCCAGTCGCAAGTTGAATTCCGGCCAGTCAACCAGCACCACGGCTTCAGGTTGCGTATCGAGTGCCGCTTTTTTTAGCAGCTTAAATGCATTCCAAAACTTTGAGAAGACACGACCGACCTCCATTATTCCCATGATCGCGAGGTCGTCGGAGCGCACCACCGTCTCGACTCCGGCAGCGCGTAACAATGGACCAGTCGCTCCGCTGAAGGCCCACTTAACCTCTGGCTCGACTTGCTGCAGCGCATTCACAAGCTTGGCGGCGTGCGCATCACCCGAAGGTTCTCCGGCCACAATCATTAGTTGACGAGTCGTTTTCATCAGAGGATGCACCGCATGATAACAGGCTGCCTTAACTGGAGGACCTCATTTTCAGTTCTGCTTCAGAAGTCCAACGGGCAGGCAGCCTTGGTCTTATTTGATGTAATTGGTGTCCTTCGTGTAATTCGTGGATAGCTTTTTACATAGAAAAAAAAACGATCCACGAATTACCAAACACGCGAACTCACACGAAATGTGTTTACTCGAGTTTTGACGCAAAGCCCAATTTTTCCATGATTTG
>DATEPF010000212.1:0-29887 GCA_035273325.1 Pyrinomonadaceae bacterium | reverse complement strand
TTTCAAGGTTTTAGTTTGAAATCCTGGGGGACGAATTCGAGCGACTTTGCTACACCGGTCGCCTTCGAACGGGCATCACTTGAAGTGGTGTAGTTCACCACCACATTGCTTTCCGGCTTACGTGGGCCGCAGGTAATCTCGCGACCAGCATCAGGCGTGAAGCTGGTCATGTCTACATCTTCAAAGCTGCCCGCCCGCAGTCGAATTACGCTGTCTGCCACTCGAATCACGAACGTCATTCCTCTGGCATCGCAATCAACTTTCTCCAATATTCCCTGTGCCTGCACCTCACCGTCGTGCGGTTTTCTCAGTGCTGCTCGCAAATACGAAGAAGGATCAACTGATCCAGCTTCCGCCTCATCCACAACAACGACAGTCCGATCGGCTGAATCGAATCTCCCGCCGTTGCGAAGAGCCGGTACGTTCTCCATCGCCTCGATCTGGCGGAGTAGCGATTGGGCCCTGAACATCAGTTCATCATCGCTGTTGCTCGCACTCATCTGGCCAATCAACTCTTTCGCGGCTTTGATATCCCGCTTTTGCAGATGGAGTTGGGCCTGCATAAACATCAGATCATTTCTGCCTTTAGCTCGCGAACGCGTCTTGATTAGCATATCGATCGTTTCATCGATCTTTGTTTCGGTAACCAGGTTGATGAACGCTAAGAGACTCACCGAGCCGACAAAATCCGGGCGTAAGGCAATCGCCTTTTCCAGCGACGCGCGCATCTTGCCAATGTGTTCCTGAGGGAAACTGGAAACCAGCCCGGTAGAATCCTGTCCACTGCGGCTCAAAGCGTACGCGTAATAATAGTGAGTTAAATAATTTTGCGAGTCGGACGCCACGGCGCGTTCCAGACTTTGCCGCGCTTCGTCCGCCCGTCCCTGCTTAACGCGCAGCATTCCCATCGACGCGTGGGCCATCGCCAGATCTGGATCGAGACTTAATGCCTTCTGCAGGTACGTCTCCGCATCAACGCGATTTGAGTGGAGCAGCAGATCGCCAAGGTATGCCTGTGCCTGTGCTTCACTGAGAGGGGCCACTTGCATTTCGAGATCTGCTCCGAGTTTCCGTTCAAAGTGCCCATTCATAACCGGATAGCGATCATTCTTGATGTAATCCTTAAGTTCCTTTTCCATGTTCTCGAATGTCATGGAAAAACTCTGCTGAAACGCTTCCTCCATGGGAACGTTGCGGTTCATCGCATCTACGAACGCCCCCACCTGCTTCGAGCGAGCGCCGCCGTTGCCCAGAATCAGGTAATGCACCAGCGCCCATGATTCAGCGTAGAAAATAGATTGCTTTTCGCGCTCGTTGTAGTAAGGCGACTTCTGATCCACCTGAAACAAAGTGCGGAGTGGCAACATTTTCTTTTCGCGCAGCAAATAAACGTGACTGCCGATAGGCGTGCCCAACGTCACCTTCTGATCGTCAGAAATGTCCACGGTGCTGTAATACTCAGCGAGTCCCTCGCTAAACCACGTCGGGATGTTGCCGAGTGTGTTATTCACGAGCAGGTGTGTGTACTCATGAAAGATGACGGTGAATGGATCCTGCTGGCCGCGCTTCTCCGCGGTTAGCGTTATGTAGTTGACGTCGTCACCAGATTGGAAGTAGCCGGCGGTACTCTCATTTGGTTTGAATGGTCTATACGAACTGTCGTTCTTGAAAACGATGACGGTCGTAGGTACCGGGGTATTCATCACAGCGCGGGGAAACATATTGCCGTACATTTCCCTGAACTGTTCCAAGCGGGCACTGACTTGTTTGATTTGTTTCTCGCTGGCATTTCCTACCAGCGAAAAGTTTTTTGACCGCACACTTATCCAGGTGTCTTTTGCCGAGGCAATCGATGGACTAACGGCGACGATGAATAAAAGTAGAGCGAGGGGTAGGGTAAGTCTTTTCATTTCAGGTTTTCCGAAAGGTACAACTTCTCGAGGTTGAAATTCAGACTGCGTTCGTCAAATTGAGGTGAACCCAGTCGTGTTGATAGTTAACGGCTAAAAATTGAAGGTTGCGAAACGCGAAATGCGTATTCGACTGTCACCCAGCGCGAGACGGCTTCGCCATTCCTGATCGCGGGTTTGAATTTGATTTTGCAAGCCGCATAAATCGCATTCTCTGTCAGTCCCGCAGGTAAACCGCGGTGCACCCTTATCCGTGAGACTTCACCCTCGGAAGACAAGAGTACCCTTAAGATCACCTGCCCTTGGACTCCCAGGCGGCGTGCTTCCTTCGTGTAGGACGGCGTCGGCTTAGCAAGGAGTTGAGCGTTCGTATCCGGCTTCCCTTTTTCAATCTCAGGCTCAGGCTCCAGAACTCGGGCCAGGTGGCCGTCGTCGTCACAACGGTAATCCTCGGTCTTCTGGGCGGAAACAGGCGGGGAGCCTGGCAGCGTTGAGGTCTTCGGTTCAACCACTTCCGGAGGTGGTACAGGAACCACGATCTTTTGACCCCGGCGACCCGACTGAGCGTATCCGATGCAATTGCAGGCGAGGATGGCAGACAGAACAAGAATAAACTTCATGAGAGTAAAGCAGGTTTAGAGCGAAAACGGGGAGCCCTGACGCCCGGCATTGTATATCGGTAGACCCGTCAACGCTAAGCGCCGGGCCACTGCGGAAGCTCGCTCAAGTATTGCTTGTTCACGCCAGTCAACCACACAAACCGATCGTCTATTTTCGCCGGCGCAACTACGCGAGCGACTGCAATCCCGTAAATCAGGGTGGCAATCAAAGCGACAAATCCTATTAACAGATAAATCCCATCATCAAAACCGGCTGCCAACACGAAACCGAATAGACCAACGATTCCCAAGGCAGTGGTTATCAATACATTACGACGACGCTTGGCCTGATGTTCGTCGCAAAGTCCGATTTCGATAGTCGCGGATTTGCGCACGATCAAGGCTATGATGAGGTAGATTAGCAATGCGACCAGAATGATCAGGTAGAGGGCCGGATGGTGCCAGCTAAGTTTACGCTTCAGTTTAAGGTGTGTAGGCACGTTACATTTCACGCATCGCGGTGGAAGTTCGGCATCTCTCGACATTACCAACTTCGCTCCGTCGCGCCAGACGCCATGGCCAGGTATAGCCGGAGGTGGTGGTAAAACGTATCCGTCTTCGAGGACGATGCCGGGTGCTGGTAGCGGACTCGTGAGCGTACGGGAATTGAGTTGCAGGCGGCAACGTCTACACGTTGCATCGGTGCTGAGATTTACCAGTCCACATTGGGGACACTTAATAGATGACACAGTCGTCTCCTGTGGGGGAAAACAAGAATCAGGAGCATTGCATAGTTCTAAGTTTTACTCTTCCGGACCAGTACACGTTGGTCCATGCAGGGCGGGAATCTTCTGACTGATGACCGGATAATTTGGAGCTTCATCGATATTAATTTGCGTCCAGTGAGCATATTGTTCGGGTACGTTCGTGTCCGCGAAGATAGCTTCGACGGGACACTCGGGCACGCATGCGTCGCAGTCAATACAAGTGTCCGCATTGATGTAAAGACGATCGGACAGTTCATGAAACGCTTCGACAGGACACACAGCAGCGCAGTCGGTATATTTGCAGTCAACACATAGCTCAACAACTACGTAGGTCATCTCGGCAATAAGCTCCTTTTTGGTCTGACAAATAGTTATTCAGCTACGACGATATGTCAACTGGAAAAACTGTACGCTAAGTGATATGAAACGAACATAAAAAGCGATCCACAAATTACAGTTCGTGGATCGCTGGGCTGGTTCGCATTAGAAACTCTTTAACTTCCCTGCGTCGCTTTTTTCTGAACACTTCCTGGTCCATTAACTCGCTGATTTACCACCGGATCGCCGTCATAAGTGACATTCGATGGCCCCGACACAACCACATCCAGCTGATCACGCGCGAAGAGATCTATTTTAGTAACGCCGTTGGAGTTTACGTCGGCCTTGCCCGCGCGCAAACGGCCCGTATTAATCTTTCCAGCGCCATTAGCCTGGATCTTTAATAGTTCCGTATCACCGGTTACCCGAACATCTGACGCGCCGTTCAACTCTATTTTAAAACTGTCGTTCTTCAATCCGGATACCTCGATCTTACCGGCGCCGTTTGCAGTCACCGCTTCCAGATTCGGAACGGTGATCGTGATCTTGATCGGCTTGGAGACGGAATATCCGCCGCGGTTCCCAATGTAAAGCACGTTTCGAGTAACGTCAGTTCCGATCAACGGGAGAATGTTGTCATCGGCTTCAATCTCAACCCCAAACTCTTTCTGGCTCACCACTTCGATGTCGAAGGCTCCGTCAGTGTGAATCGCCGTGAATGCTGCGACCTGCCGTTTGTCGCTTTTGCGGTTTCCTGAACCATGAACTTGATTCAGCAGTCCGTGACTACAACCGGCCGCAAGCGACATGAGCGTAAACAACAAGACGAGTTTTTTCATCGCAAACTCCTTTTCCACTCAGGACTGATGGCGCGAATATTCCAGAGTGCGCGTCGTGTTTTCGGTAACACTTGGTAATGGTTCACCGGCGGCTCTGGACGGCAGCGAACGGGGCTCGGCCACGGGCGCGAAGTTTGTTGGCGGCGCAGCAATGCTAGTCCGTTCGACATTTGCGGTCAGCCGCGAAAGTTGTCTGACTAACAACACTTCTGTCAGTACCACAATGAGGAAGGTGAAGAGCATGAAGAAGCCGACCACTTCCTGGGGCATGCCGGCATCAGTGCTCAGTGTCAGCGCCCCTCCTAACATGATACCTAGTCCGGCGATCGCGATCAGAGTAATCGCAGTCAGGAAAGCCGGAATTGCATAACCCTTTGGTTCGGGACGCTCGCGCAGGCTGGCTCCGCAACGATTGCAGTAACTTAAACCGGGGGTTAGCGGTGTTCCGCAAGCTGAGCAATACATGGATTTTTCCTTTCGCAGGTGGACAGTCCCGGGGTCGCCGGCCGTCGGACACAACAGGAAAACGGACGCAGCGCCAGTCAGGTTCCGCTATTTTGCACTATTCCATGAAGGCGGAGTGGTCAGTAATGGCCTCCTGCCTTATTATTAGGCCAAGATTAGTTCAGTATTTGCCTATTCGATCATCGCGAGAGATTTTCACTCCAGAATACACGTACGCTGACCTTATGGCTCTGGTAATTGCACTCGTTCGTCTCATTCTCAGTCTGGTCTTTGGTGTCGCAAGCGTCACCAAATTGATCGACCAAAAAGGCACACGCGAGGCCGTTATGAATTTCGGCGCGCCAAACAGCGTCGCACCTACGGTCGCGGTAGTGCTGCCGTTCGTTGAACTGACAGTCGCAATCGGGCTTCTGTTCAGTGCCACGGCATGGTGGGCCGCGATAATTTCGTTGGGCGTACTTGGCTTGTTTGTCGTTGCCATCAGCATCAATCTCGCGCAGGGCAAAACGCATGAGTGCCATTGCTTTGGCCAGATCTATTCACGGCCGCTCGGTTGGTCCACCCTGGTGCGCAACGTGGTGTTTGCGTTTGCGGCAGCTGTGGTGATTTGGAATGGCCGCGAGCTTCAACCACCGATGGTGTCGACCTTGTCGCGGGCAGTCGCCGATTTGCGCACCTGGCAACTTCTGCTCTTGATTGTTGCGGCTGTTGTAGCTGGAGCGTTGTACCTCAAACGGCGTCAACACCCCGGGGAGAATGTTCACACAGACCCGCCCGGTCTGCCGATTGGAACCACTGCACCCGAGTTTGAGCTGCCCGCGTACGAAGGCGGCCGCACATCCCTGTCGCAGCTGCTGGGGTTTGGTAAACCGGTGCTGCTGATCTTCACCAATCCGAAATGTGGTCCATGCATCAGCTTGTTCCAGGAAATTAAAGACTGGCAGACCGCCCACAACGACCAACTTACGATCACATTGCTTAGTTTTGGAACGATCAAAGATAACTTCGTAAATGTGGCGCGTAATGGTCTTGGCCAGGTATTGCTGCAGGAGAAAAATGAAGTGTCGAAGCTGTACGGCGCGAATGTTACACCCACTGCAGTAATCGTGGATCCTGACGGTCGGATTCAGAGCGACGTCGCAGCGGGCGCTGAAGAGATCCGCACGCTACTTAAACGTCACGTACAGGACTCTGACCCTGCGATTGAAACCGTTCAGACCGCTAACCCACCGCAAGAAATTATTCATCCAACTCCCGCCGTCCGATGACGGCAGGATGCTAATTAAGATTAAGGAGTTTTCATGCGTCCCACATCAAGCGAAGCCGCTTCCTATTATTTCAATTACATCGATCGCGTGGAAGGTGACGATGTTCTCAGCGTCCTGGACACTCAATTAGACGAAACCGTGAAGTTTCTATCTACCGTGTCGGAAGAGAAATCGGTTCATCGCTACGCGCCGGACAAATGGTCGTTGCGTGAGTTATTGAACCACGTCAACGACACTGAACGGTTGTTTGTGTTCCGGGCGTTGTGGTTTGCTCGCGGGTTCGAGGAACCGTTGCCGAGTTTTGATCAGGAGGTTGCGGTAAGAAACTCGGGCGCTGATGCTGTTTCCTGGAAAGACATGGTCGAAGAATTTCAGTCATTGCGGCAAACCACGTTGTCGTTCTTCCGAAGTCTTCCTGAAGTCGCGTGGGGCCGGGCTGGAGTGGCCAGTGGCAACCCGTTTACCGTGCGCGCGTTGGCATTCATCGCGGCCGGCCACGTTGCGCATCATGTTGACGTGATGAAGCGGTTTTACTTGTAACGTCCGTTTCGGGTTAGTTCGTGTAATTCGCGGATCGTTTTTGTCAGAGGTAAAAAGCGATCCACAAATAACACGAACAACACGGACTAATCATTGTTCTTCGTGCCCACTGGTCCCGCGGACTGCTGCTGATTTCCGCTGCGCGGTGTGTGCAAACTAAGTCTCGTGCGCATGCGTTGACGCCACGCGCTGTTTACGTCTCTCACGTCTTCGATTTGGGCCAGGGCATCTGATAGCGACTCACCTCCAAATTGTCGCATCTTCAAATACAGCAGCGCGGGAACGATAGACATCAACGGAAGAATGAAGATGTTAATCAAACCCGAAAACTGCTGCGATACCTTCACGAGTGGACTGCCGGTATCTCGCTGAATTCGCACCGCAAACGCACTCGCCAAACCGCTAATCACCATGGGAATTACAAACTGCAGGATGGACACGATGATTACCGTGCGCCATGAACGCGCCGCCAATTGACGCGCCCGCTGTAGCGCCGCTTTCTTTTCCAAACCTTCGACGAGCACCACCGGCGCATACAAGGCATACCGGATTTGCATGACCATTCCCGGTATGACCAGCAGTATGAATCCAATAATTATACGAATGGTGACGTTAAGCGCTGTACGCATGAAAGGCCACCATCGGCGTTTTAAGATGGCGAAGGCAGTTCGCATTTCGAGAGGCCGCAACGGCGCGGCTTCAAGTTGCGTAACGATGATTGCGGTCATTCCGGAGATCGTAGCCGCCGCGAGAAAGTAAGCCACGATTTGAAACAGGCCGACGGCCGCGATTCCGACTATTACCGCGATCCGCGTGCCTGACATTCCTTTTGGCAGCGTCTCGTCGAACACCATCAGCGCTGCCATGATTATGGCTGACAGGACGACGGGAGCGTGGGCGATGAGTGACAGCTTGATAAACTGCGGAAAGTAAGTGCTGTACAACGCGAAGGCGCGGCGATATAGCGAACCAATGCCCTCAGCCTGGGCGCGCAATTGATTTGCAAACGCGGCCGCCGTTTGCGGGCGCCGCGCAGGGTCTTTCTCTAACGCCATCATCACAATCTGAGCTGCGCGCTTAGAAACTTTTTTCGCGCGCTCACGAAGCGGCGGTGGCGGCGTCTTGATGTGATTGCGAATGACCCCTTGTGTGGGTCCCGTGAAAGGCGGATCGCCGGCCAACATCTGGTAGGCAATGACGCCGAGACTGTAGATGTCTGAACGCGCGTCGAGAGGTTTCGCGGCGCACTGTTCGGGTGACATATAAAGAGGTGTCCCGATAATCGCGCCCAGCCGCGTCAGCTTAGTACCGCGAGTGCCTGATGCTGCCACATTGGTGGAACGAGGAAAGATGTCTTCCTTTTCATCCAGCATCAACGTCCGGTCATCGTCGAAGATATTTGTATGTGCATTGGTTATCCCTGGTGAAGTTTCTTCGGCGTTCGAGAAGAGTTGGGTAGCTTCTTCGGGTGCTTGAACTAAACCCGGCTGGGTTTGTCCGTCCCCGTGAGCGGCGTAGACCAAAGTGTCCCGTTCTTCCAGGTCCGTTGCCGGTTCTACCATCGTATCGCGCCCGCGCGCAGCGACGGTCGGCAAGCCGGCGCCATCGGGCGAATCCGAAGCTGCAACCGTAGCAGCGTCGGCTTCCGCAAGCTTGGCGATTCCAAAATCAAGCACCTTAACCCGATAACCACCAAGCCGGTTCGGTTCCAACCAGATGTTCTCGGGCTTTAGATCCCGGTGAATAATTCCCTGCTGGTGTGCTTCATGAACGGCAGAGCTCACCTGCTCCAGGATGTCGACGACCCAATCGAGGGGAAGCTGGTTCTCTTCTGCCAGCACGTCGGCGAGCGTGCAACCATCGAGGTACTCCATCACCAGGTAGGCAACGCGTTCCCCGCCGGCGTCAGCAAAACCAAAATCCGTAACGTCCACTACATTCGGATGTCGCAAGCGGCCCGCTGCCCGCGCTTCGCGTTTGAATCGCGCGACAAATTCTTCGTTGCGCATGAACTGCGGAGTGATTAGCTTCAGCGCTACGTAGCGTTCTGTACCCAGGTGCGTCGCAAGGTAGACCGAACCCATGCCGCCGCGGCCGAGCAGGCGCTCCAGACGGTATTTCGAGTCGAGCACTTGTCCGAGGTAGGGATCTACTTCTTTCATTGCGGTGAATCGTAAAGGCTCACGGGAAAATAATAAAGACGTCGGGGAATGTACGATGGGCGCGTTTCGCGTGTTTCGTGGATCGTTCTTCTGCAGCCTAAAAAAGCGAGCCACGAAGCGCAGGAAATAACACGAAGGTTGGCAGATTTTCTACGGGCAAGACTGCCAGTTCTTAATTGCCGATACCGGCGAAATCAACATCAGAATTTGTAACAATAGGCTATCTTTGATCCATATCATTAGGGTCAATTCGACCAGCAGGAACACTACCAGTGAACGCCAAAATCCGAGACGCCTGGCTATCAAAAAACCTGCGAGACAACACAGAATATCTCCCAGCGAGTTGACGACGGTGTCTCCCGTGTAACCGAGTGCTGCGGTCGCAGTTCGGTAACGGTCGATTACGAAACTAGTGTTCTCAAAAACCTCCCAGGCAGATTCGATGGCGATGGCGAGCAGAATCTGCCAGGTTGAACGCAGTCGCACGCCCACCCATCCAATGACCCAGTAGAATGCAACTCCATGAAGAACGTGTGTGAAGGCAAAGGGATCAAGCAGGTGTTGCGAGTTGTCCGAACTACACGTATTACCAACCCAGAATTTAATCGTACCGCACGCGCAAATCCATAGCCGGCCCTCAAGACGCAGAAGCAACGCAGTAACCACAAACAGCAACAGTAAGCCTGCGACCAGCCACAAGGTTTCTCGATGGCGTGTGTGCCAGGGAGTGTCGCTGGTCACGCGCGCCCTCGTTGATAGTTTTTCACATACGACGGGACGGGCATGCTTTCCGGCAGCCGAGGATCTCGCAATGGTTCAGCTGAAGTCAGTTGCAGTGGAATAACTCCGGCCCAAACGGGCAACGAATAGTCTTCTTCGTCATCGAGCGGTGGCCCGGTGCGGACTTTGGCGGACGCCTCAGTCAGCTCCAGCCAAAGAACGGTCGTCATCTGCAGCTCTTCCGGCGTCGGTTCGCGAACGTCGTTCCATCTTCCTGGTATCACGTGCTCTGAGAAAGCGAACAGCGCGGCGTTTTTGTCGTTTGCATCTTCGACCAACGAGGCGCGCGCAAAGACGACGACCGAGCGGTAATTAATTGAGTGGTGAAAAGCAGAGCGGGCCAGCACAAGTCCGTCGATGAGTGTTACCGTCACGCAAACGTCGATGCCTTCCGAAAGAGTGCGTAGCATGCGACTCGCCTGGGAACCATGAATGTACAAGCGATCATCAACACGCGCGTAACCGGTCGGAATAACCACCGGTTTACCGTCTACGGCGAAGCCGACGTGGCAAATAAAGCCTTCGTCAAGAATCCCATACACGCTCTCTCGATCGTAAACACCTCGTTTTGGCAGACGTTTAAGCGTGGTGCGTTTAGTTTTGGGA
The DNA here is from genome assembly GCA_035273325.1 of Pyrinomonadaceae bacterium. GTDB lineage: Bacteria > Acidobacteriota > Blastocatellia > Pyrinomonadales > Pyrinomonadaceae > PSRF01. Next base: position 19,633 of record DATEPF010000212.1, on the reverse strand, counting down.
AAGTCCATGCGTGGAATCGTAAATGGTAAAACCGTAATCGTAAATGTAAAAGTTGGCGGTTGGACCAGACCGTCGATCCGGTCGTTTGTAGTAGAATAAATCCTCAACTTCAAATCATGCTGAGTGCCGTCCATGTTCTGAAACTTTGCACTGCTATTACGTTGGTATTGATTGGCCTTTCTGCAATCGCATGTACCGGGCAGTCAGGCGATGACCAACCGACACCAGTGTTGTCGTCAGCTCCGAGTACTACATTTCCGATGCCGCCAGTGACACCAAATGCGGAAATGGGATGGGTGCTTGCTGACGGCACGCGGTCACGTTTGGCAGACCACGCCAACAAGGTTTTAGTTGTCGATTTTTATGCTACCTGGTGCCAGCCGTGCCGCCAGAGCATTCCGCACCTCGCCTCCATGCAGGCTCGTTTAGGTGATAGCGGGCTGCAGGTCGTAGGACTAAATGTAGGCGGAGCCGACGATCGCGTGAAGGTGCCTGCGTTTGCGCGGGAGTTGAAGATTGAGTATCCGCTTGGCTTTCCCGACAAGACACTGAGCGATTTTTTTCTTTCGGACAATCAGACCATTCCGCAAACCTTTGTCTTTGGACGCGATGGAAGTCTGATCAATAGATTTATTGGTTATGATCCGGCGATTGGAAATGAGTTGGAGAAAACTATTCAAGGTGCTTTGAAAAAACAGACTGAGAACTGATGCCTGAAAGAAAACCTGTTCGTAAAGCAAAAATACTTGTGACGCTGGGCCCGGCGTCGCGGGAACCGTCTGTTATCGAAAGTCTATTGCGCGCGGGCGCCAACGCGTTCCGCATCAACATGTCGCATGGCACTCGCGAAGAGCAGGCTGAGTATGTGCAACGTGCGCGCGCCGCTGCCAAATCCGTTAACCGGCCCGTCGCTATTCTGGTTGATCTGTCAGGGCCAAAAATTCGCACGCGTCAATTGAAAGACGGTAAACCCGTGGAGTTAAAGACTGGAGCGCTCTTCACGCTTACCACGCTGGATATTCGCGGCGACGAGAACATCGTCGCAACAAACTACCCGGATCTTCCACGTGTGGTGCAGCCGGGAACGCGCTTGTTATTGGACGACGGCGCAATTGCGCTGGTTGTTGAGAGCACGACTAAAACAGATGTTGTCTGCAGGGTTATCAATGGCGGCGTGCTTGGTGAACGCAAGGGCATCAACCTGCCCGGCGTTTCGTTACCGATAGATTCATTGACGCCGAAGGACATTGAAGATCTGCACTGGGCTGTGGAACAGCAGGTGGACTACATCGCCCTCTCGTTTGTGCGCCGGGCGGAAGATTGCTCTCGAGCTAAAACGTTGATCAATGAGGCCGGAGGGCGTGCGCCGTTAGTCGCCAAGATTGAAAAGTCAGAAGCAATCGATCGTCTGGATGAAATCATAGCGACGGCTGATGCAGTGATGGTGGCGCGGGGCGATCTTGGAGTCGAGACTAGTGTGGAACAGGTTCCCGTTTATCAGAAACGAATCATCGAGAAAGCTATTCACGCGGGCAAGATGGTCATTACAGCAACTCAAATGCTGCAGTCGATGGTCAATAATCCCAGGCCGACTCGCGCGGAAGCCTCCGATGTCGCAAACGCAGTTTGGGATGGCACAGACGCCCTGATGCTTTCAAATGAAACCGCCAGCGGTCAATATCCGGTTCTGTCTGTTGAAACGATGTGCCGGATCATCGAGACAGCCGAACATGGTCAGGAGCCCGATCACGATCGTGTGATGAAGTGGACGGGACGCCAATCCGGTCGAGTGAGCCGCGCGTTGAGCGAGGCTGCAGTATTCGCGGCAGAAGAGATGCGCACACAAATAACCGGAGTTCTTACCGAGTCTGGCTTGATGGCCCGGCGGCTGTCGTCGCTACGGCCGCAACAAAGGATCATCGCGTTAACAAATTCGCACGAGGTACAAAACGAGCTGGCTTTGATCTGGGGAGTTGAAACGTTGCTGGTTCCTCAGGCCAAGACTACGGAGGAAATGTTGCGCGCTGGAGAGAAGTCGCTGCTCGACAGTGGCATCGTGGAAAAAGGGGAAATGATTGTATTAATGGCGGGCCGGTTGTCGGGACTCGGACTGTCCAGTTCGGTGACGCTCTTTACCGTCGGAGGCTGATTTCTCTCACGAAAAGCGAATCCACGAATTACACAGAAACCACTAAGATCTATTCCACGCTAACCATGTCGCCGAGAGCTTGTTTGGATTTTTGCTCCTCGGCAATCTGCGCTGGAGTTTTCTGTGGGTCGCGCCAGTTGTCGAGAATCCCGACCTGATGGACACACTGCAGAGTGCAGGTCGGTGCGCACCATTTCTCCGTGTTGTACTCCCGGTCGAAGTCAGTCATTGAATAGTCTTCGAGAGGAATACCGGGGTAGCCCTTTTGTTGCGAGCACCAATGGACCAGTCCATCTTCGCAGATGTACAGGTAACGGGCCCCCGCACGACAACGCCACTGGTAAGGTTTGCCCTCTGCGATGCTGTCCTGAAACCAATTTAGACGCGCATGGTCCTTGTTACCCATCTTCTTAACCTGCTGGAAGATGTCTTTCTCTTTCGCCGACAGAGGCTTGAGCGTTCCATCGCTGTCGTGAATCACTCCTACCGTCGTCGAGAATCCTAATTCGACTGCACGACGTGCGACAGTGAGCGCGTCTTCCGGGTTTTTGATTCCACCGCCAATGACAGAGTTGATGTTGACGTGAAAGTCAGCATGTTCAGAAAGGTAACGGAGCTTCTTGTCCAGGACGCGCAGGCTCTTCCGCGAAACTTCATCCGGCTCGACGTTATCAATGCTGATCTGCAGGTTATCCAGACCTGCTTTGTTAAGCCGTCTAATCCGCTCGGGCGTGAAGTAATAGCCGTTGGAAATCAGCCCGGCGATCATGCCGCGTACGCGGATGTGGTGGATGATGTCGTCCAACTCAGGATGCATCATCGGCTCGCCGCCGGAAATCGTAATGATCGAGGTTCCGAGGTCGGCAAGCTTATCTACGCGAGAATTAATCAGTTCGACCGGCACCGGCTTCGAGGTGTGATCGTATTCATTGCAATACCCGCAGGCGAGATTGCATCTTCGCATCGGGATCAGGTGGGCCAGGACGGGATGGCGCGTCGACGCCAGTGCTCGACCAATAAAACTAAATTGACGCAGTTTCTGCTTTACGAATTTGCTTCTACGCATTACGGACTACTTGAAATACGCGGCCTCGCGGCAGCGTTAATGAACCGGTTGAGACGGCAGCATAGGCGACTTGAGCCAATAAAGGCAACCGGCCACCGCGACAAAGAAAAAGGGCCCTGAATTCAGAACTCAGAGCCCCGTTATTGCATGGAACAGTTAGTGGTTACGCCTTTACGATCTTGACGTTTGAATCAAGCTTCAGAGTAAACAAGTCGCCGGAAATTTTGGCGTTGCGCTCCATGTTTAAAAGCCGCATGGTTGTCGCGTCGCCATTCTTCTCCACAATCTTGGTCTGCACCGGCATACCGTTGCCGTCTACCCAGATTTCAGCGTACTTAAAACTGGCGTTACCTTTAGGAACCAGTGTCAGGTGAATAGTGCTGACGCCGCCCCAGAGAGTTTCCTCACGCACGTCCTGTACGGGTTGGAACCTCGCCTCGAGCTGCTGGCGCGACAAGTACATCATTTCCATTACGCCGCCGGCTGCGTTCTTCTTCGATTTAGAACTGCCGACGTAGGCCATGTTCAGACGTGGCCGGAACAGTGTGAACTTGTCATTGGAAACCGCCAGAATTTCATGCTGCGGTTTCTGCCATTCGATGCGAACGGAAGCGTTGCGTCCGACGCCGGGAACATAAAGAAACGTGCCGCTATATTTGTCGGAGTCGCGCAACTGAGCGTTGTACTTCTCCATGCTCAGATTGGCCTTCAGCGAACGAAGTGAACGGCGATTCCGCTCCATATTATTTAGTACGGAGCTCACCAATCCGGCACTCTGCGCGTTCGCAGATTTCGGGGCACTTACAAAAAAACCGGCAGTCAAGACTGCCAAAAGCATAAAGGGGGAAACCAATTTTCTCATTAACAACTCCTATAATTTTCGCCGGAAAAATTCCTTTGCTAAACCGACCCCTTGGTAAAACCCGGCAATTATAAGGATTGACTACCGGGTGTCAACCTCATAACCGCTGGTAGTGCCATCAGTGTTGGACAGTTTTCGAACACCAATTACCTGCAGATCCGACCGTCCGGTGACAGTACGGAGGTGCTGTTGTAGCCGGTTCGTATCTTTTGCGTTTTCAACAGTTTGCGCGTCGATCAACAGTATCCGCGCGACGGGACTTTGATGCGCAAAGGCCATCCGCCGTTCGCCGTTTTCCCACCAACTTTTCGGCGTCAAAAAGATGAATATTAAAATTGCGACACACAGCGCGTCCCACTGCCAGGTATTCCTTTCGTAGTTCCAAAAGAACAGCTTGTTTAAGAAGTTGATCACTATCTGAGCGCCTTCACGCTGCTTGTTTGCTGTGCAAAAAGCACGCCGCGTCGCCGTGCTGCGAGATATTCTAGTCTTCGCAAAAACCTATGTAAATCGACTTATAGTTGAACCGTTGCTGTCGGTTCCACAATGTGACCGTCGCGCATTTGTATGATCCGTCGGCACATTGCTGCAGCTTCCGGATTATGGGTGATCATAACGATGGTCTGGTTGAAGCGGTAATTCAGTTCCTGAAACATGTTGAGGACGAGTGCCGAATTTTCGGAGTCAAGGTTACCGGTAGGCTCGTCCGCCAGCACAATTGCTGGCCGAGTTACGACCGCGCGAGCAAGCGCGACGCGTTGTTGCTCCCCGCCGGAAAGCTCCAGCGGTTTGTGATGCAGCTTGTCTTCCAGCCCGAGCAATCGCAACACTTCACGTCTGCGCTCCGGATCTTCGCCACCATTTCCATGAATCCGCTCCGCCAGTCGCAGGTTACCTTCTGCCGTCAGAGTCGGGAACAGATTGAATCTTTGAAACACAAAACCGATCTTGCGACGTCGGATGTCCGTCCGCTTGGCATCGGAAGCCGCGGTCAAATCCTCACCGTCAATAATAATACGTCCGGTGGTTGGCGTTAGCAGACCACCCAACAAGTGCAACATCGTCGATTTTCCACAGCCGGACGGCCCCATGATCGCGATAAATTCACCTTCATGCACCTCAAGCGACACGCCGCGCAAAGCCGGCACGTCGACCTTGCCGACGCGATAGACCTTCACTAAATCTTCAGCTTTGAGAATCGTCCTCATCTGAAAGACAACTTTGTCGCGTCCATGAAAGAAAATGTTCGCTCGATGTTAATACAGGCGGACATTGATCGCTACTGGCGGAGCAATGCTCAAGGTGTGATAGAAGCTTTATCCCGTTGGCGCTGATCGAGATCAACTTCCGGAAGCTGCCAGCGGTTCTCTAACGTGAATGCTTCGGGTTGAAATGGTCTATTGACGTCGATGTCGGAGGGCGCTTGATACGTGATGCTCAATTTATAACGATCCAGCGGGCGTGTTATTTGGATTTTCGACGGAAGAAGCGCCTGGGCTGTCTCTCCGAACGGCTTTTCATCCAGGTATGAAACATCGGTTATTAGACGACCGCGGTCATCAAACGATTGAATGCGCGCGAGTCGAATTCCGTTGTGACGATCAAACCAGAGGCGTCGCTGCAGACGTGCGTTTCCCGAAACAGGCGCTGTTATCTCTTCCAGCAGATAATATCCTCGAACGATTCGGCTATCTTTTTTGGCGCGCGGACGAGTGTCCGGTTCTTCCTGATAAAATTCGCTCTGAACATAGGTCAAGCCGCTCTGCGCGGGATCGGCAATGGGGTTGATCATCAGCGCGTCTGTCAGATGTTGCGGCCGTAAGTTTGACAGTGCGGTGACAGTCTCTTTTGCCATAGTGGATGAACGGTCCTTATCGTTTGCCGGCGCAGGCGTTCCATTCATTTCGAGTTGTTCATAGCTGGCGTTGTTAGTGCCTTTTACGAACCGCCGGTACCTCTGATCTCCTTCCAGCACAGCGACGCGAAACGTTTGTCCGTTTGACGTCATCTGGGCAATGTCTTTGGCGATAAAAGGCACAGAAATCACCAAATAAATCATTCCTGGACGTTGCAAGGTTACGCTGCCGTCGGCTTGACGATACTTTTCGGCAATACCGACCTCAGCGAACGAGGTATCCTCAAACTCAATGTCAACTTTCCCACGAACCGATTGTACCGAGGCTAAACGATTTACCTCCGCTACCAGACGCGCAGTATCTGCGTTCGAGAGTGGGGCGAGGAGTTGCGGCACCTGAACTTTTTTTCTCGTCCCAAACAAGCCGCAGCCCATACTCACCCAGAGCATTGCGATCAGAACTACTACAACTGGCGACCGGAAATGGAGACGAGGTTGAGCGATAGGCTTCAGCATGAACCAGCTTTCATTGAAAGTTCGGCACGCATGACGTTCGATAAAGGCCTCAACCTAACAAAGACATTTTTCCTTGTCAACGCATCGCCTTTGCGCCCGTTGACGGCGTTTCGGCTGCTGTCGATCTGCAATTTTTCTCAGCTACTGCAACAGATTCGCTGCGCCGAAATGTTTTTGCGCCAGCGGCGGACGGCCAATTAGTCATTCAAGAATCAGCGCCGGCTTACCGAATTTACGGCGAAGCGTGTTAATCCCGTCGCGCACCTTTGGTTTGCTAACCAACTTGTATTCCAGGCGCCTCTTGCCGGGGAAATCAAGCAGCATGATTCCCATAAGAATGGTTAGCAGACCCTGCCCAGGAACGCCGGGCAATGACATAAGGATTCCCAACAGGACCAGCAAAACTCCCAGAAGGTTTCGGGCCAGGATTACCAAACTGCGAATGGCTCTATGGCGGTTTGGCATTATCGTCCGTGGGTTATCCGGTTTGAAGTAATCGGCCGGAATCTTCACCATGATAAAAGACACGATGGCCAGGCTGCCGCAAAACGTTATCAGGAACAATACGATTCCTAATACGATGCCCTTCCACCCAAACATTTGCCAATCCGGCAACATCTTCTTAAGTAGTGTTTCCTTTCAAGCGATTGCGTTCGGCCAACAGTAGATGCAGAAGCCCATCGACGACTGGCCTGGCTTCGGGCGGTAATTGGAAGTCTGCACCAGTTGCAACTTCCCAAAACTCGTCAAGGCCACGCGCGCCGGCGCGTTCCAACGCCAGGGCCTGAACCAGAAGGTCGACGATGTCCGCTGCCTTAACCACGCGGGCTTCGAGGCTCTGGCGTTTTTCGTAATCCTCATGCAAATCGGTCAAAGTTGTTTTCGCAGTCACTCCTGCAACTATGTCTGCGAACGCGGTCGTCTCGGCTTTCTTTCGCGTCTCAGACCCAAAATAGTGAGTCGCGGTCCTGGGCATGTCACCAATGCGCGTCTCAGCCCAATCGTGAAGCAGGGACATACGCAGAACTCGTTCAACATCGATGGTGATACCACGCGATTTCATCTCGTCAGCCAATAACATTGCGGTAACTGAAACGCCGAAGGAATGGGCCGCAACCGATTCCGTAGCGTTTGGCAGACCGCGCAGGATCCAGCCGGTGCGATCCAGACGTTTCAACCGCTGCAGTTCAATCAAAAGTGACAACATGTCGATACTTTAACGTCCCGTCGCAATCTGCAACAAATCAACTCGAATGCACAAAGCACGGTGCGCCATCGACTACGAGATACGGTTGGCGGATGTAACTTGAAAGCGGGTCGGTGCTCAAACGCGGATTGCAAAATTATTGCGAAGGCAAATCACAGTTCAGGAGGGGTCGCTCGGGGGTAGTAACCAAATGTCGGGCAAAGACTCTAATGACCAATCATCGGCACGGTGCGTGTTCGCAACCACAGCCGATTTCCAGGACACCGGATTTTTCTGCATCCCTGCAGTATTCGCTACAGTATTTGCTATCGTCAGCCGCGCTGCACTCACAAACGGCGTGCGCACATCTTCCTTCCCTATCGTCTGCCATGATTACCCTGCTTTCTTGTGAAACGTGAATTTAACATCATGCTAAAACTCCAACACCTAAGGGTCAAGCTTCTCGAATGATCGTGTGGTCACGGCCTGGCGCGCACCACAATGGTCCTCTCGGTGGCGCCAAACTGCAAGACCAGCGGCCGGTCCAACTGAATCGGATGCTCCTCGCCGTCCACACTAATGATCAAGTTAGCGCTGGATCTCGATGACATCAGCGGCGGTGTAGTAACGGCGGGCGGAACGCGCGGTAACAAATTTGTCGCGACGATGCGCCAGGTTGCGGGTGAACACCGGATGCGGATGCCGGGGGTGTCAGTTTCAAATGCTTCACCTACCGTCAGCGCGTCTGCCTTAAAAATACCTTCCCCACAACGAACCCCTGCGCTGTCGTAGAAAGTGATTAGGCCTGAGACAAACGCCAAATCAATCGAACTCGCGTTCCTAACGACGACGCGTATGTTTGTCACCGGTGAATCTTCAGCTCCGTGAAGAGCCGTAGTCTTGAGCGTTGCTTCAAGCGCCGCTACACCGTTGCCATCCAGCGCTATCGCAGTATTCGTGAGTGGTACCAATCTTTCCTTCGGCACCGTGGGTTCCTGGGCCATGGACACGACGCCACTCACCATGAGAATTACGCTTAACAGGATAGTTCGCATCACTTCTCCTTTAATAAACAATTTACGCGCGGCTGCTTTTGATTCTAGGCGTGCCACGTTGCGCGATCAACTCAATCGGGGGTGCGCAGTTGCGGTAACACAGCGGCTCCCCGAAGCATGATATATCCCGAAGCCGAATCGGTTGTTGCTAATGCGTCCTCGATTGAACGCGCGGGAACCATGCGCATCATCCGGACGTCGTCGTCGGGTAGCGTAGAGACGAGGTGAACGTTGTACCGTTCGGCTTTCGAAAGCAACGCCCACGCGGTTTGCCCGTTTACTTCATATTCCTTGCGGAGTCGAACTGCGAGTGCTCGCGAATCTGGTTCAACAAACCATTTCAGAAAATCCGGCCGCCCAAATCCGTCAGCGCATTCGGCGAGCAAGACAATGGTCCCGTCTTGACGACATGCTTTAGCAGCCATATCGAGTGCCTTGTGCGCCTGAATCAAGTTGATATCGTGAGGATGTCCACCACAACTTACGACTACAAGCTCGCGTTGCCGATCAATCACCATTGAATGGGTGCGTAAGTACTCTTCACACGCCCGCTGGTGAGATTTGCGCCAGTGACCACAATAGAGGCCGACCACACGTCCCAGATCGTCTACTTCTGTAGTGATACTGAAAGCCGGAGCAACTGTAGCAGCTATCTCATCACACTCTTCGTGCACAAGGTTACCGGCCAATTGCGCCGTGCCAACTCCATCCCGACGTTCCGCCGACTCAAAGTCGAAGGCAAGCATGTGCGTGGCCTGAATTGTTTTTGCCGAAGCTAACCCCGGACAGATCGACTTCCGTCCTCCTGTGAAGCCGGCAAAGTAATGAAATCCAACTGCGCCCGTGGTAATCACTACCGAGTAGTCTTTAAGTGCGCGATTTAGTTCTACGGGCGTGCCGCGCTTCGTTCTGCCGAGCTCAATCAGCTGCGCCGGATCGGTCGCGTTATGATCAAGTATCCGAACGCGCTGTGCTATGAACGGAGTAAGCAGTTCAACCTTTTCTTGATCGGTTACCGCTCGATGAATGCCTGTTGCAAAAATGATCGCAATGTTCGAAGGAGCGACACCGTACTGTATGAGTCGCCGGACGAGCAGATTTACCACTTGAGCACTGGCGGTGGCCCTGGTTGCGTCAGAGACTACGATTAAAACAGAGTCAGACGCGGAGCAGATCTCGTCAAGAGGTGGTGATTCGATCGGCGCATCCAATGCGGCGCCAATCTCAACATCGGTGAGTGGTGGCCGATTGATGATGCTGTCTGAGAGGATGTCGAAACGATTGTCATCAAAGAGGAAAGTTAAACAACTTCGTCCATAACCTGGTTGAACTTCACCCATAAATGTGGCGAACTAAAGGCCAAATTCCACAAGCCCGCGCTCGATAACATGGAGAGACGCGAAATCAGTCTCCCCTGCCGTGCGCGCTTCGGCGAGCCACTTGCGAAGCTGCCGTGCCTCTTCTACTGAAGAGATCCGGCAGGCACCGGTTAAAGCGAGTGTCACCAGCGCATCGGGAGCACCATGGGTTACCAGCGCAGCCTGAAGCGCAGCTTGCTCGCGAAGATCCAACGTAAGCAGTAGTTTGATTTCCATCTCTACATTTGGTCGAGCGCGTGAGTGACGTCGGCAATAATGTCATCGGCAGCTTCAATTCCTACCGAGATGCGGACCGTGGCCGGTGATACACCGGCGGCGCGAAGTTGCTCTTCAGTAAAACCGGCGTGCGATGAATAGAGTGGATAGCTAACCAAAGACTCAACGCCACCCAGCGATGGAGCAGTGCGCACTAGTTTGAATGAATTAAACATTTTCTCAACTTCAGGCTCTCCGCCTTTTACGTCGAAGGCAACCACGCCACCAAAACCCTTCATTTGACGCTTGGCGAGCTCATGGCCGGGATCGTCTTCAAGTCCCGGGAAATATACGCGTGCGATGCGAGGATGATTGCGGAGTGCCCGTGCCAGCGCCAACGCGTTTTCCCCGCTTGCTCTTACTCGTAAATCAAGGGTCTTGATCCCACGCGCCAGCAGATACGCTGCAGCCGGGTCAAGGGTGGTGCCTACCATTACCGAAACCTTACGAACGCGATCAATGAAATCCTGACTGCCGGCAACCGCGCCCGCGGTTACGTCTGAATGCCCACCGAGATACTTGGTGGCACTGTGCATAACTCCGTCGATTCCAAACTTAATTGGCTGCTGCAGCGCCGGCGATGCAAACGTGTTATCAACCACGCTAAACACGTTGGCCTGGCGACACACGTCGGCGACTATTTCCAGGTCAACGAGTCGATTCAGTGGGTTAGCAGGCGTTTCAAACCAGAAGGCGCGTGTATTTTCTACGGCTATTTCCGATAGATTCGGAATGTCGTCTATGGCGACGAAGCGTGAGCGAATACCGAAACCGTTAAACAATTTAGTCAGCAGTTTTATGGTCCCGCCATAAACCGAGTCACAGGCAATTACCCCATCGCCTGCCTGACACAAGGCTGCCAGCGCGCAAAAGGTGGCTGCGGATCCTGAGGAGGTAACCACACAAGCCTCGGCGCTTTCCAACAAAGCAATTTTTCTTTCGACTTCCGCAACTGTCGGATTTCCATAACGAGAGTAGAAGTAAGCGTCCGGCGTCTCCCCCCGCGCGTACTTTCGCATTTCATCAAAGCTTGCGAAGGCGAATGGCACCGAATGAAATACCGGCGACACTACTGCGCCGAATGGTTGGTCGGCGGCGACTTCACCGCCGTGAACGGCCACGGTCGCCGGCGAATGATTGGAATCTTCAGCTGAGCCTTTAAGACCCATGCAGTTTCTCCGCGAAGTTGGGATTGGCGCCATAGCTTAGCAAAAATTCATAAGGATGGGGACGGCTTGAGCGAGGAGCGGGGATACACGTGTGACCGCTCAACATAAAAAAAGAGGACCACTAAATGGTCCTCTTCAGAAAACGGTTCGTGGATCGGAACTACAACGGAGGGAGATGCATCGCCGCATTGAATTCGGTATACAACTCATTGAATTCCCGCAGGCGATGTTCGATCAGTTTTGGCAGCTCAGCAACATCGTTGACGTTTACCACCGCGTTGACGTTGTTAAGAAACGCGGCGTGCGCATCCATCGTACGAAGCGTCGGCGACAACAGCACGAAGAAGACGCGCCGGCGTTGCGTTGGTCTTAAAACGCTGACTTCGCGCGTAACAAACACCGGACCCTGTTCGACCGGATCGAACCGCGAATCGAGAACCACGACGTCCAGGCGATTTTCACGCATCCGTTCAACCGCTTGTCGCGAATCCTGGGCCACAAAAACCTGATAATTATTTTCGGATAGACTGCGAGCAACAGATTCCCGGTTTTCTTCGACTGTACAAACCAGTGCTTTTCGCGGGTTCCATGAAGAACGGGCGGCCGGGGAGTAACCATTGCTCGCCGGTTGATTGACCAGGCTCGTTAGCAATTCCACCAGCTTATCCGTAGCGCTCGGCGTTACTGGCGCGGCTTCGGATTCGAAAAGAGGCGCTGCTTTCGATTGTTCCATTCGGGGGTTTTCGGAAGAGGGCGACACTCCAATCGAAACGGCAGTTTGCTCAGTGATACTGCTGGCGTTGCTTGAATCAACGCTGCTGTTACATTTCGGACATCGAATAGTGAACGGCTTAGAGGGGATTTTCATTTCATCCACTTGCAACCGTGATGAACACTTTGGGCAGACAATAATCATAGTAGTTATTTCGGAGTCAAAATGGGCTTACTCGATCATGCTGAGCATGGAGCCGGAGTCAGAGACGCCGGAGAGTGCGATTGCCGGTTCACGTTTAAGAAATTCGTCAGCGGCTGTAACACCCTTGAGTTGTAGAAGCAAATTGTTTTGGTTGGTGGCAAAGGTCAAGCCGTCTTCCAAAGAGATCACCTTTCGCTCAATGAAGTCTTTGATGACGGAGTCAAAATCCTGCATGCCGTCGATCTTTCCGTCCCTCATTGCATCCAGCAAAGATTTGCCGTCTGCCTCACCTGCTTCAATGTACTCGCGTGTGCGAGGGCTGGAACGAAGTATCTCTACCGCCGCAACTCGTCCCCGGCCATCAGCCCGCGGTATTAATCTCTGCGACACGATGTAACGAAAGGTTTGAGCCAGGCGGGTGCGAATTACTGCCTCTTCATTCTTTGGATACAGACCAATTATGCGATCCACCGTTTTGGAAGCGTCGATCGTGTGCAGTGTTGACAAAACCAGGTGCCCTGTCTCAGCAGCCTCGAGCGCGATCTCGGTCGTCTCAAAATCGCGCATCTCACCAATCAGAATTACTTTAGGGGCTTGCCGAAGTGTGGCACGCAAAGCCGACGGAAAGTCTTTAGTGTCGTGCCCGACTTCCCGCTGGTTGATGGTTGAATTCTTGTGTGAATGTAAGTATTCAATCGGATCCTCAATCGTCACCACGTGGTAGTGCTTTCTTTCGTTGATGATGTCGATGATCGCGGCCTGAGTGGAACTCTTTCCCGAGCCGGTGGGACCGGTCATCAGAACTAGTCCGTTCCTCAGTTCGGCAATCTCTTCGAGTTGTTCTGGCAAACCTAGTGCTCTGACGGTCGGAATGTCCGTCGGAATAACGCGCATTACTATTGAGTAGACGCCGCGCTGCTGGAAAATATTGACGCGGAAACGCGCTCGTGAAGGGAGTGAATAACTAAGATCGGCCGTACCGGTTTTGGTGAGGCGTTCCGCGGCGTCAGGGTTTCCCTGGAGCAGCGCCATCGCAATTATCTCAGTCTGATACGGCGTCAGCTTTTGCATTCCGAGCGGCTGGACTGGCGTGAGCTTGCCGTTTACCTCAACTTGAGGCAGCTGACCGACAGAGAAATTAAGGTCGCTGATCTTGTCTGAGACAAGCAGCATTCGCTCTATGATTGGCGGCAGGTCAAAAAAGCTCATGAAGGATTGGCTCCGGAAGTGTGGAATTGGCTCGAAGGGGTTGGGACGGGCAGGTACATCGTCCAGCAGGGACAAATTCTGGGGTAAAACAGCGCTAAACGCAAGCTAAATCTGTTGTTAGCCTATAGTTGGAAGAGACGGCGGCGCCTTTCAGGACTGTTATCGTCAGGTTTCCAGCAATCCGTGATGATCGCCAGCGCCGCCGCTCCGGCGTCCAGTAACGCGGGCCCGTCAGCTTCCGTAATGCCCCCAATCGCAACCAGAGGCGTATCACCTGAAAGTTCTCGCCCCTGACGGAGGCCGCTCGGGCCGACTGGCTGATTTGCAGATTGTTTAACCGGCGTGGGGAAGATCGGGCCCAGGGCGACGTAATCGACCGGCATACTCGAGGCGACCCTGATCTGTTCCAGGTTGTGAGTGGAGAGGCCAATAATCGCTTCAGCCCCGAGAATTCGGCGGGCTGCAGCCGGTGGTAAATCGTCCTGTCCGAGATGTACACCGTCTGCCTTCAATGCGTAAGCGATGTCGACACGGTCGTTAATGATGATGCGCACATTGTGTTGACGGGCCGCACTGATCGCGTCGGCAGCCTCAGCGTAGAAATCACGCGTGGACAGTTCCTTCTCACGCAGTTGAACGATCCGTGCTCCGCAATAGCTGAGTTCTAACACTTGTTGGGCATGTGAAAGGCCTGAGATCCGCCGGTCGGTAAGGGGATAAACGCGTGTGCCGTCGAGTGCTTTAAGAAACAGATTCATTGATGAAGACTAAGAGTCTTTTTTCTTAGGCCTCTCGTTGGACCGAAGAGTCCGTTTCCGGAGTCGAATGGTACGAGGAGTTACCTCTACCAGCTCATCGTCGGCGATGAACTCAATAGCTTGTTCCAGCGACAGCTCTTTCGGTGGAACCAAACGCATAGCTTCATCGGCATTAGCCGCGCGCATATTCGTCAACTTCTTCTCTTTAACGGCATTCACATCGAGGTCAACTGCTCGTGCGTTCTCGCCGATAACCATTCCTTCGTAAACCTTAGTGCCCGGCCTGACAAAAAGGCCGCCCCGCTCCTGCAAGTTATAAAGCGCGTACGTTGTTGTTTCTCCCATTCGATCTGCGATTAGGGCTCCCGTGGGGCGGCCTCGCAGCGGACCCATCCAGTCGTCCCAACGAAGGAAGAGCGTATTGAGCAAACCCGTCCCCTTTGTTTCAGTCAGAAACTCATTACGAAATCCGATCAAACCTCGCGAGGGTGTTTCAAACTCCAGCCGCACTCTACCCGTCCCGTGATTGACCATCTTCGTCATCTGACCTTTGCGACGTCCGACTGCTTCGGTGACAACGCCGATAAACTCTTCCGGGCAGTCAATTACAACTTGCTCAACCGGCTCAAGCTGTCGTCCGTTCACCTGACGCGTGATAGCTTCAGGTTTCGACACCTGTAATTCATAACCCTCGCGTCGCATCATTTCGATCAGAATAGATAACTGCAATTCGCCGCGGCCAGACACCTTAAATTGATCAGGCGAATCTGTCTCTTCCACGCGGATCGCTACATTTCCCAGGGTCTCTTTATCAAGACGCTCTTTCACCTGTCGAGATGTCACAAATCGGCCTTCGGTGCCGGCAAACGGAGAATTGTTTACACCGAAGATCATTGAAATCGTTGGTTCGTCAACCGCGATAGAGGGCAGCGGTTGAGGGCTATCGACCGAAGTTATTGAATCACCGATCTCGATGTTATCAATTCCGGCGAGCGCGACGATCTCTCCAAATTCTGCACTCTGAGTGGGCTCTCGCTTCAAACCTTCGAAGACATAGAGTTGGGTTACGCGGACTTTTTGCAAAGAGCCGTCAGGCTTAGCCACGGCCACGTAATCCCCAATAGCAATCTGGCCAGAGAAGATTCGTCCAATTGCCAGGCGGCCGACGTACTCGCTGTAGTCGAGGTTTGCAACCAGGAGTTGTAAGCTGTCATTCCTTAAAGCCCTGGGCGCGGGAATCGTCTTTACAATCTGATCGAACAATGGCTGTAGATTGTTCGACTCGTCGCTCAGTTCGGACCTCGCCACGCCTTCCCGGGAAATTGAATAGAGGATTGGAAACTCAATTTGATCGTCAGTAGCGTCCAGATCCAGGAATAACTCATAGATCTCATTGACTACTTCTTCAGGTCGTGCATCCTGCCGATCGATTTTGTTCACTACTGCAATGGCCGGCAGCCTTGCTTCAAGTGCTTTCCGCAAAACGAATCTTGTTTGCGGAAGACAGCCTTCTGCGGCATCAACGAGTAACATCACGCCATCCACCATCTTGAGTACGCGCTCAACCTCACCTCCAAAATCCGCGTGGCCAGGCGTGTCGAGAATATTAATCTTGATATCGTGATAGCGAACGGACGTGTTCTTCGCCATGATAGTGATGCCCCGCTCGCGTTCCAGATCCATGGAGTCCATCACACGATCACGCACCTGTTCGTTCTCTCGGAACGTTCCGGATTGGCGCAACATCGCGTCGACGAGAGTAGTTTTGCCGTGGTCAACGTGGGCGATGATGGCCACGTTGCGAATATCTTTTCTTTCTTCGGTCATATCGTTTACGGATCAGACAGTTAATAAATTGGCTTTAAGTCCAAACCAGTGATGTTAACACCTGATATCAAACTTTCGTAATGACGTTGGCGAGTGATTAGAGCCTGGTCGGGAAGGCCTCGAGCTGCCGAAGCGATTCATATAGAACTATGCCCACGGCCGTGGCGAGGTTGAGGCTGCGAATGTTCGGGTTAAGCATTGGAATTCTGAGGGACCGCTCCCAGTTGTCGTGCAGAAGAGTCTCTGGGAGACCCCGGGTTTCTCGCCCGAAAACGAGGCAATCCTCATCACCGTAAGTCCAATCGAGATAACTCCGCTGGGCCTTAGTGCTGAAATAAACGAACCGGGTAGATGGGAAGGTTTGACGAAGGTGAGCTAGATCCGTGTGTCGCTCGAGCTGTACTTCAGGCCAATAATCGAGTCCTGCCCGGCGAACGGCGCGATCGTCCAGCCGGAAGCCCGTGGCGCCAACAATATGTAGGGGAACGTTGTTAGCCGCGCACAGGCGCGCGATGTTTCCAGTATTCGGTGGAATCTCTGGCTCAACCAGTGCGACACGAATCATGGAGTAACTTCTCGCACGCGCAAAACGGGAAAGTTAAATACAAAAGGAACGACGAGATTCTCTTGAACTCCTCGTCGTTCCTTTTGAAAGGCCATGCTGGCCTCAGGATTGTTTGTGCGCCAGTGAAGGGTTGTAATTGAAACCTGCTGGCTCGAACTCGAACTATCTCTTCTTCGCGGCCTTCTTTGCTGCTTTCTTCTTGCCGCCGCCGGACTTCTTCGCTGCCTTTTTCTTTCCACCTTTTTTAGTTGCCATTCTTGTTGCTCCTTCTTTTCAGATTTGGTTTTCGACCAACCACAAGATACTGTGCTTACTTTGATCTTGTGGGCTAGAGTAAACGGCGCACAACATCTTGCTATATAAACTCAAACGTAGAGGATGTCAACAACTTATTACATGATGAGGAATATTTTTCGCGCGCTTCTGATCGGCTACACCGCGCTTAGTTTGCCTGGAACTTCGCGTGTCGAGATTACGTGATGGATAAAACGAAGACGAGATCGCTTCAACGGTGGAGTCGAAGAAGCTTGTTGCCTGGAAGGATGAACGTTGGATCGATAGTTGGTTGACGAATGCAAGGGCAGACTATCGAAACAATGGAGTGAAGATCCAATCGCGATGACGAGCGATGCCATAGTAGTGCATTACAGACTCAGCCGCGCTTTCACTAGCCACACCGATGAATGGACCAGTTGAAGTATCGCCCACCGATGAACTTGATGAGGCGGTGGCAATGCCCAGCGTAGGCATCACCAGCGGAGCCATATCTTGTTCTACTTGTTTAAGTTGCGGGTCGTTAGTCTGCGGCCGAACGTTCTCTGCATAAAGCATTATGGCTTGAACAAAGTCGGAGATTTCCATCGAACGCGGGCGCACGAGCCGCCACTCACCCGACTCAGAAAGCGGGTCTCGCGCGGCGGAAGGCCTCAATACTTGTAGCTTCCTCGTGCCGCTCGGCAAACCCTCAAGCAGCTGGTCCATCGATGTAGGCAACGCCGCAGCGCCTGGTCCAACGCGCCTCTGTTGCGCAGAATAGTACGCGCGGATTGCATCTGCTACCTGTTCACCCCGAAAAATTGTTTCTGCTTCTCGCTCGCGCAGGGCCTGTTGTCGGATGGACGGAGCAGCCGCCATCGCAAAGAGTGCGACTACTGTCATCAAAGCGAGTAAGGCCACCAACGTGTAACCACCCTGATCCCGACTTGAACAAGGCTTGGCGGCTCGCGAACCAGCGCTTGATGCAGCCAGCCCGCACGTCAATATATTGTGGTGTGGTCCAACGTTATGGTTCATCGTCTTCCGACTCAATTCTCGGTGTCGGCCGCTGCATCGGATTACCTCGATCGCCCTGGGTGGTGAAAGGAATCGTGTGCTTGATTTTGAGAGTTGTATCCGTAGTAACGATTTCTTTTTCCGAGATGCTCGTTACCCTGAACCTGCCTCCAATCAGATCGCCTCGTTGCACGTTCAGGAGTTCGCGATTGTTCTTGTCCTGTAGGATCGCAATATCAATATAACGACGGTCGCCGATGATTCCAATATAGGAATAGTTGGGGGTTGGCGGTGCGGCAACATTCAGCGCACCCGGATTTGAATGGAGCGTGCCGTCTGGCGTCTTGACTGAGATCTGACGGGTGCCAGGACCGGAAATCATTGACGCAGGCACTGTCGCTGAAACTTGCTGAGGACTGTGGTAACGAGTCGCCAACTCCGTATTGTCCACGTAGATCCGAACCTGCGGCGTAAACTTGTCGCCCGATACCTCGAGAGTAAAATCCGCAGTCCGGGCATATACATTACCCGGCGACACGTTCGCCAAGAGCAAGGGTGGGGGAGGCGGTGGCGTTGGCAGGGGCGCTTCCTTTACCGGGGGAGGTGGGGGTTCATAGAAAATGAAGATGTTGCGTTGCGGTTCCGCCACCGCCGGAATAGAGACCGGATAATTCAATGGATGAAGATTTTCTGAAGGCTCGACCGGTAATGCCGAGGCCGGACTTTGCGCTGAAGGCGGTGCCGGTCGCGGCGTAACCTGAACAGTGGCGGCTGGTCGAGGAGTTGGAGTCGAACTGCCAAAACCAATGAATGTCCACCACAGCAGGATTAAGGCGAGCAATCCCAGCCCGCCGGCCAGAAAGAGCTTTTTTCGTTCCCCCGGATTGTTAATGTCGGTTAACTGCATAAAAACTAATTCGCAAATGGTTCCGCAGAGACGTTAGCCGCCCCTCGTTGGAAGTACGTTGCCATGTCCAGGCGCAGGCTTACCAGGGATGAACGGGAACCACCACCTGAGTCGGCGGATGCCGCTGTGTTGGTCTCCGTCGCCCGCTCCAACTCAACACTATTGATAACAACGAACTGTTTGCTTGTTTCAATCTCACGAATAAAGCGTCGCAAGTTTTGGTATTGCCCTTCCACCGTTACGCTGATCGCGATGCCAGGATAAATGCTTTGCCACTTGGAGCTGGTAGCTTTTGTACCGCCAGTTTCTGTTTTGGTTCCGGTAGGATCAAGCGGCGTATAAGTTGGTCCGGACGTGTTGCGCAGCGCGTGTTTCTTCATGAGCTGATTGAGAGAGTCGTAGATATCCATCCGTCCGCGTCCGGCGGCGGCCAGCCCCCCGCTCTCGAATGCATCAAGGCTCTCAGTAATTCCCTGGACTATCGTCTCAGTACTCAATCCCTTCTGAACATTGTCTTCCGATGTTCTTAATTGGTTTTGCAAACGAGCTCGCTCTAGTTGCGCCAGCTCGAGGCGCTTGCGGGCCGGGGCCAGGAAATAGAGATAAGAAACGACTACCAGTATCAGGATTAAAAGACTTCCTGCCAAAGCGATTAACTCGGCGGGGCCAACGGGTCCGCTTTTACTA
>DATEPF010000211.1:0-6812 GCA_035273325.1 Pyrinomonadaceae bacterium | reverse complement strand
CATGGTGCGCTTTCGAAATTTCCGGAAACGTTGAGTTATGTCAGTACCACCTGCGGTAGCGGGTGGGTTCTGGCGTGGGATTTGGAATCGCGGCAACCCACCCGCTACCGCAGGTGGTACTGACTTCATGCCACGTAAGTTTTGAAATGATTCAGCCGTCGTATCTCAAACTGCTACCAACCGGCGAACTGCATCATCGTGTGGAACAACTCGAGGCGTTGCTCGAGCGTTGCACAGTTTGCCCGCGCGATTGCCTGAACAATCGTTTGCAGGATGAGATCGCGGCTTGCTATTCCGGACGTCTGCCAATCGTTTCGTCGTACACAGCCCATTTTGGTGAAGAGCCTGGTCTCGTCGGCACCAAAGGCGCCGGCAACATCTTCTTCGGCAATTGCAATCTTCGTTGCGTCTACTGTCAGAACTACCAAATCTCACAGACGCATAAACAGCAACTCAAAAACGTAGTTAGTCACGAACGTCTTGCCGACATGATGCTCGAGTTGCAAGCCAGGGGTTGTCACAACATTAACTTTGTTTCGCCAACGCACTTCGCACCGCAGATGGCTCGCGGAATTCTATTGGCTGCCGAACGCGGGCTGCATCTCCCAATCGTTTACAACACCAATGCTTACGATTCGGTTGAAGTGCTGCGACTGTTGGATGGGATCGTTGACGTCTATCTGCCGGACTTGAAGTATGCGGAGAATGAAGCGGGCTACATCTATTCAAAGGTCCGCAGCTACCAGGAAGTCTCGCGGGCCGCAATTGCCGAGATGTTTCGACAGACTGGCGACGAATTAGCCTTAGGTGCGGATGGATTAGTAAAACGTGGGCTGATAATTCGCTTGCTGGTACTGCCAAATGATCTTGCCGGCGTCAGTGAATCCCTTGAATGGATTCGAGATGAACTGAGTCCGCGCGTCGCCGTGTCGTTGATGGCGCAGTACTACGCGACTCACCAGGCGGCGTCAAACAATCGCTACGTTTTGTTGTCTCGACGCATTTCAGAAAACGAGTGGTTACGAGCGGTGAATGCACTTGAAGGGTTGGGGATGGAAGAAGGTTGGCTGCAGGAATTTGACGGGTCGTCCTACTACTATCGTCCTGACTTCAACAACTCTGAGACACCCTTCCAGGATATCCGAGACTTTACCCGGTGAATCCGCCTTATCCGCAGATTACACAGATTACGCAGATCGGAAGAAGACGTAATAGGAAGTAAAGAACACCTTCTACTTAAGATGCTTAACCTTTTATTTTTGAATCTGTGTAATCTGCGTAATCTGCGGATTACAGGTTTGAATTCTTGCTATTCTTCCACCGTCACGCCGCGCCAGAATGCGATCCGATCTTTAATTTCGGCGGCGGCGGGTTTCGGATCGGGGTAGTACCACGCCGCGTCGCCATTGACCTCATCGCCGACTACCACGTCGTAGTAACTCGCTTCGCCCTTCCATGGGCAGGTCGTGTGCTTATCACTTGGTTGTAAGTGTTCCTGCCTCACTGAGTCAGCCGGAAAATAGTGATTACCTTCCACGACTACGGTGTCGTCACTCTCGGCGATAACTGTATCTTTCCAGGTGGCTTTCATAACTTCATTTCTAGTTTCTGGTTTCTAGTTAGTTTCTAGTTTCTGGTTTCTAGTTTCGAGGTTTCCAGTTCTAACTCAAAACTAGAAACTAAAAACTAGAAACTTTTATCAGCCCCCGCTGACGGACGGCAGGATTGTGATCTCGCTGTTCTCTTTGACTAATGTGTCGAGCATGTCTTTGCGGCGCACATTCTCATCGTCGATAAAGATGTTGACGTGGGGCCGCAACGCTCCCTGTTCATTCACGACGCGGTCGCGCAATCCCACATGCTGTTTCCACAAGACGTTCAGCGCTTCTCTGACCGTACTCGCATTGACGTCCACCTTAATCTGACTCTGTCCGCCGGTGAAGTCTGTCAGGAAGCCGGCAACATTAAAAGTAATCATCGCGTTACGGTAAGACACCATCCGGCACCATCCAAGGACGGACATCAAGCGCCAAACGTCCTGCCTGCACCGCCGGGTCCGTCTCGGCAAGTTGTTTAGCCTCTGCCAATGAGTCCACGCGAAACACAAATATCCCGCGCAATGTGCCGTTGCCGCCGAATGGCCCAGCCACTACGAGCTTCTTAGTTTCGGCCAGGCGATTGATGTTCGCCATGTGCGCCTTTTGCAATTCTTCGGTTGCGGGAGTCTTCTCCGGCGTCCACTTTGGACCACGACTTAAGAACCCAAGGTATGCCGTCGTCATCTTCATTGGGGTCGCAGGTTTCTTCATGATGTCTTCCGACCACCAGGGAATCATTTCTGCTACCAAATGACCGTCTTTTACACCTGGGTCCGAATCAACCCATGACTTCGCTTCGTCGGCGGTGCCTCGCAAAACATAAACACCGATGACGTCGCCGTCGTCGCTGAAGGGTCCGGCGATGACTGCTTTGCCGGATTCAAGCAACGACACCACGTACCTGCCATGCTCGGACATCGTGTTGCTTGTCACACCTGAACCTTTGGTGTGCGTCTTTTCCCATTTCGGACCACGGCGCAGCAGCGCCATTTGAAACTGGACCAGCTTCGCTTCCGGTTCTTTCTTCTCCGGCGTCTGAGCAACAACAGGGGTGACCAGGAACAGAAATCCGAATACAGTTAATAATGACCTCATATCTCTACCTTTCGTGCTATTCGTGTAATTCGTGGATTCGTTTTGATCTTCACACAGCAAAAGCGATCCACGAATCACACAAAATTCACGAAACCAGATGTATCAGACAACCGCGGCTTTCACGCAGACCACCGGCGGCAAGCTCTCCTGAATTGCACTCCAGGATTCGCCGGCGTTGTTAGATCCATACAACTTGCCATTGCGTGTTCCAAAGTAGATTCCGGTCGGCTGCAAACCATCGGAAGACATCCCGTCCCGCAAGACAGTCTCAAGCGCGTTTTCCTGTGGCAGCCCATCGGTTAACGGTTCCCACGACTCGCCCAGGTTTTTCGTGCGATAAACGCGCAGCTTCCCTTCCGGCGTGCATCTGAATTCATCTGACTCAAGCGGAACAATGAACACGCTCTTCGCATCGTTGGGATCGATCTCCATCGCAAATCCAAAATCGGAAGGCACCCCGTTCGCGATGTCTGTCCAGGAATCCCCGCCATCGTCACTGCGATAAAGGCCCCAATGGTTTTGCAGGAACATGCGTTCGGGTGCTGTCGGATGACTCACAATTTTATGTACACACTGCCCCCACTCGGGATAGCGCTGGTCCTCGGGAAGGAATTGTGCACGTACTCCATTGTTGCGCGGCTGCCAGTTTTCGCCGCCGTCATCGGTGCGATAAACGCCGCCCGTCGAGATAGCGATGTAAAGACGTTTTGCGTTGGTCGGATCCGGAAGCACGGTGTGCAGGCAAAGTCCGCCGCCGCCGGGCATCCACTGCGAACGATGTGGATGATCGTAAAGCCCGCGCACCAACGACCAGCTGCCGCCGGCGTCAGTCGACTTAAACAACGCTGCCGGCTCGACGCCGCAATACAGCGTGTCTGGTTCATGCGGATGGCCCAGCGCGATCTGCCAGATTTGTTTGACTGAATTGTCAGCGTCTTCAGGAAACTTAACGCCGTAGGTTTCGGGTTCAGTCCAGGTTTTGCCGAAGTCGTCTGACGAGCTGAGATACGATCCCCAATAGGAACTGTTCACGGCCGCCCACAAACGATGTCGACCGTTGCGATCATCGTAGGCGAGGGCATAAACCGCACGACCCGGAAAGTATGGGCCACCAACTTGCCAGTCCCGGCGGGCCTTATCTGAACGAAGTACAAAAGCGCCTTTCATTGTTCCCGTAAGCAATAGAACATCTCCGGGATTCGCATCGACGTGTTTAGTTTCGGGCATTAACTGTCCTCGATTTGTTTGGGGTTATGGATGGCGCGGAGATTATAGATAACGCCTCGCGTTGCCTCAAATCTCGAATTCAACACCTTTCGTGTAATTCGCGTATTTCGTGTGGTTCGTGGATCGTTTTTATCCGTCTAAAAAGAACCGATCCACGAACCACACGAAATACACGAAGTCATTGGCGCGAAGATTTTGAACCTGTGTACCTGTCAAAAGTGCGGGTAGAGCTTTGCGAATGCGTGGCACAGACTTTGTTTAACAATGTAGTACAACGTGAAATTGTGCACCCTGTTGATACGTGGTCTTCGGATAGGCGCACATTGAGAGTTTATTTAGAGCATTCGGAAACTGTGAAGCACTGAAGGGTTACGGCGGAGTAAAGGCCGTGAGGCTATCTTCGTCTGTCTTCTTACATGCCAATCGAGGTTACATCCGTACCCGACAAGGGTCGTCCTGTATCAATTCGCCGCATCCTTGATAGCGTCTGTTCTACTACATCCAAAGCCAACAAGTTTCAGATTCTTCGCTCGATGCTCGGTTTGCTGGCCATCGTCAGTGTCCTCGCTGCCGATTCCATCGTGCGCTCCTACAAGTATCACTCAAGAGTTATCGATGCTCGTCTCGCTGCAGGTTACTCGCACAGCCGCGCCGGTCTTTATGCGGCGCCGCGCGAGATTTCGCCGGGCACAAAAATCTCAAAGGAAAACTTGATCGCGTCGCTGCAGCGAGCTGGTTATGTCAGCGTTCAGGGAAGCAACGCCTGGAGTGGCAGCTATCGCGAAGACGATTCGACAGTGGAAATTACGCCGGCGCCGGCACGAACAAGCGGGCACGCCAACGTACTGGTTAAGTTTGATGATTCGTCCACTATCTCTGAAATAATCTCGGATGGGTTACCAAGTGAGTCTTACACGTTAGAGCCGGAGCTTCTATCAAGCGATACGAGTTTCAAAGCCGGGCAAAAACAGACTCTGCTTTACGACGACATTCCTGCTGTTGTGATTCAGGCGATTCTCTCAATCGAGGATCAGCGTTTCTTTGCGCACGGCGGCCTGGACCCATTCGGGATCGCGCGCGCGATGTTGCAAAACGTGGGCAAAGACCGCATCGATCAGGGCGGTTCGACGATTACGCAACAACTCGTTAAGAACACATATCTGTCTTCAGAACGTACGTTGCGGCGTAAATATTCGGAAGCCATGCTGGCGTTCGCTCTCGAAAACCGGCTCTCGAAACCGGAGATTCTGGCGCTTTATTGCAATGAGGTTTTCCTGGGGCAACGCGGTGCAGTCGCTGCCCGCGGCGTAAAAGAAGCAGCACAACTCTATTTCGCAAAAGAGTTAAGTCAGCTCACCCTCTCGGAGGCGGCGACCCTGGCCGGCATGATCCAAAGCCCGGCGCGCTATTCTCCTTTGCATAATCCGGCCGCTGCACAGTCACGGCGAAACACTGTTTTGGATGCGATGGTGCGCGATGGCTGGATCAAAGGCGACGAGGCGTTAAGAGCATCAAAGGAGCCCATCGTTCTCGCGTCGCATGCCAAACAGCAATCGGTCGCTCCATATTTCATTGACTACGTAAACCGGACCGCCGCGTCTGAGCTGGACGCCTCGTCCGGCCGGCAAAGGATCTATACGACTATTGATCTACAGCTTCAACAACTCGCTGAGAAGGCAGTTAAACGTCAGTTAGATCGACTCGGTGGGGACCGGAGAAACATGCAAGCAGCACTGGTGGCGATGGATCCGAAGACGGGTCACGTGCTGGCCATGGTTGGAGGACGCGATTACGGAAAGTCTCAACTGAATCGCGCGACCGATGCGCGACGCCAGCCCGGTTCCACCTTTAAGCCTTTCGTCTACGCAGCAGCGCTCGAAGATGGAATGTCTCCGGTTCGAATGTTTGCTGACGCGCCTCGTGAATTTGTTTACGACCGAAACAAAACGTATCGTCCGGGTAACTACGGCAACGGTTACTCGATGCGAGACGTCACCATGCGCACCGCCCTGGTGAACTCTCTGAATGTCGTTACCGTCGACGTTGCCTTGCAGACCGGGCTCGCTCGTATCGCAAACGTCTCCGAAAGTTTCGGTTTACCACGACCTGAGAGATATCCATCGCTCGCCTTAGGCACTAAAGAGGTGACGCCACTGGAACTCGCAGCAGCCTATGCCGCGCTGGCCAACGGGGGCCGGCGCATTCGCCCGAAGGTTATTACCAGCGTGGATGACCCGCCCGCGGAACACGCAACTTACGAAGATGCTCCGCAAGTAGTGAGTGAAACTACGTCTTACATGATCACCAACATGCTTTCCGCTACATTTGATCATGGCACCGCTCGGTCAGCACGTAATCTGGGCAGGGTGACAGCGGTGGCAGGTAAGACAGGCACGTCTCGAGATGGTTGGTTTGCTGGTTACACACCAAATCTGGTTTGCGTTGTGTGGATCGGTTACGACGACAACGATCAACTCGGCCTGACTGGAGCGGAAGCGGCATTGCCGGCGTGGTCGGAGTTTATTAAAGAAGCGGTGACGTTAAGGCCGGAGCTGGGCGGTAGAAATTTTGAATGCCCGGAAGGAATCAGCTTCGTTGAAATTGACGCCGACCACGGTGCTATTTCAACTGTCGCCTGTCCGCATCGGGAGTTGATTGCGGTGACTGATCGTCTGGCGCCGAACCTGGAATGCCTGGCCCACAGTAACGTTCCTAACGAAAGCAACTTTGACCAACACTCGAGTTACGACGGTCTCGAAACGCTTCTAACTCAGAATAGGCCGCGTGTTCCATTTGAGATACCTAAGCGAAACTCCACCCGGGTCGAGGTTGATTCAACGGGTAAAGAAACTCTTGTCAATGCAATGCGATAGACATTTCGTGTGCTTCGTG
>DATEPF010000210.1:0-11066 GCA_035273325.1 Pyrinomonadaceae bacterium | reverse complement strand
AATGAATAATATCCGTTGGAGATTTCCAGTGTTTCTCATCTAGTCTGTTCCTCGCCTTCTTAGTTTTCGCTGCTCCGTGACACGTCTCCCGACTTTCGTGGCTTTGATAGGAAGCTGACAGTCGTCGGCTGCAAGGTTTTGTTGGGATGCGCGCGACATCTCACTCTCCGACGAATGAGCCGTCCGGCGCGATAAGAAAATCATCACAGAGTGGGCTGAACGCACGCAATCCACCATCATCAATCGCTCCGCTCACACGCAGCGTACTCGTCCTGGAGTCATCGTCAAAGAAAACTTCCATTTCGATCTGATAAATCGTGCCGGATTGAGAAACCCGTTCGAAGGTCTCGGGTTGCCCTATCAATGCGAGTAGCTCAGCGTACGACCGTTTCCTATAGCGAGAAAGCTCGCTCGCCAGCACAGATTTTGCTTCGACGATATTCATGACGAGCAGTCCCAACGATGGCCTTTCAGTTGCGGCGCGCGATCAGCATCCAGGCTTAAGACTCAGTCTAAGTGAGAGCCATGCCACCGCGCCGTCAGCTGCAAGCCTTTGTTAGCCGGCGCCCGGGCGGCCGCCGAATGCGATGATGTAGCCATCCGGGTCCTCGACATAGAAGCCCTTAGTGCCCCACTCAGTCGCCGCGATCGGCTTGATGATTGTCACACCGTTGGCGATGCACTGCTCGTAGAACACCTCGATGCCATCAACTCCGGCCGAGGCGTCGAGATGATCGTGGTCGCGTCTGTACTGGCGGTCCGCGTCGTTCCTGGGCGCTGCCTTCAAGTGAAGTTCCAATCCGTCCAGAACGCCAATCGCGTAGAACCCTTCCCACGGGTCACCGAACGTGAAACCGAGCTTCCGGTAATACGCGATCGAGCGCTGAAGGTCGTCGACAAGGAATTGTGGAGCCAGGGATGTAAGACGCGGCTTCATCGTGTTCATAGTTATCAAGCCGCCTTTCTCAAAACTAACGGCGAACAACGGATTTGTCTCGAAAGTCAACTCTGAACGCTTTGCGTTATTTCGTGTGTTTCGTGGATAGCTATCGCGACGTCAGCTGTAACCCTTTATTGTGGATGAGAACGTCTTATCTCCTGTCTCCATCTCGACAAACCGGCCGATATCCCCAATGCGGGAACGCCCCTTGCTATCCACAGCTAGGAAAACAACTTTGTATCGAATGGCAACGGCTTTCGATAACGGAAAGGAAGGTAACATCCGCAGGCAACAGCGAAGCTAATTCCATTGCCCCAGCCCCGACCACGCTCCCTAATTCGCAAAAGTCAGCCGTTTGCAAGATGTAACTCATTGGTCGTATGGATGCCAGGGTACAAAAGGTCATCACTCGTTTGAGAGAGGAGTTTCGCCAAGAGCCATCTTTGGACGAGATGGCACAGTTTGTAAATCTTTCCCAATCCCGCCTCCGCTATCTATTCAAACGTGAAATCGGCATGCCTCCTGCCCACTATCTCCGAGCGTTTCGCATGGAACGCGCCAAAGAGCTTCTGGAAACCACTTTCCTTCCCGTAAAAGTAATCATCAGTACCATTGGTGTAAACGATCAGAGCCATTTTATACGGGAGTTCAAAAAGACTTATGGACTCACGCCCGCGCAATATCGACTGCGCCATGCAGCCAATAATAATGGGATGGAACCGCACAGTAGGCTGGAAGGCGTACTCGCGATGGTAGTGGAGGATGATCCCGACACCCGCCAGTTCCTGGCCATCCTGCTTGAGCGGGCCGGGGCAGGCGTTACGGCCCTCTCCTCCTCGCGCAAAGCCCTCGCGGTGCTGGAACGGATGCGGCCACATATCCTGATAATTGATATTGGGCTGCCCGACGAAGATGGCTATGCCTTACTTCGCAAGGCCAACGCACTTTTGGACCAACGTGGAGAAAAAATTCCCGCTGTCGCCCTCACCGCATTCTCCAGCGTTGAAGACCGAAAACGGGCCTTGATGGCCGGGTTTGAGATTCACATACCAAAGCCTCCCGGCCCCACCCAGTTAATTGACGTAATCGCTAGACTCACTGGTCGGAGTGAAACCTCAACCGGGCAAGACGGTGACACAACCAAAACGGCCAACGAACAGTAAGATAGGCCAGCCTGTATTGAAAAGTGTTGCGAGTATTGTTTCCCAACGACGATGGCCTTGATGGTTCCTACGAAACAGATACTTTCCCGCATTAGTTAACTGCACTTGGGTTTTGGACCACAAAGTTTGAAGCGTTCCCGTCTAACGTCGCCCAATTATTTCCTATTCTCACCCGCGAGCGCTTCCGCCGACGAACAGTAAGAATAGCCTTCTTGTCGAAGCAATGAGGCGAGGGTATTTTGCCTTCACCTGACTAATACGCTCCCTTCATCCTCCAGAGTGACTCGATACAACGAGATCACATTTAGTTTGTCTTTCATCAATCAGCCCTCAACGTCATGTTTGCAGCTAGAAGAGGAGACGGGATATGAAAATGAGATTAACTTCACTGGCACTAATGATGGTGCTTCTACTTACACCACTCAGTTTTGCTTCGGCAAAAAAATCTTCGGAGGGATTAAGCGTTCCAATCAGCGGAACGTTTACCGATCAGACAGGCGGCATTGGACGGTTCTCGGGTACATTCACGATTTCGCGTTTTGCTGTAGTTAGTGATTCGATCCATGCGGTGGGTGTAATCACAGGCACTCTGACAGACTCGCAAGGTAACGTAGTAGCAACAGGTTTTCAGTCCGCTTCGCTGCCGGTGACGGCGTCGAGTGGTCCACCGGCAGCAACCGCAGGCACACGCGATGCGCCGGCTGAACGTCCAGTCACGTTCATGAAAACTTCGTTTGATAGTTCACAGCCTGCATCATTCACTCGCGCGGCAGGGACGGCGCCCGCTCCGCAACTAAGTTGTCAAATTCTGCGGCTCAGTATTGGGGCGATCGATCTGAATCTGCTTGGCCTAACAGTCCATCTCAATCCGGTTCTGCTGATCATCAATGCAGTTCCTGGGCCCGGTAATCTGCTGGGTAATCTCTTGTGCGCCATCGTCAACCTACTCAATGGAGGTGGCCCACTGGCCCAACTGGTCGCGTTGCTGAATCAGTTGTTGGATTTGCTCGGAGGATTGGGCGGATAACCAGGCTCACGCAAGTCGCATAAGAAAGAAAAGAGAGAGGAGCTGGGTACCTCTCTCTTTTGCTGTAAGAAAAGGGCCTACAATCCTTTTCCCTGGCCCACTTTTGTTGAAGGACTTTCCTCTGCCTTCTCAGGCGTGCAACTTGCCCGGCAGACGTTCAGGGCTTCTTGCCCAGGAAGACCTGTGCGGCAGAGTCGAGGCGCGGCTAAATCGACGAAGAACGCCGCCAACGAGCGAAATTATTTTTCGCCCGACATGGTCGTGCATACCCTCTTTGCGAATAGAGCGGATCGAGTAGATGATTTACACAGCATGAAGTGCCCAACGCTCCAGATAACTAGCGAGCATAAGTCCGGTTCATCTGGTGGTTGTGCGCGGCTTGCCAGGGATATCATCAGAAGTGTTGGTCGCCCCGGCTGAGGGTTCGGCAAGTTCTAAATGCACCGTTGTATTGTCAGTCACACTGCCAAACGAGCCGGCGCGCCACCCCACTGCCTCCGGCAACCCTCGCTTTGATGATTCACTCGTCACATCAATAGCGGGCACGCTGCTGCGCTTTCGCTCACTCCGCTCTTGCAACAGACCCATAGGCGTATACAACAGCAGCATCAGGAGCCTGATGGGGAGAAAGAAAAACATTAACGGGAGCAAGGCGAGATCGATAAAGAAAGTGAGCACCCCTTTCCCCGCCAGCCGCCATGAACTGCCGACCTGACCCTCACGAGCCATCGGAGTAGCACTCTCGAAGAAGTGGTCGGCGTAACGTGCGACGGAGCGGTCGAGATGCTTATTAACTCTGGTGAATATACTGTCTTCGCCGGTTGAGAGGGCGATAGTAACCACGTCAAGGTTGGTTCCGCATGTGGGGCAGAACTTGTACCGGTGAGAATCATCTCTCCCGCAATTCGGACAGAACATGTGTTGACTCCTCTGAACTCCTCTGACAGAAGTGCTCTACATGGCAAGTACGAAGCTGAAACAGTTTGGTTCAAAGAGAATCAGGCACACAGCGCATAACGCCGGTCTTCAGCTGCGGCGCGCAATCACGCAACGCCCCCGCTCAGGCTTCATTCATTCCGTTGCCTGACCTTTCACCTAATAAGCACCTCACAACTGCCTTCACGCGCGCGATCAGCTTCCACGCTGAAGGGACGAAGTTACTTAAGAAACACGCTAGCGCCCTGCCTGCAGGCTTTGTCGGGCGCCGCGTTACATCGCAGGGCGTTGCTCTTCGGCTTCGAGAAAATACGGATTGCTGAGAAGCCGTTGCGTGAATTCCCCTATTGTCAACTTCGATACGACACAGCCTCGGTGAAGATAAACCTCTTCTTTGTCGCTCCCGTGAGCTAAGAGGGTAAACCAATACTTATCAGAATCGACTTGTGCTAAACACAAGAGTCCCATCGCTTTCACGATTGGATTTCGGCTATGCACCATCCGTTTGAAGTCTGAAGGGTTATGCGATAACAAAAACTCTTTGGAAAGCTTGTAGAACTCATTGCCCCCAAAACCAGGATCATGGTTCGATAACCATTTAACCGAAGCAAGCTTGGTCAATAGAGGGTCGTATCCGCGCGGTTTGAAAGTCTGAGATGAGGCAATCCCGACATTGCCAAGCATCAGCAAACAGCAAACAGTGAGTATTTTCTTCATGTTAATAACCAAGAGAAGCTGCCGAACGATGGCCTTCAGCTGCGGCGCGCGATCAAGATTCAAGCTCAAGGAATAGGATGCTTGAAAAGCATGCTACGGCGTCGGCAGCCAAAGGCTTTGTTAGGCGGCGTTGCACACGAACCATCGGCCGCTGCTCTCAGCGGTCTAAATTGGATGGTAGGCTCAAGCCAGCGAGTTTGCCACTTGGGACCGTTTCACTGCGGGCTTTCATTTCCGCGAGCATTGGAGAATGGGTCTGCTTACGTGCCCGAATTTCCAGCGGCTCCAGGAAGATCTTTTCGCTCCCCGGTTGATCAGCTTGAGCCTGTTTCCTACGGGACCGCTATTCTGCCTTCGAGCGTCACGAAGCCGCGCTCCTCCTCGGCGACAGCGATGCCGCTCAGCGTGCCTTCGCCAGTCGCACCGGCGTACGCTCCACTGCCGCCCGTGATAATAAAGCTCCCATCTAAGCTACCAGCCGTATCGGTTCCGCTATACGTCGCGAAGAGTTGGCCGCGGGCGTTAGAGATGACTAGCATGCCGTTGGTGAAGTCTGTCTCCGCGGGATCATCTATGATGCAGTGACTCGCATCCACTGTAACTCGTCCCAGACGTGTGGCGACTCCGGAGCCTGTGAATGATACGAGCAGGGTCGGCGCAGCGCATCTCGGAGAGGCGACGGGCGGCCCAGTTTGAACCGCCTCAAAGACGGCGCGGAAGCGTTTGCTTCCCTTGGATTGAGCAGGCGCTGACCAGACTAACAAGCTGAGCAGGACGATTGATGCGCCTGCGATTCTTCCGAAGTTTAGTTGCTGACCAGATTTCTTATTCATGGGCTCTCCTTTCATTCTTAACAGACTGTGAAAGTTATTTCATTTCGTGCAGCGCAAGCCGCCTAACAACGGCCTTCAACTGCGGCGCGCTCAGCATTCAAGCTGAAGGAAAGAAGTTACTCGAGAAGCATGCTATCGCGCCGTCGTCTGGAAGGCTTTGTTAGCCTGCGTCGGCACTGATAATCTGACCCGCTTCGATCCGTTCAGTCGCTACCAGCACGTGGCGCGGCGTCGGGTGCATGCCGTTGTTAAGCGCGGGCTACGTCTAACTACCGTGCCCCACTCCCCCGAGAGTTCGTCGCTAGTCGTCAGTGCTTCATGCCGTTTTGCTTCGACTGGCGCATATTGCCGACGCTTGACTTTACCGCGTGGTGCGCACCGCACCTTTCGTTTCGCTGTTGCCATCGGTTTCGAACCGGATGTTCCCGAACACGGGCCTCCCGGGGCCGGAGAGTTTTCCGGACAGGTCTGCTTCCGCGGTATCAATCTTACTGCCGAGGGTCGTTCGGGCAGTCTCTGCACCGGCGTCCGATGGGGTGACAGCTAAGTCTTTCTTTATCGAACCGCCTTTGACTCCGTCGAGAGTGACAGTGATGTTTGAAGGTGCGGTGCCCCCATCCGCGGTCTGTTTCCTTGAGGCGTCCGGGGCCGTATCTCCATCGGCATCAGCCCCGCGTGTGATTCGGAGTTCGTAATGACCTGCGGCAAGTATACCGAGATTGAAATCGCCCATCTTGTTAACCTCGTAAACTTTCCACCCGGCGCGGGTGCCGGCGGCAAACTGTGCACCGCCATATCTTGCGACTTCTACTCTTAGCCCATTTAATTGTCCCTGCGGCCCGGTCCTGGAAGTGTTTTTGATGTTCGATCTTGTTGTGTTAATTGCGCCCTCTTGGGGTACGACCTGGCCTTGCACGGTAATGACCGATGCAGTACACAAGATTAGAGAAGCAATTAGAAACCGCTTTGAAGACTTCGATCTTTTCATGGTGGATTCTCCTCGGGATAAAACGCTGGGGCTCTAGCCACAGGCTGGTGAAGTAACTGAGAGCCGGCAGGGTGAGGCGCTGACAAACCTCAAAGGAAGCCAGCTCATTCAAAACCTTTGAGGCGGCGAAACAGTATGCCTACCCTTCCGGCAAGTCAATGACCAGGCAACAGAAGATTTTGCTTTGTGATGGCGTAGGAAGCGCTTAACGACGGCCTTCAGCTGCGGCGCGCGGATCAGCATTCAAGCTGAAGGAAGAAGTTACTTGAGAAGCATGCTATCGCGCCGTCGTCTGCAAGGCTTTGTTATCTGCCGACCTTCGAATAATGCTCTCAAGAGAATTATCGCCAACTAAAATGAAACAAGCCTTCCGAGGATGAATAACCTTGGTTGAGCCAGCAGCCTCCCCAATCCGGCTGTACCAAGGTTGAATCCATAGCGACATATCGGAACGAAGCATTGAAATTCATTAAGAAAGCTTAAGAAGGGACCATAGACCCAAGAGTACGAACACCACGGCCATTACTACGATGAGAATGTAAACAAGACCCCCTCGTTTTGCAGGTGGAGTCTTCATTAGAACCCATAGGAACAACATCCCAAATCCAAGAAAGAATGTTGCGGGGATTAAGAAGAATCCCTGGCCGTGAAGTAGGAGGGACATAACGAGTGACTTTGGATCCTGACGCTTACAAGCAATATAACGACTGCCTTCAGCCGCGGCGCGCGATCAGCATCCGAGCTGAAGAAGCAAGACTATTGAAGCACGCTATCGCGCCGTCAGCTGCAAGCCTTTGTTAGCCGGCGCGCGGGACGAACCGCTCTTTCTGATAGATTGGCTACCCCGCTTCTTCCATCACCGGATATGCGTGCCTTGAGTTACGAGCGTGACGCGAGCCGCAACAGGCGGTAGGCCCAGAGACACAGGGCAGCCGCAAATAGGGTGATCACAACATATGAAGGATCTTTTGCCAATGCAGAACCTTCCTCGATGACGCGCCAGATGTGCGCCACTACGAGCAGGCCGAATACAGCACCGGTAGTCATCACATAAGCTCTCATAGAAACATCCTCCGAGTTTAAGACGATAGCACTGAGTACCCTGCGCACGGGATTCGCGCTCAAGCGTGGCCAACGCTCAGATTCAACTGCAAACTTACTTCACACAAAGACGGCTAACGCTGCGCCTTGAGCGGCTTGCCCGAGCTACAACGAATAGAGGTCGCTCCGGCGAGTCCGCTCCAAGCGCTAGTTCGGCGGTGCTGAAAGCTCCCTAAGGTTTTGCTTTTAGCCTCTTTTCTACTGCTTTCTCAATCGGACCGCCACCATCATCTGGTCGTACAAAAACGTGGTCCTTCCAGAGAACTGCCACTTCATTGCTTTTCTGTCTAATCAGAAACGCATCCGCGGCGGTTAGGCCACCGACCGGAAGAGTTGTTCCTCTGCGGACAACTATCAAAACATCAGCTGCCTTAGCGGTTGAAACAATGTCTATGGCTCCAAACTTTACTGCCTGTTCTCTGTTCCACTTGATCGTCCAACCGATGAAGCTGTTCTTGATTTTTTTATCTTCGATGTGCAAGTAGATTTTCAGCGGCCGTGCAAGCGCGAATTTTGTCGAATCTTCCAATCGGACAGGAAAGGACTGATCAAGCCCTAATGTGGCACGGAGCCACGCGTACTCGTCTCTTCCTAGAAACTCTATACGCGAGATTCGGTTGAAGCTGACTCTTTGCCCTCCTACAACCTCCGACGTGGTCGCGACAAACAACTCCACTTTCATGCCAATTGGGATATCTGACATCCTGAGCTCACGATAAGTGCCATTGTTCATTCTGGCTTTATAACCCTCGGCCAAGATTCCGCTGAACCTTTCAGATCCACCCTTCGCGTGAAACTGAATGACGATTTCCCGCGTAGACTCATTGGTAGACACAACTTCTCCAGTCCAACGATCGCCAGAATCGCCGTGCCTTTTCTGGGCCAAGACAGCAGTGAGTAGAAAAGGTATGAGGATAGCAATTGTTAGAATTTGTTTCATTTCATAAGCCCTCCGTCGACTTCAATGAAAGCCGAACGACGGCCTTCAGCTGTGGCGCGCGATCAGCATTCAAAGTGAAGGAACAAAGTTACTTGAGACCAATGCTGTCGCGCCGTGAGCTGCAAGGCTTTGTTGATTGCGGCGTTACTGGAGCCACGTTCTCAACTTAATCAATGCCCGACGCAAATTCGACTGCGAGTGCGGCGAGAACCAAGATACGGTTCGCTCAAACTCCTCCGCCGCCTGTCCAGTCAGATTACGTCTGCCCGCGATCACACCTTCAGGCATTCCAGCGAGACCCTCAAAAACCGTAGTCGCGACAATATTCACCACATTGGGGTCCGATGAATTGCCCATCTCGTTTAGTAACTCGAAAATCTGTCTTGTTGTTTCAGCCGCATGAGGGGTGTTTGATTCTTGGGTAAGCAGTTCTAGTAGATAACGATCTAGATCCCCGAAGCAAAGATATGGACCGTCATCGTCATGGGAGATGAACGAATCATCTTCAGTGCGAGCTTCAGCAAAAGCAGGGACTCTCTTGAGTAACGTCGGTAGCATTTTCGGGGGATAACTCTTCAACCATCTTGACTCCGCCCAAAGGAAGCAATCCAACGATTGGCATCAGCGGCGCGCACCAAGCGCCGCCAGAAAATTGTCTTGCATGAGAGACCTGCTAATTGCGCGTCCGCTGCATGCCTTTGTTAAGCCTCGCCGCAGGTTTAGGTATTGCTATCATCCCGCGCAACGTTGGCTCTCCCATATGTGGCCTACTACATCCCAGGCGCACATCCCACACCAGCCAGCGACCCCTCTCCATCACCAAAATCAGCGTGTCGGTCCACTCGTCCGGGCCCGCGCGTTGTTCGACCTTGACGTAAGCGTACTGTCCCGAGACGCGCTGCCTGCTGACGCGGAATTTCTCCGGGCCTTCGTATAAGCACGAGAAGAGACAACCCTCAAGAATAGGAGGCTTGTCACCGGCGGGAGTCCGCCTGATAGCCTCTGCTTCGGTCTTCAGCGCGCGCCTCAACAGAGACCGAAGGCTAAGGCTTAGATAAGGCCTGAGCGCTCTCATCTCCTGCTCATCAGGAAGGCCGCTGATGTCTTCCCTCACAACCGAAGCGTAAAACTCGGAAGCAACCACACGCGGAGATTTCCGAGGGGCGGCCTGTGCCTCCTGAGCCATTGAGATAATAAGCAACCCAATGATGAGATAGCTTGGAGTTTTCATTGTCACACCATGAAGAGTCCTAACGTCCGCCTTCAGCTGCGGCGCGCGATCAGCATTCAAGCTGAAGGAAAGGTTACTTGAGAAAATGCTATCGCGCCGTCAGCTGCAAGGCTTTGTTGTGCTGCGGTGGTGATGTTCCGAACTTCTGACGATACCATTCTCGCAAATTCGATTGGAACCGCTTCCGATTTTCTTCCTCATTTAGAAACTTGTGATAGGCATAAACGCCTTGTTCTTTAAGCCTACTCTTTACTTCGGGAGGCATCATGGAGTCGAAATCCAGCTTCGCGATATCAATCAACACAAAGAACGCGACATCTCCAACCCTCGTATCAGTCGGACCAGGAATACCTCGCGGATCTTGCATTGGCGTCGTGTCAGCCACCTTCTCAATTAAGCAGGGCAATACCTCCTCACCAGCATTTATTAGCGCGTTGTAAGCTGCGTCATCTACCCTTTCATCTTTGAAGGGCATGGACTTAATTTCGGCAACCCGGCTGCACAAGAGGTCCGGGTCATGGGATGGTGCTGACGTTTTTTGACGTACTGAACTGTGAGGCGAAGAAGTACAGCCAGCACAAATGGCTACCAGAATTAAAATTGCCGTTCGCATCTGTTGCACGTCGGAGACTCAATTGCAGCATAACGACGCCTTCAGCTGCGGCGCGCGATCAGAATTCAAGCTGAAGGAAAGAAGTTACTTGAGAACCACGCTATCGCGCCGTCAGCTGCAAGGCTTTGTTAGGCGCGGCATAATCGAAGCCACTAGCAGAAGTTTTTTGACCGGCCTTTTACTCTTTCAAGATTTCTTTTTCCCACCTCTGATGACAGCATACAGGCCTGCGATGAA
This sequence comes from Pyrinomonadaceae bacterium, assembly GCA_035273325.1. Lineage (GTDB taxonomy): Bacteria > Acidobacteriota > Blastocatellia > Pyrinomonadales > Pyrinomonadaceae > PSRF01. The sequence continues at coordinate 340 of DATEPF010000210.1, read as the reverse complement.
CAGCAATGCGCCGAATACTAGCCCGGCATACTGTCCGGCAGCATATGCGCCTTCGCCTTCGACTCGACTGAACCCAAGTAGACGTGAAAGAAGCAACGCTGCACCCCAAACAAGAGCAATTGAGCCCACTATCCGATAACGGTTCATCTCTTCCTCCGTGTGGGATTATTTAGTATCTAAACAGATGAGTAACAAGCGAGCGCCCAACGACGGCGTTCAGCTGCGGTGCGCGATCAGCATTCAAGCTGAAGGAAAGAAGTGACCTGAGAAGCACGCTCTCGCGCCGTCAGCTGCAAGGCTTTGTTGGATGTCGCGGTAGGGTTAAGCCGCCCGTAGCAAG
>DATEPF010000209.1:0-4149 GCA_035273325.1 Pyrinomonadaceae bacterium | reverse complement strand
GGCAAAGATCTAATTGCGGCGGAAACGGCATACAAAACGGCCAAGGCTGATTATGACTTTCAAAGCAACATCTCGCTGAATCGCGAAGTGCAGGAAGCGCGTGCGGCAGTTGAGACAGCACGTGTTGACGTTGCTCACATTCGCGACGAGATGCAGTCACTCGGCGCGCCCGTTCCGGAAGGCGAACGTCACAACCACAACAAAGACACTTCTCTTATAGCGGTTCGCTCTCCCGTCTCCGGCGCAGTCACCGAACGGTTGGTAAACGTTGGCGCCGGGGTGGAAGCGGGAAAACCGTTATTCACCATCGGCAATCTTTCTAGCGTCTGGATCATCGCCAATGTTCCGGAAGCGCAGATCGGCAATGTTCGTGTTGGAAATTCAGTGGAAGTAACCGGAGCACCTATCGGCAGCGGGGCGTTGCCCGGACGCGTCGCCTACATCGACCCGCAACTCAATGAAGAGACGCGAACCGCGCGCGTGCGGATAGAAATAGCTAATCCCGGAGAACGACTTAAGGCCGGGATGTTTGTCCAGGTTGGTTTTCAAACCGGTACAAGCAGCGACGGCGGCGAAGAACTCGTCATCAAGTCCGAGGCGGTGCAGCGTATCGGAGAGCGCACGGTAGTGTTTATTCCTAAAGACGATGAGCCGGGTGCGTTTGAAATTAGAGACGTGGAAGTGGGAGCAGAAACGAATGGCTATACGCGCGTGCTGTCAGGGCTGCAGTTGGGAGAGATGGTAGTAACGAAAGGAAGCTTCACGCTGAAGACACAAATGATGAAGGGCGAACTCGGGGAGCATGATCACTGATGATAAACGCCATCATTAATTTCTCCGTCTCTCAGCGCCTGATCGTGATGCTGCTCGTCGTCATCATGATTGGGGCGGGTTGGTACAGCCTCAGACGACTGCCGATCGACGCAGTTCCGGACGTTACCAACGTGCAGGTCCAGGTGCTGACCGCAGCACCGAGCCTCGCGCCACTGGAGATTGAACGGCAAATAACTTTTCCGGTCGAAGTGGCGATGTCGGGCCTGCCGCAGATTCAGGAGATCCGGTCGGTATCAAAGTTTGGCCTTTCGGCCGTGACGATTGTCTTTGAAGATTCTGTGGATACCTACTTTGCACGCCAACTTGTGCTCGAACGGCTGTCACAGGCGCGCGAGCAGATACCGGAGAATATTGGCTCGCCGGAGATGGGACCAATCTCTACGGGCCTTGGTGAGATCTATCAATACGAATTGCGAGCTACGCCGGGCAGTGGGCACGACCCGACGGCATTGCGGACCATCCAGGACTGGAATGTCAGGCGGCAATTGTTAGGCGTGCCCGGCATCACCGAGGTGAACAGTTTTGGTGGATTGGAAAAGCAGTACCAGGTGCGGCTGGATCCTGCAAAGCTTCAATCCTACGGTCTGTCCTTGAGAGATGTGCTTGAATCGGTAGGAAGAAACAACAGCAACGTTGGTGGCGCTTACATTGAGCACGGGGCAGAGCAATACCTACTGCGCGGCATCGGCTTGGTGGAGTCGGCGCAGGACATAGCGAACATTGTTGTCAAAACTGGACGAGAGGGTGTGCCCGTATACGTTCGGGATGTTGGTGAGGTCGTGACCGGCGCCACCGTGCGACAGGGAGCGGTGACCGCCGATGGTGAAGGTGAAATAGTCGCGGGCATTGCCATGATGCTCAAGGGGGAAAACTCACGAACCGTGGTCGATCGCGTGAAGGAACGAATTGCACAAATTCAGAAGACCTTGCCGAAGGGTGTTGAGTTAATTCCTTTTTATGATCGCTCGGAACTTATTGATCGCACAATCTGGACCGTGGTGAAGAATCTGGTTGAAGGGGCATTGCTGGTCATCATTGTCCTGATATTACTGCTGGGTAACTGGCGCGGCAGCTTGCTGGTCGCGACGATCATTCCGTTGTCCATGCTGTTCGCCGCCATTCTGATGCGACTCTTCAATGTGTCGGGAAACCTGATGAGTCTGGGCGCATTAGACTTCGGCTTAATTGTCGATGGGGCAGTGGTGATGGTTGAGAACACAGTTCGCCGGCGCGCCGAAGCTCAACACGCGGGAACGGGTGAGGCACCGGAGCGGACCATACTCGATGCCTGCAAAGAGGTTGGGCGTCCGGTAGTGTTCGCAGTGGCCATCATCATGATCGTTTACCTGCCGATACTCACACTCACAGGTATTGAAGGAAAGATGTTCAAACCGATGGCTCTCACAGTCGTGTTTGCGTTATTGGGGTCACTCATACTGAGCCTCACATTTGTGCCCGCAGCGATGTCATACATCCTGCGTGGACACGTGTCAGAAAAGGAAAGCTTCATAATTCGTTTTGCGAAACGGCACTACCGACCCGCGCTCGACAACATCATGCGCAGACGGAAGCCCGCACTGATAGCTGCCACGGCGCTGGTGCTGATCAGTTTTGCGATTTTCCCCTGGCTCGGTTCGGAATTTATACCGCGCCTTGATGAGGGTGCACTAGCAGTTCAAATACAGCAGCTTCCCAGCGTTTCGCTTTCCCAGAGCGTGCGAACGGTAACAGAAGCGGAAAAAGTGCTGAAGAGTTTTCCCGAGGTAACCAAGATCGTTTCCAAGACCGGCCGGGCGGAGGTGGCCACCGATCCGATGGGAGTCGAGACAACCGACGTCTATATAGCCCTGAAACCACATGACGAGTGGACCACTGCCGACACACGTGAAGAGTTGATCGAGAAGATGTCGGAGAAGTTGGAAAGCAAAGTTCCGACCGCTGTCTTCAGCTTTTCACAGCCAATCGAGCTAAGAGTTTCCGAGCTCATCGCCGGGGTGAGGTCAGATGTGGCTATCAAGCTATTCGGTGATGATCTGGAAACACTTAAAAAGTCGGCTGAACAGATCGGGCGTGCAGTAACGAAAGTTGATGGGGCGGAGGATGTAAAAGTTGAACAGGTGACAGGCCTGCCGCAGCTTCAGATCAAAGTAGATCGGCAAGCAGTCGCGCGCTACGGGATAAATGTTGAAGACGTCAATGATGTGGTTGAGTCGGTGGTTGCCGGTAAAGACGCGGGTCAGGTCTACGAAGGTGAACAGCGCTTCAATCTGGTGGTCCGGCTCAGTGATGAAACTGGTAAGGACGTGGACACAATCAAAAACCTGCTGGTCTCTGCCGGTAACGGCGCGCGTATCCCGCTTTTTCAGTTGGCCAATGTCAGTTTAGTGGAAGGACCCGCGCAGATCTCTCGGGAAGATACGCGGCGCCGCATTGGAATTGAACTCAATGTTCGTGGACGTGACATCGGCAGCTTCGTTCGTGATGCGCAGGCTGCTATTGATCGGGAAGTGAAGCTGCCGCCGGGTTATTACCTCACGTGGGGCGGCACATTTGAGAATCTTGAAAGGGCTTCCGCGCGGCTGCTAATTGTCGTTCCGTTGGCCCTGTTTCTAATTTTCGTGCTGCTCTTCTCGACCTTCGGCTCGGTCAAGCAGGCGCTACTTATCTACACAGGGATTCCGTTTGCCGTGGTGGGTGGAGTCTTCGCGCTATTCCTTCGAGGCATGCCGTTTTCAATTTCAGCCGGAGTCGGTTTTATAGCACTTTTTGGTGTGGCTGTGCTAAACGGGGTCGTGATGGTGAGCTACATCAACAAACTCCGGGAAGGGGGTAAGTCTGTTACTGATGCCTTGCGAGAGGGAGCAGAAACTCGGCTTCGTCCAGTTTTGATGACTGCTCTCGTGGCGAGTCTGGGTTTTATCCCCATGGCCTTGGCAACTTCAGCGGGCGCGGAAGTTCAACGCCCATTGGCCACAGTTGTCATTGGTGGGTTAATAACTTCGACGCTACTGACCTTGCTTATCTTACCGACCCTTTATGCTTGGTTTGAGCGTGACCGTTTACAATCTGCTGTTCGTGGTGCTCAGGATGTCTAAAATTAAGAGTACAAGAGTTATGGCCGTTTCATCGGCCGCTGTTTTCCTGGTTGGGATATTTCATTTTCAGACGAATGGACAAACGCCTCAACGGCCTGGTAGACCTGCGAACGTCGTTGACTCAATGCTCGCGACTGTTAATGGCAGTCTCATAACCTATTCCGATCTTCTCTGGCAATTAACGCTTGAACCCGGAACGTCACTCGATAATCCAAGTTCG
>DATEPF010000208.1:0-4786 GCA_035273325.1 Pyrinomonadaceae bacterium | reverse complement strand
ATACCGTGCTCGGTGATCTCGACGTTTGGCATGATGAGCCTGCTCGATTTCACGCTTAACAGCGTGACCATGCTGGCCCTGGTGTTGATGGTAGGTGTGGTTATCGACGACGCCATCGTTGTGCTCGAAAACATATTCCGTTTCATTGAAGAGAAAAAGATGAACGCGCGCGACGCCGCGCGAGAGGCGACGCGTGACATCGGCATGGCTGTATTGGCCACCACGTTGTCGCTGGTCGTTATCTTCCTGCCGGTGTCTTTCATGTCCTCCATCTCAGGACGTTTCCTGTATCAGTTTGGTATTACCGCCGCAGTTGCGATCCTCGTGAGTTTGCTGGTGTCGTTCACACTGACGCCGATGATGAGTTCGCGTTTGATTCGCGTTGACGATGCGAAGGGGGGACACGCTGCGCCTGCCTCCCGCCGCGGCTTCTATCGCTACATAGACGCTTTCTATAGTCGACTGCTCGCGTTCTCCATGCGGCACCGGATCGCGGTTGCTGTGCTCGCTTTCGTTGTGATCCTGACGAGCGTTCCTCTTTATAGGTCGGTCAAGCAGGAATTTATTCCCACCAACGTCGATGAAGCCGAGTTTGAAGTAAACATCAATGGACCGGAAGGTACTAACCTCGCGGTCATGAACGAAGGTATGCAGGCGATCGAGAAGGAGGTCCTGGCGACTCCTGGCGTGGATTTCATTCTGACGAACGTTGGCGGTTCCTTCCTTGGCGGGGTCAATCAGGGTGGCATGTACGTTCGCATTAAGCCGCACGAGGACCGCACGCTTTCGCTGACCCGTATTTGGCGGGAGACAAAGAAGGGCAATCCGCTGAATGCGTTTCGGGGCAACTACTCTCAACAGGACGTGATGCAGGAAGTGCGCAGCCGGCTGCGAAAGTTTGCGCCGCTTCGTGCCGGCGTGCGTAATGCCCCCTCCTTTAACTTCGGTGCTGGCGGGCGTTTCGACATCGACTTCGTCTTGCGAGGTCCGGACATTAATGCCCTCTCTGAGTACGCTGACGAGCTGGTCAAACGGTCGGAGAAAGTAGGCGGCATTGTTGACGCGGACACTTCACTGAAACTAAACAAGCCGGAGCTGCGCGTAGCAATTGACCGCGAGCGGGCCGCCGATCTCGGTGTTGATACTTCCGATATCGCGACTAGCCTGCGCGTGATGGTGGGAGGCGACGAAGAAGCCTCTCGCTTCAGGGACGCCACGGTTAACGAAGACTATGACGTCCAACTGCGACTGATTGATGCAGATCGCAGCGATGTGGGCGCAATCAGCCGGCTTTATGTACCTTCATCGCGTGGCGGCCTGGTAAGGCTGGATAACGTCGTGAAGATTACGCGCGAGACCAGCCCGTCCCGAATCGACCGCCTCGACCGCGAACGACAGGTGTCTATGCGCGCGTCAGTCGCTCCGGGTTACGCGTTGGCCGATCGCATTGAAGCGCTACGCGGGCAGGTCGCAGAGATGAACCTTCCTGCCGCCTATACCACGACCGTTTCGGGAAGGGCGCGCGAACTCGAACGCACGTTTACCGAGTTCATCTGGGCGTTCATCCTGTCGATTATTTTCATGTATATGATCCTGGCTTCGCAGTTTGAAAGCACTGTCCACCCGGTGACTATTCTGCTCAGCTTGCCGTTGTCGGTGCCCTTTGCCATGTTGGCGTTGTGGGCCACGGGTGACACGCTCAATTTATATTCGGCTTTGGGAATACTTGTGCTTTTTGGCGTGGTGAAGAAGAACTCCATTCTGCAGATCGATCACATGAACAATCTGCGAGAGCGTGGCATCAGACGCGACGAAGCAATCATGCAGGGAAACCGGGATCGCCTTCGTCCCATATTGATGACTACGTTGGCGCTGGTTGCGGGTATGTTGCCGTTGGCTCTCGGTACTGGTCCCGGTTCTGAAGAGCGTCGTTCAATAGCAGTCGTCGTTATCGGTGGACAGACGCTGTCCCTGCTTCTCACTTTGCTGGCGACCCCGGTGGTGTATTCACTCCTGGACGACCTACGTCACACGTCCCACTGGAGGAAGATATCAACAACATTCGGCGGTGTTCGCGGTAAGTTCTCCGGGATGCGTCGCCGGCCCAGACGAAAGACGGCAGAAGCCGTTGCCGAAATGCGTGACGCGGCCGATGAGACGCGCGAGCACGCCAGAGTTGGCGCCAGCGGCGACTAGTGTGATATGCGACCTGCTCAGCTTGTCGCCGGTGCCGGCAAACTGAAGTTTATCGGACAATAACACCCACTTGTGCGCGGTTTCCTCACTGACTTATACTGACAATCACGACGTTGGTCACTTCCTCGACCAACTTCTTGTCCAGCCGGAATCACTCCCCGATTAACGCAGTAAGTCTTTCTCGCAAAAATAACTCGCCGCCCTCGCACATGGGAGCATCGCATGACTTCATCAATTGATTCAGCAAACGACGTCGTCAACTCCACACTCTTATCTGAGACTCGGCTGCAGCGCCGCTACCGAATCGTAAGACAACTTGGTAAAGGCGGAATGGGCGCGGTGTATGAGGCTGTGGATGAACGGCTCGGCATAACTGTCGCGCTGAAAGAAGTGCTTTCCGCTGAACCATCTATGCGGAAACAGTTTCAGCATGAAGCACGTTTGCTTGCGAGCACGCAGCATCCAGCTCTGCCGCGCGTTACCGATCACTTTGTGGAAGGGAATCGTGCGTTCCTGGTAATGCAGTTTATAAGCGGTATCGATCTGGGCCGGATCATCGGGAAGCAGCCAGGGCCGTTCCCGCACGATCTAGTGATCGCGTGGGCCGACCAATTGCTCGATGCTCTCAACTACCTTCACTCACGCGAGCGGCAGATTATCCATCGGGACATTAAACCGCACAATCTCAAACTAACTTCTACTGGCCAGATCGCCCTTCTCGATTTCGGTCTGGCGAAAGCGCAAAACGGTGACTCTTCACTCACTTCCTCTCGCGCATTTTTTGGTTACACCAAACATTACGCTCCACTCGAACAGATTCAAGATGAACGGACCGATCCGCGGAGTGATATTTACGCCCTGGGTGCTACGCTTTACCATCTGTTGACCGGAACTAAACCGCCTGACGCGCTCGCCCGGGCTTCGGCTCTACTGAACGGTGAACCGGATCCGCTGCAACTGGCGAATCAGATTCACCCGATTGTGGGGTTGGAAATTTCAACCATACTTCATAAGGCGATGGCGTTGAAGTCGGAAGAGCGGTTCGCAACGGCTGCTGAATTTCGCGAAGCACTTCAGCGCCTCGGACGCGAAACCAGTACGCCACCGGTTGCGCGAGTTGTTGTTGACGATTCGACTAACACGGAGTTCACAAAAGCTGCGAGGCCGGCTGCCGCAAGTTTGAATTTGGCAATGGTGGCGTCAGAGCGGAGATTTGGTCCGGGTGCATTAACCGCTGTAGTGCTGTTGATCGGGACAGTTGCTGCGGGCGTGCTTTATGGTGCGCCCAGCTGGCTGGACGCAGTCGAACCATCGTCGGCCCAATCCAGTGTCCCTGCCAGCACAGCGTCTGCAAGTAAGTCTGTGCGTCCTGCGGCGCAATCTAACACCCAACTGAAGACACGCAATCAAACAGAGCCGACCGCCGCAATCAGAGAGATAAGAACAGAACCCCGTCCGACGCAGCAGCGAGTAATTCAAGAGGCTGGCGGGAACATCCGCATTCGCCGCAAGGTCGGGGCGCCTAATATCCACCTACCCGAACCAGCCGTCGCTGAGCCGACTGCTGGAATCCGACCGCAAACGCGACCCGACAAAACGACCGCGCCACAATCATTCCGCACAGCGGATGGTAGTCATGTTGTGAGGTTTTCTGATGGGACTACGCGCGTCATTCGGTTGGGCGCAAAAAGCGGACAGTAGCAGGTCGAGGCAGCTAAAAAAAGGATCCGCGAACGACACGCGAACACGCTGCATCACCCCAGCGGAATCGCGTCTGCATAAACAATCCGCCGCCCGAAAGTTACCTTTTCTTCTGCATCCTCGATCTCATTATCCGATCGATACCACTCGTATTCCTGAAGCAGGATCCGGAAAGTATCGGGCACCAGTGTTTCTTCAAGCGTAACGAAGCCTTCCCACACGCCGAGGTTTGTGGTCACGTTATGTTTCAACACCGTGACTGAGATAGTCTGCCAACCGAGATGCGGATCCTGGCCCATATTAGGATCACGCTTCTGCAAGAGCGCTTCGACGGCAGCGTGGCCTGTGTGCACGGATTCTTTGCCGAATGGGCTTTGAATTCGCGAGGCTGCCGCTGTGGCACTTGAAGCCTGGAAGGTAAGTCCCTTCACGACGACATGCATAGTTGCGCCGGTTGCCGTGGTCGTAGTTGTGATACTCGCGGAACGTCGCGGCGCCAGTTGCACAAACTCGGCGCGCACCACTGGTGAGATTTCTGCATGTTGCACGGAGTTTGGTTGAAATCTAACGAGCGCTAATCTGATAAACGCCGCATATGAGTCGCCAACGTTCATCTCGATATCCGAAAACCATAGCTTTCGCTCGTTATCAAAATGGACGGGATACCCCACAACCGAAACGTCTTGCTGAAACTCAGACAGCCTTATACCGTCTGCCTTTTCCGTGAATCCCGAGAAATTGTTTTTGTGAGCAACTTCGGTCGTGGCGTTGGTTAGCCAAATTGGATCGGCGCCCCAATGAGTAACCAACTTCTTAAGTTCTTCGTCGAGTTGAAGGAATTTCTTGTCTTCCCAGTAAACAACCCCCAGCAGCTCGCCGGCGCCGGATG